>NZ_JBEYWW010000007.1:0-294936 GCF_040644635.1 Microbispora sp. NPDC046933 | reverse complement strand
CGTAACCAGCACTTGTCACGGCCCCGTCCACCTCGGCGAGGTGGACGGGGCCGTACGGACGGCGCCGGTCGAGGGGGCTGGTGACCGGTGCCCGTCAGACGCCCGGGCGGACGGCACCCACGAAGGTGCTCCTCCGGTAGGCGTCCAGCTTGTCGATCCGGACCCGCGTGCCGCTGTGCGGAGCGTGGACCATCCTGCCGTGGCCGACGTACATGCCGACGTGGCCGCCGCCGCTGGTGAAGATCAGGTCACCGGGCTTGAAGTGACCCCAGGACACCTTCTTCCTGACCGCGCCGCGGATGGACCAGGTCGTGCGCGGCAGCCGTACGCCCGCCTTGCGCCAGGCGTACTGGACCAGGCCCGAGCAGTCGAACGCGCCCGGTCCCGTGGCCCCGTAGCGGTAGGGGTCGCCGATCTGCTTCTTCGCGACCTTCACCGCGCGCTGGGCCTTGGCCCGCTGGAGCGCGGCCCTGCTGGCCTTCCGCTTGGCGGCGCGCTTCCTCGTCTGCTGCTTTCTCGCTGCGGCCTTGCGGGCGGCGGTGTTCGCGCTCGTCGCCGTGGCCGTCTTCGTCGCTGTGGCCGTCTTCACGACCGTGACCGTCACCGTGTCGGCCGCCGCCGGATGCGCACCGGCGACCCCTACGGATGCCGTCAAAGCGGCACCTCCAAGGGCAATTCGGGCAATACGGGACAGGCTAGCGGGGGTGGTAGACAGGATCTCTCCTCGGGTCTTCCGCTCACGCCTACCGGGTTAGCTGACGGGTTCGGGCGGGGAAGTCGCCCTACGGCGCGCGATGCGCCGATTCACCCCGGACCTTCGCGTGAAGGTCGATGGTTCCCCGGCTCCGTGCCTCCTGACTGCACGGACTCGGCAGGCCACCGGCGCCGGGGGATCCCGCGAAGGGGGGTGATGGAGGGCGCCGATGACGGTGGATGACCGCGCGACCGGCCGGCCGGACCGGACGCGCGGCGGCGAGGCGTGCTCGCCGCGGCCCAGAAGCTACCGAGGACCCGCCGCGTTCGGCAAAGCCCTCCCACCGGATAAAGATCGGATAACGAACGCCGCGGAGAAGAAACCGCAGCTTACCCGCACCGCGAACGGCTAAGTGTGACTCTGCTCACAATCTTGGCAACAAGGGCTAAACCAGGTCACATGAGTCACAAAAGGTACAAAAGATCACAGAGATGGACGACGCCTCAGGGGCGGACAGCTCCGATCGCGTGATACTCGGCGAGTGTGACAATCTTCACAACGTCACCGGTCTGCGGCGCGTGGACGACCTTGCCGTCGCCGGCGTAGATGCCGACGTGTCCGTATCCGGCATGCCAGAGCAGGTCGCCCGGCTGGAGCTCGTCCAGCGAGACCCTGCGGCTCGCGCCCCAGGCCCACTGCTCGTAGCTCGTCCGGGGCAGCGTCACGCCCGCCGCCGCCCATGCGGCCTGCACGAGCCCTGAGCAGTCCCACGCGCCCGGCCCGGTGCCCCCGTAGCGGTACGGCTTGCCGACCTGCTTGTAGGCGAACTGGAGGGCCGCCAGCGCGTTGCCGGACGCCGGTCCGGCGTAGACGACGCCGGCGCTGTTGGGGTTGCCGGGGTTGTACGTCCCGAGCGAGCGCAGCAGCTTCATCTGCTCTCTGACGAGCTTGTCGACCTTCTCCTTCTCGTCGGCCAGCTCGCTCCTGACGTCGGAGGCCTCCTTGTACAGCGCCTTGCTCTGGTCGCGGCGGTCCTTGAGGCCCTGGATGGCGCTCTCGTACTCCCTGAGCCGCCCTGCCCGCTCGGCCGACATGTGGTTGAGCGTGGCCAGGCCGCTGAGCATGGCATCGGGGTTGGAGCTGTAGAAGACGCCGCCCCACGACCCCATCTCGCCGACCTGGTAGCTGCTGACGGCCATCGTGACCAGCCCGGAGCGCAGCGTCTCGACCCGGACGTTCTGCTTCTTGAAGTCGTCGTTGATCGCGAGGTACTTCTGCCTCGCCTTCTTCCACTTCTCGTTGGCCGAGTTGTAGCGGTCCACCAGCTTGTCGGCCTGCTCGTTGAGCTTGTTCAGCTTCGCCTTGGCCTGCGCGACTGTGGGCTTCGGATCCGCCTGCGCGCCCGCCATCGGCGTCAGCAGGACCACGGCGGCCAGACCCGCGGCCACCGGCACACGCCCTCGCACTGAGGCCCCCTCTGGATCAACGAAACCTGCGGCGCGACTCTATCTAGGCGATCTTGATGCTTCAACCTATTCGCAGGTATTCGCGGCACTCATCACTCAGGGCGACGACGCCGGTCCGGAGCGTGCGTACGGCCGTTCAGCCGCGGCCGAGACGGCGCAGCAGCAGGAGCGAGGGCACCGGCCGGGCACCCATGCGGCGCACCGACTCGGCCACCTCGCGGTCGGAGGAGACCACCGCGATGGCCCGCCCCGGCGGCTCCGCCCGCACCAGCGTGCGGATGAGGTCGTCGGCGATCTCCCCGGGCGCGCTGAACATCACCCGCACTCCGCGCGGCGCGGACACCTGGACGGGCCCGTTCAGCTCGGCGCCGTCGAAGACGCACGTCACCTCCGCCCGGGTTTGCACCGCGAGCCCGCCGAGCCCGGTCAGCAGCCGGGCCCGCTGGTCGGCGAGGGTCAGCGACGGGTAACCGGTCTTGGTCACGTTGTAGCCGTCGACGATCAGATGCAGGTGGGGAATGGCCAGGAGCTGGTCGAGGAGCTGGGGGTCGTCGTTGGCCAGCGCCCGCGCGGGCACGGCCGTCACGCCCGGCTCGCCAGGCAGGACCGCGTTCACGTAGTCGGCCGGCCTGCTGATCGTTGTGGGCAGGCCGAGCTCCTTGCGCAACCCGGCGGCGGCGTCCTGGAGCGCGTCCAGCAGCACCCGCACCCGGGCGTCCTCGATGCTGCGGCCCTCGCGGGCGGCCCTGCGGCTGGCCTCCAGCTGGCGCTCGGCGTCCGCCAGGCGCTCCCTGAGGCGGCGCAGCTCGGTCTCGGCCGCGCCGTTGACGCTCGAGGCCCTGGCCCGCGCCTCGGCCGTCTCGGCCTCCAGCTCAGCGGCCCTGGTCTCGGCGGCCTTGACCCGCTCGCGGGCGTCGTGCAGCTTGCGCCGCAGGTCGGAGTTCTCCGCGCGGGCCGCCCTGAGCTGCTCGCGCACCCGGTCGATCTCCTCCTTGGCGGAGGCACGCTGCGCCGCGAGCTGCTCGCGCAGCCGCGTCTCCGCCTGCTCCCGCTGGGTGCCCGCCACGGCGGCCTGCTCCAGGTCGGTCCGGGCCTGCTCGACCAGGCCCGGCCAGCCGGGCGGCCGGGTCAGGTACGCCGCCGCCGCGACCAGCACCGGCTCGGCCGCGGGAGGCACCGTGCCCTCGGCCAGGCTTGCCACCAGCTCGGGCCAGGCGGCCTCCACCGTCTCGGCCACCCGCTCGCGGAACTCCTTGTCGTTCTCCAGCTGGGCCGCGATCGGCGCGCTGCCCAGACGGGCGCGCTTGCGCGGGTCGAACCTGGCGATGTTGCGCAACGGTGGCGGCACGGCCGCGGCGGGCATCGAGCCCAGCACCTGCGCCGCGACCTCCACCACGTGTAAACGGACCTGCTCGGGCAACGGACGAGACAGGCCTTCTCCGGCTGAACTCATCTCGTCGCTCCTCGGCCGTGTCCTACAGATCTTCTGCCCACTGCGGTCGCCCCGCGGCGCCTCGCGGTGCTGTCGCCCCCGAGTGCGAGAACGTCCCGATGCCCGCGTCCGCGAGGCGTGAACCTCGCGGCGCGCCCACCGGGCCGCCTCACACGGCAAGATCTGCGAGACACTCCCTTGTTCTTGTCTTCCTCCAAGGGTACGGCCGTCGCACCGTGTCCACGTCGCGTTCATGATCTGTCACCGCGCCCCCGCACCGGAAGGGCCGGGCGCGGCACCCCCGCCGGAGGGCGCCTGCCCCCGTCCGTACGCTTGGCGGCGTGTTCACCCCGCCGTTCCCCATCACGACCCCCCGGCTGGTCCTGCGCCCCTTCACCGAGGCCGACCTCGACGACCTGCACGCCTTCCACTCCCTTCCGGAGGTGACCAGATACCTCTACTGGGACGCCCGTACGCGGGAGGAGACGAAGGCCGCGCTCGACCGGAAGATCGCCTGCGCGTCGCTCCGAGGCGACGGCGACGTGCTCAGCGTGGCCGCCGCGCCGGCCGGCGGCGGGCCCGTGATCGGGGACCTCACGCTGTTCCTGCGCAGCCGCGAGCACCGCCAGGGCGAGATCGGCTTCGTCTTCAACCCGGCCTACCAGGGCCGCGGCCTGGCCACCGAGGCGGCCCGCGAGATCCTGCGGATCGGGTTCGAGGGTCTCGGGCTGCACCGGATCCACGGCAACTGCGACGCGCGCAACACCTCCTCGGCCCGTCTCATGGAACGGCTCGGCATGCGCCTGGAGGCCCGCCTGGTGGAGAACGAGTTCTTCGCCGGCGCGTGGAGCGACGAACTGATCTACGCGATGCTGGCCCGCGAGTGGCGGGCCGGAGCGGCCCGCGCGTAGCCCTCCGACCGGGCCGCTGACATCGCCGTGCCCGCCGGGCCCGGGTCAGCTCCTCGCCGAACCCGGTGACCCACGCCCTGCCCTTTCCGGACCTCCCCATGGGGCGGGGGCGGCAATTGTCGGTCGGGACTTCTATGGTCATGGGCGTGGATGCGGTACAGGGCACGCTGGACGAGCTCGGCACTCCCCTGCGGGAGGTGACGTTCGTCGTCTTCGACCTGGAGACCACCGGCGGGTCGCCCGCGGAGCACGCCGTCACGGAGATCGGCGCCGTGAAGGTGCGCGGCGGCGAGGTGATCGGCGAGTTCGCCACGCTGGTCGACCCCGGCGGCCCGATCCCGCCGTTCATCTCCGTGCTGACCGGCATCACCGACGCGATGGTCGTGGCCGCGCCGAAGTTCTCCGAGGTGCTGCCGAGCTTTCTGGAGTTCATCGCCGGGGCGGCGCTGGTGGCGCACAACGCGCCGTTCGACATGTCGTTCCTGAAGGCGGCGTGCCAGGTCAACGGCTACCCGCCCCCGGCCAATCCGGTGGTGGACACGGCCGACCTCGCGCGCCGCGTGCTGACCCGCGACGAGACCCCCAACTGCAAGCTGGCCACCCTCGCGCGGATCTTCCGCAGTTCCACCGAGCCCTGCCACCGGGCCCTGGCCGACGCCAAGGCCACGGTCGACGTGCTGCACGGCCTCATCGCGCGGGTCGGGTCGCTCGGCGTGCACACGCTGGAGGACCTGCGCGGCTTCGTGCGCGCCCCCACGCCGGAGCAGCAGCGCAAACGCCATCTCGCCGACGGGGTGCCCGGCGCGCCGGGCGTCTACATCTTCGAGGACGCCAAGGGCGAGGCGCTCTACATCGGGAAGAGCTCCAACCTGCGCAACCGCGTGCGCAGCTACTTCACCGCGAGCGAGACCCGCTCGCGCATCCGCGAGATGGTCGGCATCGCCGAGCGGGTCAGGACGATCGTCTGCGCCACCGCGCTGGAGGCGGAGATCCGCGAACTGCGGATGATCGGGGCGACCAAGCCGCGCTACAACAGACGGTCCCGCTTCCCGGAGCGGGCGGTCTGGCTCAAGCTGACCGACGAGCCGTTCCCCCGGCTCAGCGTCGTCCGGGAGGTGCGCGACGACGGGGCGGCCTACCTCGGCCCGTTCGGCAGCAGCCGCACCGCCGACGACGCGCGCACGGCCATGCACGAGGCGCTGCCGCTGCGCCAGTGCACCGAGCGGTTGTCGGCCCGCGTGCGGCGGCCCGCCTGCGCGCTCGCCGAGATCGGCCGCTGCGGCGCGCCCTGCGAGGGCCGCGAGAGCGAGGAGAGCTACGCCCGCCACGTCCGCCGCGCCCGGCGCGCGATGGAGCTCGACGCGGAGGCGGTCTTCTCGGCCATGGAGGCGCGCATGCGGCGCCTGTCGGCCGACCAGCGCTACGAGGAGGCGGCCGTCGACCGGGACCGGCTCGCGGCCTACGTCAGGACCGCCGCGCGCATGCAGCGCCTGCGCTCGCTGACCGGCATCCCGCAGATGGTCGCGGCCAGCCCCGCCTTCGACGGCGGCTGGGACATCCACGTCATCCGGCACGGCAGGCTCGCGGCGGCCGGCGTGATGCCCCGGGGCGCCCACCCCACGCCGTACGTGGACGCGCTGGTCGCCACGGCGGAGACGGTCGCCCCCGGTCCCGGCCCCACCCCGGCCGCCAGCGCCGAGGAGACCGAGTGCGTGCTGCGCTGGCTCGACTCCCCCGGCGTGCGCCTCGTCCAGGTCGACGGCACCTGGAGCCTTCCCGCGTACGGCGCGGGGCGGCTGGTCGAGCGCATCGAGCGCGCCTACCGGCACCAGCGCGGCGACCGCCGTGAGGGACGGCCCCTGCGGTGACAAGGCGGAAGTGGCACTAATGTCGGGAGCGACAGACCCGAGCCGCGAGACAGCAGGAGAGACGCGAATGGTCACCGCGATCGTCCACATCAAGGCGGACGTCGACAGGATCCCCGAGGTCGCCGAGGCCATCGCCGAGATCGAAGGCGTCAGCGAGGTTTACTCGATCACCGGCGAGTTCGACCTGCTGGCCATGGTCAGGGTCGGCCGGTACGACGAGGTGGCCGAGGTCGTGCCCGGTCGTGTCAACAGGGTGTCCGGCGTGCGCCACACCGAGACGCACATCGCCTTCCGCACCTACTCCCGCCACGACCTGGAGGCGGCCTTCTCCATCGGCCTCGCCGACGCCGACTGATCCCGCCCCGGTCCGGCGCCGGACGGTCAGGCCGGACGCAGCAGCCGGACGCGGACCTCGAAGCCACCCGGGAGCGGGTGCGCGGCGACCGAGCCGCCGAACAGCGCGGCGCGTTCCCAGGTGCTGACAAGCCGGTCGCGGGGCAGCCCGTCGTCGTGGACGACGACCTCCAGGACGGCGGGCAGCCACCGCAGCGTGACCGTCGCCGTTCGGGCCATGCCGTACCACAGGGCGTTGCCCAGCGCCTCCTCCACGATGCGGTAGGCCGACAGCTCCAGCGTGGGGCCGCTCCCCCGGGCGCCGGCCTCGGTGAACGAGACGGCGAGCCCGCTCGCGCGGAAGTCGTCGATCAGCCTGGGCAGGTCCCCCAGGCCCGGCTGGGGGCCGCGGCGCTGCCCGTCCATGCGCAGCAGGCCCATCATCCGGCGTAGATCGGACAGGACCCGGCGGCCCGACTCCTCCGCCTCGCGGAAGGTCTGCCGCGCCCGTTCCGGGTCCTTGTCCATGATCACACGGCCCGCTCCCACTCCCAGCGTCATCACGCTCAGGTCGTGGGCCACAAGATCATGCAGTTCCGAGGCGATGCGCAGGCGTTCCCAGACGACGTCGTCCTCGGCGGCGGGGTGAACGGGACGCCCGGGCCGCGTGCCGTCCCCGCCCTCCGCCCGGACCTGCCGGCCGCCCCTGCCCCGGTCCCGTCCCGGGGAGACCGCGCAGGGGCGAGAGTCGGCGGAGGGCGCGCCACGGAGACCGGCGGCGAGTGCGGCCATCCCGCCGCGGGCGAACGCGGCCCAGCGGTGGATGACGCGAAGGGCGAACAGGCGCATCATGGCGGGAACGGTACGGCTCAGGCCGAACCCGGCACGTCCCCATCAAGGCGGACGCCTGATCCCTCCAGCGGCGGAGGCGATCCGGATCAGGAACGCGATCAGGCCTTGCCGCCGAGCTCGCGGCTGATCTCGACCCAGCGCTCCAGGGTCCGCGCGGCCCTGCCCGAGTCGACCGCCTCGGCGGCGCGGGCGTACGCCGCGCTCAGTTCGCCGCTCAGGTCGTCGCCCGGGCCGTCGTAGGCGACCAGGCCGGCCGCGGCGTTCAGCAGCACCGCGTCGCGCACCGGCCCGGTCCTGCCGCCCAGCAGGTCGCGGACCGCCGCCGCGTTGAACTCGACGTCGCCGCCGCGCAGGTCGTCCGGCTGGGAACGGGGGATGCCGAGGTCGGCCGGGTCGATCGTCGTCTGGGTCGCGGTGCCGTCACGGACGACGAAGACCGTCGACGGGGCCGCGGTGGACAGTTCGTCCAGGCCGTCGTCGCCCCGGAAGACGAGCGCCGACACGCCGCGCTCGGCGAAGACCCCGGCCATGACCGGCAGCATGCGCGCGTCGAACACGCCGATGGCCTGGGCGGCGGGGCGCGCGGGGTTGGCCAGCGGCCCGAGGAAGTTGAACACCGTCGGCACGCCGATCTCCTTGCGCGCCGGGCCGGTGAAGCGCAGCGCGGGGTGGTAGACGGGCGCGAAGCAGAAGGCGATGCCCGCCTCCACCGCGACCCGGGCGGTGGCCTCCGGCGACAGGTCGAGGGCGACGCCGAGGTGCTCGAGCACGTCGGCCGCGCCGCACAGCGAGGAGGCGGCCCGGTTGCCGTGCTTGACGACCCGGGCCCCGGCCGCCGCCGCGACGATCGCGGCCATCGTCGAGACGTTGACGGTGTGCGCCCGGTCGCCGCCGGTGCCGACGATGTCGACCACCGGCCCCTCGACCGTGAGCGGGGTGGCGCGCTCGAACATGGTGCGGACGAGGCCCGTCACCTCGGCGACGGTCTCGCCCTTGGCCCGCAGGGCGACGGCGAAGGCGGCGATCTGCGCCGGGGTCGCCGCCCCCGACATGATCTCTCCCATTACCCAGGCCGTCTCGTCGGCCGTCAGGTTCTCGCCCGCCAGCAGGGCGTTCAGCGTGGAGGGCCAGGTGGTGCGCGTGTCCATGGTGGGCTCCGCGGGGTTGGATGTCGGGTCGGGTCGGGTCGGCCCCGGCTCGCCGGGTTTCAGTGCGCCCGGGTGAGGCTGAGGCGGCGCCGCATGAGGTCGGCCACGGCCTCGGCGAGGACGACGGGGTCGATGGGCTGCGCGACGACGGCGTCGGCGCGGGCCCAGTTGGCCAGCCAGCGGTCGTCCCTGCGCGCGATGAGCAGGAGGATCGGCGGGCAGTTGTGCACCTCGTCCTTGGCCTGCCTGCTGACTCCCATGCCGCCGGCCGGCTGCGCCTCGCCGTCGAGGACGGCGACGTCGATGTCGCCGGAGTCGAGATGCTTGATCACGGCCGGCTGGGTCGCGCACTCGACGATCTCGACGAGGGGCACGTCCGCGGCGGGGCGCCGCCCGATGGCCAGCCGCACCTTCTCCCGGGTGCCTGCGTCGTCGCTGTAGACGAGAACCCTCATTTCACGCTCACTGTCGAATCGCGGGGTATGGTCATCGTGATGCTACCGGCGCGGCTGCAGGGCTCGCAGCCCCGGGGCGATTGCCATGACATGCCCGTTTCGTGGGCGCGCGAGGACCCTAGCGGGGGGTCGTGGGGCGACCCGACCTGGGGAGCCGCAATAATGCTGGGCGTGGCGACAGCATCCGCAATTACTACGACGACGAGACCGCACGGGTCCAGCCGGCCGAACCTGGTTCAGGTCGGGACCATCGTGTGGTTGTCCTCTGAGCTCATGTTCTTCGCGGCGCTGTTCGCGATGTACTTCACCATCCGGTCGGTCAGCCTCGGACAGGGCACGCACTGGCCCGAGGCGCACCTCGAAGTCCCGTTCGCGACCTTCAACACGACCGTTCTGGTCCTGTCGAGTGTCACGTGCCAGCTGGGCGTGTGGGCTGTGGAACGAGGCCAGGTCAAGAAGCTGCGATTCTGGTATGTCGTAAGCTTCCTGATGGGCGCCTTCTTCGTGGGCGGTCAGCTTTACGAGTACGGGAACCTGGCGCGCGAGGGCCACGTCCTCTCGCACTCCCCGTACGACTCGGTGTTCTACCTGACCACGGGCTTCCACGGCTTGCACGTGACGGGTGGTCTGATCGCGTTCCTGTTCATCCTGGGACGCACGTACGCCGCGAAGCGCTTGACGTATGAGCAGCAGACCAGCGCGATCGTCGTGTCCTATTACTGGCACTTCGTCGACGTGGTCTGGATCGGCCTTTTCGCGACCATCTACATCATCAAATGATCGGAACGGGGATTTCGGTGAACTCCATCACCGCCCGACGGCGCCATCCCCTCGCGCGAGTCGCCGTCGTGGCGCTCGCGCTGGGCCTGCTCGGCGGCGGCTACGCGCTCGCGGCGCCGAACGGCAGCACCGCGGACGCCGCGATCGCGTCCGGCAAGGCCGACGACGTGGCGCAGGGCAAGAGCCTCTTCGTGGCGCACTGCGCGAGCTGTCACGGCTTGAACGCCGAGGGCACCAAGAAGGCTCCGACGCTCATCGGCGTCGGAGCCGCCGCCGTGGACTTCCAGGTGAGCAGCGGCCGCATGCCGGCCGCCGACGCGGGTCCCCAGGCTCCGCGCAAGCCCAAGGCCGAGTGGGCCACCGACGAGGCGATCGGCCAGCTCTCGGCGTACGTCCAGTCGCTGGGCGGCGGCCCGACGGTGCCCAGCGCCGAGCAGGTCGACCCCGCCAAGGGTGACCCGGCCAAGGGCGGCGAGCTCTTCCGCGCCAACTGCATCCAGTGCCACAACTTCGTGGGCGCCGGCGGCGCGCTGACCTACGGCAAGTACGCGCCGCCGCTGAACCCGGCGACGCCGACGCAGATCTACGAGGCGATGGCCACCGGCCCGCAGGCGATGCCGGTGTTCAACGACTCGACGATCACGCCGGAGCAGAAGCGCGACATGATCGCGTACATCACCCACGTGCGGTCGCAGGTCGACCCGGGCGGTTCGGGTCTGGGCCGGATCGGCCCCGTCACCGAGGGCCTTGTAGCGTGGGTCGTGGGTCTCAGCCTCCTGATCCTGGCCTCCATCTGGATCACAGCGAAGAAGCGACGGGCGGCATGACAGAGCAGAACGAGTACCCCGAGAGCGGCCGGGTGCCGACCCGCGTCCTCGGCACGCCGCCCGCCGACGCGCCGATCGTCGACACCGACCCGATCCACGCGCCCGAGGGTGTTCCGGGCGTGATCCCGCAGGACCCCGTCAAGGCCCGCAAGGCCGAGCGCCTCGTCGCGCTGCTGTTCCTGATCACCTTCCTGGCCGGGGCCGGGTTCATCGCCTCGTACGTGATCTTCCAGGTCGGCTCGATCGGCAACACGGCCACGTCGAACTACGCGCTCGGCGGCACCCTGGCCCTGGCCCTGCTCTCGCTGGGCGCGGGCCTCACGGTCTGGGTGCGGCAGATCATGCCGAAGTACAACCTCGTCCAGGAGCGCCACGAGATGCGCTCCGACGACGACACGCGTGAGTACGTCAAGGAGACCTTCCTCCAGGGCGCCGACGAGAGCGGGTTCGTCAAGCACAGGCTGCTGCGCCGCACGCTGCTGCTGGCCGCCGCTCCGCTGGGCCTGCTCCCGCTGGTGCTGCTGAAGGACCTCGGCCCGCTCCCCGGGACCGTGCTCAGGCACACCGTCTGGGGCGAGCCCACCAAGGACGGCAAGCCGCGCCGCCTCGTGGTCGAGGGCACCGGGCAGCCGATCCGCGCGGCCGACTTCAACTCTCCCGGCGGCATCCTCTCTGTGGTCCCCGAGGGCTACGAGGAGGACCTGAACGCTCTGGCCAAGGCGACGCTGATCCTGCTCAAGTTCCGTCCGGAGGAGTTCAAGTCCGGCACGAACCTGAACTGGACGCACGACGGCATCGTCGCCTACTCCAAGATCTGCACCCACGTGGGCTGCCCGGCGGCTCTCTACGAGCAGACGACGCACCACATCCTCTGCCCGTGCCACCAGTCGACCTTCGACGCGGCGGACGGAGCGAAGGTCGTCTTCGGCCCCGCCGCCCGCCCGCTGCCGCAGCTCCCCATCGGAATCGACGAGGAGGGCTACCTCGTCGCGAAGTCCGACTTCAAGGTCCCCGTCGGTCCCAGCTTCTGGGAGCGTGGCGACGCTGAAGCCGAAGCTAGGGAGAACGCATCATGAACGCTCCCCCGAAGGCCATCGCAGGCGCCTCGACCTTCGTCGACGACCGCATCGGCGCGGGGAACTTCCTCAAGCGCAACCTGAGGAAGATCTTCCCCGACCACTGGTCGTTCCTCCTGGGGGAGATCGCGCTCTACTCGTTCATCATCCTGCTGCTGACCGGTACGTTCCTGACGTTCTGGTTCAAGCCGAGCATGGGCGAGGTCACGTACACGGGCAACTACGCCCCGCTGTACGGCGTGAAGATGTCGGAGGCCTACGCCTCGGCGCTGCACATCAGCTTCGACATCCGGGGCGGTCTGCTGATGCGGCAGATCCACCACTGGGCGGCGCTGCTGTTCGTGGGCGGCATGACCGTGCACATGCTCCGGATCTTCTTCACCGGGGCGTACCGCAAGCCGCGCGAGCTCAACTGGATCATCGGCATCCTCCTGCTCTCGCTGGCGCTCTTCGAGGGCCTCACCGGATACTCCCTCCCCGACGACCTGCTCTCCGGCGCGGGTCTGCGGATCACCCAGGGCGTCGCCCAGTCGATCCCGATCGTGGGCACCTACATCTCGTTCTTCCTGTTCGGCGGCGAGTACCCGGGCCACGACGTCATCTCGCGGTTCTACTCGATCCACATCCTGCTGATCCCGGGCATCCTGCTCGCGCTCGTCTCGGCGCACATGATCCTGATGTGGGTGCAGAAGCACACGCAGATGCCGGGCAAGAACAGGACCGACAAGAACGTGGTGGGCGCTCCGTTCTACCCGGCCTTCATGATCAAGTCGGGCGCGTTCTTCCTGTTCACGTTCGGGGTCATCGCGCTGCTCGGCACGTTCGCCCAGATCAACCCGATCTGGTTGTTCGGGCCGTACACTCCGGCGGACATCTCGGCGGGATCACAGCCCGACTGGTACATGGGCTTCCTTGAAGGCTCGCTGCGTCTGATGCCGGCGTGGGAGATCAACTTCCTCGGCCACACCGTCACGCTGAGCGTGCTGATCCCGGCGCTCGTGCCGCTGGGCATCATCATGACGGGCCTGGCGCTGTATCCGTTCCTGGAACAGTGGATCACCGGCGACCGCCGCGAGCACCACGTCGCCGACCGGCCGCGCAACAACCCGCACCGCACCGCGATCGGCATCGCGGGGATGACCTTCTACGGCATCCTGTGGCTGCTGGGCGCCAACGACGAGATCTCGGCGAACTTCAAGGTCGACCTGTACACGACGACCTGGTTCGGGCGGATCGCCATCTTCGTCGGCCCGGCCATCGCCTACTGGATCACCTACCGGATGTGCATCGGCCTCCAGCGCAAGGACGCCGAGGTGCTGTCCCACGGTGTGGAGTCCGGCGTCATCAAGCGGCTGCCGAACGGCCAGTACATCGAGGTCCACACGCCGCCGGCGGAGGACATCGCCGAGCACATCCGCGGCAAGAAGGAGATCCTGGTTCTCGAGAGCGCCGAGGACGGCGAGGGCATCCCGCCCAAGGGCGCCCGCAGCGCCATCGGCCGGCTCCGCGCCAAGATGAGCCAGGCGTACGGGACCGACCGGGTCCCGCTCACCGACGGCCACCACGAGGAGGAGCACGCGGAGGAGCACGCGGCCGTCGGCGCCGGCGACCGCAAGGAGCTCCACTGACGGGCACCTGACCGACCGGCACGAAACGGCCCGGCAGGGGGGAACCACTCCCCCGCCGGGCCGTTGTGTTTCCCGCTCACCCGGCGGGTGACACGAGGCCCGTCTCGTAGGCGATGATGACGAGCCGCACGCGGTCGCGGGCGCCGAGCTTGGCGAGCAGCCGCGTCACGTACGTCTTGACGGTGGCGGCGCTGATGAACAGCTCGGCGGCGATCTCCGCGTTGGACAGGCCGCGCCCGACGAGGGTCAGCACCTCGGCCTCCCGCTCGGTGAGCCCCGCGACCCGGCGAGGCCGCGGGCCGGGCGCGGGACGGCCCGCGAACTCCTCGATCAGCCGGCGGGTCACGCGCGGGGCGATCAGGGCCTCGCCGGCGGCGACCACCCGGATGGCGGCGAGGATGTCGTCCAGGGCCATGTCCTTGACGAGGAACCCGGACGCCCCGGCGCGCAGCGCGCCGTAGACGTACTCGTCGTCGTCGAAGGTCGTCAGGACCAGGACCTGGGCGCCGCAGCCCGTGGTGATCAGCCGGGTGGCCTCGATGCCGTCCATACCGGGCATGCGGATGTCCATCACCACGACGTCGGGCTCGACGTCCTCCGCCAGCCGCACCGCCTCCGCGCCGGTGCCCGCCTCCCCGGCCAGGGCGAGGTCGGGCGCGTCGGCGATGACCATCTGCAGGGCGGCGCGGATCAGCGGCTGGTCGTCGGCGAGCAGCACGCGGACGGTCATCGCACTCCCGTCGGCACGGGCAGCCGGGCCTCGACCCGGAAGCCTCCCTCGGGACGCGGCCCGGCGGCGAAGGTCCCATGCAGGACGCCGACCCGCTCGCGCATCCCGAGCAGGCCGTAACCTTCCCCGCTTTCACCGCCGCGCCCGTCGTCGAGCACCTCGATGCGCACCTCCTCGTCCCGGTAGTCGATGCACACCCGGCACGACGTCGTGCCGGCGTGCCGCACCACGTTGGTGACGGCCTCCTGGACGATGCGGTAAGCCGACACGTCGATCTCCGGCGGCAGTGGACGAGGCTCCCCCAACCGGCGTACGTCGACCCGTACGCCCGCCTGGGTGATCGTGGCGGCCAGCCGGTCGACGTCGGCGAGGCCGAAGTCCGGCTCACGATGCCCCGATTCCAGGGGTGCCGGTTCCAGGGGTGCCGATTCCAGGGGCGCCGGCCGCGCTGTACGCGCGGGCTCGTGGCTCCGCAGCGCGCCGAGCATCCGGCGCAACCCGGAAAGAGTCTGCCGGCCGGCCGTCTCGATCTCCCCGAGCGCGTCACGCGCCCGCTCCGGTTGGGTGTCGATCACCCGCCGCGCCGCGCCGGCCTGAAGCGCGATGACGCCGATGCTGTGCGCGACCATGTCGTGCAGCTCACGGGCGATTCTGAGCCGTTCGTCGGTGACCGCCTGGGTCGCCGCGCGGGCGCGCACTTCCTCGGCGTGCTCACGGGACTCACGCACCGATTTCCCGAGCAGCCAGGCGATGACGGTCGCCAGGGCCACGGCGAGTTCGGTGGAGGTGCCGATCGGCCAGCCGAACAGCAGCCGCGTGGCCAGGAAGCCGGCGAGCACGACGAGGGCCATGACGACGGCGGCGACACCGGTCCCGTGCGGGCGCGCGGCGGCGATGAAGAACACCGCGACACCGGCGGCGAGGAACTGGGGCATCGGGATCTCCGCCACACCCAGCGGTACGGTGCCGACGATCGAGGCGGCGAGCGGCAGTGACAGGGCGGAAAGGGGACGGCGGCCCAGCAGGGCGCCGCCCACCACCACCAGGACGGTGCCCACCCCGAAGAACGCCAGGTTGTCCCACCAAAAGAACTGCGCCCCCGGGTGCGCGGCGGGATACCACTCGCCGGGCAGGCGCAGCCGCATCAGGAACGTGAACGCCGTGCCCCCGCACCAGGCGAGGACCACCCAGGCCCCGGGCGGCAGCCGCCTCGGCCACGGACTGGGGGATGCGACCTGCATGACCAGAGGGTAGCGGTGTGTCCTTTTCACGGGCATCCGCCCAGAGGTCTACATCCACGGTCGGCCGGTGCCGCGGCAAATGTCCCTGACGGTCCGATGCGGTGCGGACGCGCCGCACGGCAGCGTGATCCGGGTGATCGACACCGTAGAGCCGCCGGGCGCCCACGACCGGCCACCGGCGCCGCTCCCCCTCCCCCGCCGCAACCCGCTCGCACTTCTTCGCCCTCGGCCGGCCGGGAGCCCCCCGCGTGGAAGCCGCCTGCGCCGGAGGCTTCTCGCCTCGCTCGTCGCCGCCGCGCTCGCCGTCCCGGTGACCGGCACGGCACGTCCCGAGGGGGTCCCCGCGCCCGTCCCGCCTCCCCTGCCCCCGCTGCGTGAGGCGACCGCCGCGAGCCTGGCCGAGCGGTACGCCGCCACCCGCGGCGCCGTCGAGGCGGCGATGCGGGCCGCCGCGGCGGCCGGTCACCGATGGCGGGCCGCGATGCTGCGGGCGATGGCCGACCCCACCCGGCATTTCCTGTCCTTCGACGGACGCGACGGAGGCCGGGCCGCCGAGGTGTTCGGCGACCTGGCCGCCGCCGACCGGATCGCGGTGATCGTCCCCGGCTCCGGCACCGGCCTCGACACGTACGGGCTGCTGCGGGGCGGCTCGATGCGGCTGCAGCGGGCGCTCGGGAGCCGGGGGGCCGTCGTCGCCTGGCTCGGATACCGCCCCCCGAGCACCGCGAGCCTCCAGGCGCTGACCCCCGGCCGCGCGGACGAGGCCGCCCCCGCGCTGCGCGCCTTCGTCCACGACCTGGCCGGGCTCAGGCCCGCCGCCCGCATCAGCCTGCTGTGTCACTCGTACGGCGGCGTCGTGTGCGGCCGGGCCGCGCCGGGGCTGGACGTCGCGGACATCGTCCTGTACGGCAGCCCCGGCGCGGGGGTGGACGACGCGCCGGCGATGCGCACCGGGGCCGCCGTCTGGGCCGCCCGCGGCACCGGGGACTGGGTCGGCCACCTGCCGCACGCGGCGGTGCGCCTTCCCTTCGGCACGATCGGGCTCGGAGGCGATCCCCTGGATCCACGGTTCGGCGCCCGGATCTTCGCCGCGGGCGACGGCGGTCACAGCGACTATCTGAAAGACGGATCGCCCGCGCTGGCGAACATCGCCCGGATCGTCTCCGGGCATGCTCCCGCCGAGGTGAGCCGTGATTCATGACCTCGTCCGGCGCGTCGAGGAGGCGACACCGGCCCGCCGTGACCGCGCCGTCGACGCGCTGCGTGCCCTCGCCATCGCCGGTGTGGTGCTCGGCCACTGGCTGGTGACCGCCCCGGTCGCGGACAGCGGCGTCCTGCGCGTCACCAGCCCGCTGAAGTACATGCCGCAGCTCGCGCCCGTCTCCTGGCTGCTCCAGACCATGGCGGTGTTCTTCTTCGTGGGCGGGCGGGTGGCCGTCGAGAGCCACGGCCGCGCCCGGGGCCGGGGCGCCGGCCACGGGCGGTGGGCCGCCGCCCGGATGGCCCGGCTGTTCCGCCCGGTCGCGCCCGTGCTGGGGGTGTGGAGCGCGGCGGCGCTCGCGATGCTCGCCTGGGGCGCCGACCCGGGGAGCGTGTACGCGCTGGTCAAGCTGGTGTGGTCGCCGATGTGGTTCCTGCTGGTCTTCGCGGCGCTGACGGCGGCGACCCCGCTCGCCGCACGGCTGCACCCGGTGTGGCCGCTCGCGGCCGTCGCGGTGGCCGACCTCGTCAGGTTCGGCCTGGACGGGCCGTCCTGGATCGGCTGGATCAACGTGGGGACCGGCTGGCTGGTGCCGTACTGCCTCGGCGGCCTCTGGGCGGGCGGGCGGCTGGGCGGCCGGGCGACCGGATGGGCGCTGCTGCTCGGCGGGGCCGCCGCCACCGCCGGTCTCGTCCTGTGGGCGGGCTATCCGGCGTCCATGGTCGGGGTGCCGGGCGCGCCGGTCTCCAACCAGTCCCCGCCCACGCTGGCGGCCGTCACGTTCGGGCTGGCCCAGTGCGGGGCGGCCCTGGTGCTGTCCGGGCCGCTGCGGCGGGTGCTGCGCCGTCCCGCCGCCTGGGCGCTGGTGGCGGCGGCCAACCTCTCCGCGATGACGATCTTTCTGTGGCACCAGACCGCGATGATCGCGGTCACGGCGGCGGCCCTGCGGCTCGCGGGCCGGGCGCTGCCCGGCCTGCACACCGTCCCCGGCGATCCCGGCTGGGTGGGCGCCCGCCTGGCATGGCTGCCGGCGTTCGCGGCGGCCCTGGCGATGTGCTGGGCGGCTTTCCGCCGCTACGAGACAAAGACGTGACTCACCCCGGTCGAGGGCGCTCAGAGGGCGTCGGCGGGAGCGGCGCGCAGACGGCTCCGCTTGAGCCAGGCGGGCCAGGAGTCCTGCCAGTAGCTCCAGCCGTTGGTCGCCTCCAGCCTGCGCGGCGTCCCGGTCACGATGATCGGGTCGCCGATCAGGGTGTTGTTCTTGAACCACTTGGCGTTCTCCGGGCTGACGTTCACGCAGCCGTGGCTGACGTTGGAGTTGCCCTGGTCGCCGACGGACCACGGGGCGCCGTGGACGTACTCGCCGGTGTTGGAGATGCGGACGCTGTTGTACACCGTCGTCTCGTAGTAGCCGGCCTGCCCCGGCGAGGCGTCCGGCGAGGTCATGACCGTGACGTCCTCCCTGGACATCGCCACGTGGATCCCGCTGGTGGTGTGGTGGCGGAGCACGTCGCCCATGCCCGCGCTGATCGGCACGTTCTTGATCTGCTTGCCGTCCCGCTCGATCTTCATGTAGTGGGTCTGGGTGTTGGCCACGCTGATCTGCGAACGGCCGATCTCGAAGTCGCGGACGTAGTCCTGCTTGCCGTACATGCCCTCGCCGCCCCTGATGCCGGCCAGGCGCGCGGTGACGCGGACCTTGGTGTACGTCGGCCAGTACTTCTCCGGGCGGAAGACCACGTTCTTGTCGTCGAGCCAGTGCCAGGCGCCGTCGATGGGCTTGGACGCCTGCACGATCAGGTTGCGCTCGACGGACACGCGGTCGGTGACCGGCTTGTCGAAGGTGATGATGATCGGCATGCCGACGCCGACCGTCAGGCCGGTGTCCTGCTTGTTGGGCAGCAGGGTGGAGATACCGAAGGTCTTGGCGGCCTGTTTCGTGGCGAAGCGGACGGTCCTGGTCGTCGAGCCGCCGGAGCCCGCGGCCGTCGCCTCGACGCTGTAGGCCGTCCCCGGGGCCATGGGACGCTCGCTGCGCCACTGCGTGTGGTCGGGGCTGAACACGCCCGCGACGGGCTTTCCCGCGGCCTGTACGGCCACGTGGGTGAGCTTGCCGCCCGCCGCGCCGATGAGGATGGGAAGCTCGGGCGGCAGGTCGGCGGCGCCGTCGAGCGGGCTGACGCTGATCGCCGTCCCGGAGCCCCGATCCTCGTCCCGCCCACCTGACGTGGAACACCCGGCAACCATCACGAGAAGGGCCAGCGCCCCCGCACCAGCACGCACGTCCGTCCCCCTAGTATCGCTTCCTGGGGGTTATTCCCTGGTGACGTACCGTTCGGGCAGTCCGGGGACCGCGTGCCGGCAAAGAACGCGAACGGCCGGCCGGCGAGATCGCCGACCGGCCGCCCAGCGGGCTTCACGCGATCAGTGCGAGAAGTTGCCCCGGTAGTACTGGAACACGAACCCGATCATGGCCATGACCGTGCAGAACAGGCCGATGAAGAACAGCCACCAGCCGACCGCGAAGCCGAAGAAGGTGAGCGCGGCCGACAGGCACACGAACAGCGGCCACCAGCTGTGCGGGCTGTAGAAGCCGATCTCGCCCGCGCCGTCGCTGATCTCGGCCTCCTTGTTGTCCTCCGGCTGGTCGCCGATGCGGCGCGCGGTGAACAGCAGGTAGTAGCCGATCATGAGGGCCAGGCCGACGGAGATCGCCATCGCGGTGGTGCCGGTCGGCTCCTTGGACCAGAACCAGTAGACCACGTCCGCGGCGGCGAAGAAGACGCCGCAGAGCAGGAACATCCATCCCTGGATCTTCATCGGGACTCCTCCACCAGCTCAGGCTTGGCGGTGATGTGCGGGTACTTGAGGTCGAACGCCGGGCGCTCGGACCGGATCCGCGGCAGCGACAGGAAGTTGTGCCGCGGCGGCGGGCAGGAGGTCGCCCACTCGAGCGAGCCGCCGAAGCCCCACGGGTCGTCCACGGTGACCTTGGGCGCCTTCCGCCACGTCACCCAGACGTTGTAGAAGAACGGCAGGGTGGACAGGCCCAGCAGGAGCGCGCCGGCCGAGGAGACCATGTTCAGGTCGGTGAAGCCGTCGGCGGGCGAGTAGTCGGCGTACCGCCGGGGGAAGCCGATGACGCCCAGCCAGTGCTGCACCAGGAAGGTCAGGTGGAAGCCGAAGAACAGCAGCCAGAAGTGGAGCTTGCCGATCTTGTCGTTGAGCATCTTGCCGGTGAACTTGGGCCACCAGAAGTAGAAGCCCGCGAACATCGCGAACACCACGGTGCCGAAGACCACGTAGTGGAAGTGCGCGACGACGAAGTAGGTGTCGCTGATGTGGAAGTCCAGCGGGGGCGACGCCAGGATGACGCCGGTCAGGCCACCGAACAGGAAGGTCACCAGGAAGCCGACCGCGAACAGCATCGGGGCCTCGAACGACAGGTGACCCCGCCACATGGTGCCGATCCAGTTGAAGAACTTCACGCCGGTCGGCACGGCGATCAGGAACGTCATGAACGAGAAGAACGGCAGCAGCACCTGGCCGGTCACGAACATGTGGTGGGCCCACACGGTGACCGACAGGCCCGCGATGGCGATGGTCGCGCCGACCAGGCCGATGTACCCGAAGATCGGCTTACGGCTGAAGACCGGAAGGATCTCGGTGATGATGCCGAAGAACGGCAGCGCGATGATGTACACCTCGGGGTGCCCGAAGAACCAGAACAGGTGCTGCCACAGCATCGCCCCGCCCGTGGGCGAGTCGAAGATGTGCGCGCCCAGCTTGCGGTCGGCCTCCAGGGCGAGCAGCGCGGCGGCCAGGACCGGGAAGGCCAGCAGCACCAGGATGCTGGTCAGCAGGATGTTCCAGGTGAAGATCGGCATCCGGAACATCGTCATGCCGGGGGCCCGCATGGTGAGGATCGTGGTGATGAAGTTCACCGCGCCGAGGATGGTGCCGAGACCGGACAGCGCGAGGCCCATGACCCACAGGTCGCTGCCGAGGCCCGGCGAGGTCACCGCGTTCGACAGCGGCGCGTACGCGGTCCAGCCGAACGAGGCGGACCCGCCCGGGGTGAAGAAGCCCAGCACGGCGATCGTGCTGCCGAACAGGTAGAGCCAGTAGCTCACCATGTTCAGGCGGGGGAACGCCACGTCGGGGGCGCCGATCTGCAGCGGCATCAGCTCGTTGGCGAAACCGGCGAACAGCGGCGTCGCGAACATGAGCAGCATGATCGTGCCGTGCATCGTGAACAGCTGGTTGAACTGCTCGGTCGACACGACCTGCAGCCCCGGCTGCGCGAGCTCGGCCCGCATCACCAGCGCCATGAGGCCGCCGATGAGGAAGAACACGAACGACGTGATCAGGTAGAGGTGCCCGATCACCTTGTGGTCGGTCGAGGACAGCCACTTGGCGATGACCGTGCCCTTGGTGTACGGCCGGGCGACGATGCCGGCCGGTTCCTGGATGGCGGTCACTGCGCACTCCCCGCCTGGCTCTTGATGTACTGGTCGAATTCGGCCTGCGGCACGAGCTTCACGGAGAACAGCATCTTGCTGTGGTCGGTGCCGCAGAGCTCGGCGCATCGGCCGACGAAGACGCCCGTCTTGTTGAGCGTCGTGATCTGGAAGTGGTTGTGCACGTTGCCCGGGAAGACGTCCTGCTTGAACAGGAACGCCGGCACCCAGAACGAGTGGATGACGTCGGGCGAGTGCAGGTCGAACTGCACCTGGGTGTTGACCGGCAGCACGAGCTGCGGACCCTGCGGGTTCTCCGGGCTCTGCTTGCTGAGGTCCACCGGCACGCCCGCGACCACGGCCTTCTGGCCCTGGTACTCCGTGGTGAAGCGCCAGCTCCACTGGTAGCCCTCGACGGCCACCTTGACCGGGGCGTCCTTGGTGATCCGCGTGATCTCCGTCTCGTCACGGGCCGTGAAGTAGAAGAAGACCGCCACCATGATGACCGGGACCACCGTGTAGAGGATCTCGATCGGCAGGTTGTAACGCACCTGCGGAGGCAGCTGATCGGGGCTGTTCTTCTTCTTACGGTGGAAGATGCACGCCCAGAGGATCAGTCCCCAGACGACCACACCGGTGGCGAGAGCCGCGATCCAGCTCCCGTTCCAGAGCGTCTGGACGATGCCGGCCTGCTTGGTGACACCTTCCGGCATGCCCCCACGGGACCACTGATCGATCGCCTGGTTGCTACACGCCGTCCCGGACGCCACCAGCAGCGCCACGGCGGCGGCTCCGGGCAACCGGCGGCGTGCCCACGGTCGCCGTGTCGTACGGCGGGTCGGACTCACGGATCGCCTACCCCACAGATGAAGCCCAAGAGTTCCTCTCCTGGGCGGTTTTTCCAATTGACCCTTGGGTGAGACCGGCATCAGCGTTCTGGCCGGTCTGCCCTTTACTTGGTTGAGTTCACGCTGGGGGACACATTAGCGCGGACCGGCGCCGCCCCTCTGAGCAGCCCCCGTTAATGTCCTAACTGTGGCCTACCTGGACGCGGCTTCGACCGAACCTCTCCATCCCGCGGCTCGTGACGCCTTGCTGGCGGCGATCGACGCCGGCTGGGCCGATCCCGCCCGCCTGTACGGCACGGCGCGCCGCGCCCAGATGTTACTGGAGCGCGCGCGGGCAGAGGTAGCCGAACTGATCGGCGCCCGGCCCGACGAGGTGTCGTTCACCTCCTCCGGGACGCAGGCCGTCCACCTGGGGGTGCTCGGCACCCTGGCCGGCCGCCGCCGCGCCGGGACGCGCCTGGTGGTGGGCGCCGTGGAACACTCCAGCGTGCTGCACGCGGGCGAGGTCCACGAGCGCGCCGGCGGCGAGGTGGAGATCGTGGGCGTGAGCCGTACGGGCCGGGTGGACTCCGGCGCGTTCGCCGAGGCCGTCGCACGGCCCGGCACGGCCCTGGCCTGCCTGCAGACGGCCAACCACGAGGTGGGGACCCTCCAGCCGGTCGAGGAGGCGGCGCGCGCCTGCCGCGAGGCGGGCGTGCCGCTGCTGGTGGACGCCGCCCAGTCGGCGGGCCGCCTGCCGGTCCCCGGGGGCTGGTCGGTCCTCACCGCGAGCGCGCACAAGTGGGGCGGCCCGGCCGGGGTGGGCGTGCTGGCGGTGCGCAAGGGCGTGCGCTGGCGCTCGCCGCTGCCCGAGGACGAGCGGGAGCGGCGGCGCGTGCCGGGGTTCGAGAACGTGCCCGCGATCGTGGCCGCCGCGGCGGCGCTGCGCGCCCGGACCGAGGAGGCGGAGGCCGAGGGGCGGCGGCTGTCGGCCCTGGTCGACCGGATCCGCGCCGAGGTGCCCCGTCTGGTGCCCGACGTGGAGGTCGTCGGAGACCCGGTCCTGCGGCTGCCGCACGTCGTGACGTTCTCCTGCCTGTACGTCGAGGGCGAGGCGCTGCTGACCGAGCTCGACAAGGCCGGTTTCGCCGTCTCGTCCGGAAGCTCCTGCACGGCGAGTACGCTTCGTCCATCGCACGTTCTGGAGGCAATGGGCGTGCTTACGCATGGGAATGTGCGGGTATCGCTGCCCCGTGGCGTGTCCGAGGACGACATCGATCGGTTCCTCGCGGTGCTCCCGGACATCGTGCGGCGGATCCGGTCGAGCTTGGGGGTGCACTGATGTGGCGCAGACGGGCGGGCGACGCCCGGAGGTCTCCGGAGGCGGCCCAGACGGCGGCGCGGCCCGAGCCCGCCGGGCCGGTCCAGCCCGCGGAGCCGCCCGCGCTGACGATCGACGCGCTGGGCCGCAAGTGCCCGATCCCGATCATCATGCTGGCCGAGCGGATCAACCAGGTGGCGATGGGCGGCGTGGTCGCCGTGCTGGCCGACGACCCCGCCGCGTTCACCGACGTCCCGGCCTGGTGCCGGTTGAAGTCACACGAGCACGTGGGGAGCTACGAGCTGCCCCAGGGCGGCTGGTCCATCCACGTGCGCCGCAACTACTGAGAGCCCCTGTTCAGGCGTGGTGACAGCGGGCGTGCCCGCCGACCTCGTCGGCCGCCTCCTGGCCGTACGCCGCGGCGAAGCGCTCGAGGAAGACCCGCTGGCTCAGCTCGTACTCCTGGCAGCCGACCCGCTCGAGCACGTGCGTGGCGGTGAGGTTGCCGATCTGGCCGCAGCGCTCCAGCGACAGCCCCCAGGCGGCGCCCGCGAGGAACCCGGCGCGGAAGGCGTCGCCGACGCCGGTCGGGTCGGCCTTGCCCAGCTCCGGAGCCGGCGAGATGTGCAGCGACGGCTCGCCCTTCCGGTCGATCCTGGCGCCCTTGGGCCCCAGGGTGGTCACGCGGACGCCGACCCGGTCCAGGATCTCCTCGTCGGACCAGCCGGTCTTCTGCTCGATCAGCCCGAGCTCGTAGTCGTTGCTGAACAGGTACGCCGCGCCCTCCACGAGCTGGCGGATCTCCTCGCCGGGCATGCGGGCGAGCTGCTGCGAAGGGTCGGCCGCGAAGGGGATGCCCCGCTGGCGCGCCTCGTCGGTGTGCCGCAGCATCGCCGCCGGGTCGTTGGGGCTGATCAGGACGAGGTCGAGCCCGCCGAGGCGCCCGGCGATCGGGCCCAGCTCGATCTCCCGCGCCTCCGCCATCGCGCCGGTGTAGAACGAGGCGATCTGGTTGTGGTCCTCGTCGGTGGTGCACAGGAAGCGCGCCGTGTGGTGCAGCTCGGAGACGTGGACCGAGTCGCAGTCGACGCCGTGGCGCTCCAGCCAGGAACGGTAGTCGGCGAAGTCGGTGCCGACGGCGCCGACGAGGATCGGGGTGAGCCCGAGGCAGCCCATGCCGAAGGCGATGTTGGCCGCGCATCCGCCAGGGCGGATCTGCAGATCGTCGACGAGGAACGACAACGACACCCGGTCGAGCTGCTCGGCGATGAGCTGGTCGCCGAAGCGGCCGGGGAACGTCATCAGGTGGTCGGTGGCGATGGAGCCGGTGACGGCGATGCGCACGGGGTCATTCTCCTCGTTGTCAGCATCAGGGAGACAGGGGCGGGGACGTTGATCCCGCCGAACCTACTGAGCGTACCGTCTCGGGACATGACGACGCCCCGCACGGGAGAAACCGTACGGGGCGTCCGACGCACGCTCCATCGCACGCGCCCCGGCGTCGCCGGACGCGCGATCGCCGTCAGTTGAACGAGTCGCCGCAGGCGCACGACCCGGTCGCGTTGGGGTTGTCGATGGTGAAGCCCTGCTTCTCGATGGTGTCCACGAAGTCGACCGTGGCCCCGATGAGATACGGCGCGCTCATCCGGTCGGTGACGACGTTCACGCCGCCGAAGGTGGAGACCACGTCGCCGTCCATCGACCGGTCGTCGAAGAAGAGCTGGTAACGCAGGCCGGAACAGCCACCCGGCTGGACCGCCACCCGGAGCTGCAGCCCTTCCTCGCCCTGCTGCTCGAGCAGGCTCTTGACCTTGGCGGCGGCCGCGTCAGTCAGGATCAGGCCCTGCTGCGTGGTCTCGCTGCTCTCAACCGTCATGTGCTGACTCCCGCGTCTGCGCCAACCGCCCATCGGGGCGGTCGATTGGTTCTGACGTCCTACCTAGACGCTACCAACACCCGTGAAGCCCTACACATTCCACGTGCCTCACCGGCAACCGCGCGACGAACCAGGCGATGTGATGTGTAATGATTAGTCGTCAGTTAGACGATAAGTCCCCGAGGGGGTGTGGTCGTGACGATCACCGAGACCGGCCTTCCGCTCTTCATCCTCGGCCGGGACACCGACCCGCACAGCGAACGCGGCGTCGACTGCCCGGGCGAGCTGCCTCCCGCGTCCGATCCGACCCTCGTGGAGCGCGCCCGCGTGGCCAAGGAGCGGCTTGGCGACCGGTTGTTCGTGCTCGGTCACCACTACCAGCGTGACGAGGTCATCCAGTTCGCGGACGTGACCGGCGACTCGTTCAAGCTCGCCCGCGAGGCCGCCGCCCGGCCCGAGGCGGAGTACATCGTGTTCTGCGGTGTCCACTTCATGGCCGAGTCGGCCGACATCCTGACCGGTGACACGCAGAAAGTGGTGCTCCCCGACCTGGCCGCCGGCTGCTCCATGGCCGACATGGCGACCTTCACCCAGGTCGAGGACTGCTGGGACGCCCTGGAGGACGCCGGCATCGCCGACCGGGTGGTGCCGATCACGTACATGAACTCCAGCGCGGACATCAAGGCGTTCTGCGGGCGGCACGGCGGCGCCGTCTGCACCTCCTCCAACGCCCGGCGCGCCCTCGACTGGGCCTTCGAGCAGGGCGAGAAGGTGCTGTTCCTGCCCGACCAGCACCTGGGCCGCAACACCGCCGTGCTGGAGATGGGGCTGTCCCTGGACGACTGCGTGGTCTACAACCCGCACCGGCCGAACGGCGGCCTCACCCGCGAGCAGCTGGAGAACGCGAAGATGATCCTGTGGAAGGGCCACTGCTCGGTCCACGGGCGCTTCTCCGCCGCGTGCGTGGACGAGGTGCGGGCCCGCATCCCCGGGGTGAACGTGCTCGTGCACCCGGAGTGCCGCCACGAGGTGGTGACCAAGGCGGACTTCGTCGGCTCGACCGAGTACATCATCCGGAAGCTTGAGGAGGCCCCGGCCGGGTCCTCCTGGGCCGTCGGGACCGAGCTGAATCTGGTGCGCCGCCTGGCCGACCGGTTCCCCGACAAGACCATCACGTTCCTCGACCGGACCGTGTGCTACTGCTCCACGATGAACCGCATCGACCTGCCGCACCTGGTCTGGGCGCTGGAGTCGCTGGCCGACGGCGAGGTCGTCAACCAGATCACGGTCGACGCGGACACCACCCACTGGGCCAAGGTCGCCCTCGACCGCATGCTCGCCCTGCCCTAGCCGTAGCGGACCGCGGCCGTGCCGGCACGGCCGCGGTCCGTCTGACCAGCCGCCAAGCTCGCATGGTCGATGTCGGGGAGCCAGTCCCGGCCGGGTGTGAATTCCAGCCACCGCCGGGCTCGCCCGGCGTCGGCGAAGCCGCGCAACAGGGCGTCGAGCAGCGGGTGACCGTAGGACTCGCGCCAGGCCAGCGACCACGCGTACAGCGGGGTCGGCGCCGTGAGCGCGATCGAGCGCAGGCCCGTGTGGTCGGGCAGCGGCGCGTCCGCCGGGAAGAGCGTGAAGCACGAGGCGTCGTCGCGGATCCGCCGGACGAGGTGCTCCAGGCCCAGGTTGGGGCCGTCCTGCCGCCGGGTGATCCCGAACTCGTCACCGAAGCGGCGGAGGAAGTCCAGGCGGCTCAGCTCCGCCGGGCACCACAGTGTGCTGTCGCGCAGGTCGGCCGGGCGCACCTCGTCGGCTCCGGCCAGCGGATGGGCCGCGCTGACCACCGCGTCGACGGGCTCCAACCGCACCAGTCGCCGAGTGAGACCCGCGTCGCCGCCGTCCGGCAGCGGATGCACTCGCCCGAACCCCAGGTCGGTGTCACCGTTCAGCAAGGACCGTGCGACCGACGGCCAGTCCCGGCCCGGGCCTGGTTCCAGACGCACCCCGCCGAGCGCCTCCGCCGCCTGGGCGACGGTCCGCATCGGCGCGTAAAGATGACCCCACGTGTCGATCCGTACGACGGGCGGGGCGCCCGTCACCGCCGCGACCGCGTACTCGCCCGCCGCGAGCGTCCGCCGCGCGGCGGGCAGAAACCGTTCCCCGGCCTCGGTCAGCCGGACGCCGCCCTCACGCTCGAACAGACGTACGGCCAGCAGCGTCTCCAGGCGGGCAATGCGCTTGGACAACGCCTGCTGGCTGATGCCGAGGTGTTCGGCGGCACGCCCGAAATGCAGCCTCTCCGCGGTCTCGGCGAACGCACGGACCAGGACGAGGTCAAGATCCATGCCGCTGAGCATAGGTGACAACCCGGCGTTGTCGGGCGCGTGGACGCGTTGTTGGCCCGGCCCCCGTCCCAAACGGTGAAGTTGCCTCAGACGCCACGAGGAGGCGACAACGATGAAGGCATACATCCCGACCGGGGACCCCGCCGAGCCAGTTGTGCTCGCCGACGTCCCCGAACCGGCTCCGGGTGCGAACGAGGCGCTGGTGAAGGTCGAGGCGTTCTCTGTCAACCGGGGCGAGACGTTCAAACTGGAGGCGCCCGTCACCGGCGGGGTGCCCGGCAAGGACATCTCAGGGCTCGTGGTCCAGCCGGCCGCCGACGGGAGCGGGCCCACCGGCATCACCCGCGTCGTCGGCCACCCGATGGCGGGCGGCTGGGCGGAGTACGTGGCGGTGCCGGCGGACGCGCTCGCCGTGCTGCCGGACGGCGTCTCCGCGATCCAGGGCGCGGCGCTGCCGCTCGCCGGGCTGACCGCGCTTCGGCTGCTACGCGCGGCCGGACCCGTGCTCGGACGGCGCGTACTGCTGACCGGCGCGTCCGGCGGGGTGGGACACTACGTGACCGAGCTCGCGGCCGCCGCCGGGGCCGAGGTCACCGCGGTTACCCGGAACGCCGAACGCGGCGCCCGGCTGGCCGGACTCGGCGCGGCCGAGATCGTGCACGACGTCGCCGACGCGCGCGGGCCATACGACATCGTGCTGGAGTCGACCGGCGGCGCGTCCCTTCCCATCGCCCTGGCGCGGCTCGCCAGGCGTGGCGTGCTCATCTGGTTCGGGCAGGCCAGCCGCACCCCGGCGACGCTCGACTTCTTCGACTTCTTCTCCGGGCCGGAGTCCGCCGTCATCCGCCACTTCCACTATCTCGACGCCGGCACCCCGCTCGGCGACGACCTCGCCACGCTCGTCCGGCTGACCGCCGACGGCCGCCTGCACCCCGAGATCGGCCGCGTCGCGGACTGGGCCGACACCGCCACCGCACTCACCGACCTACGCGACCGCCGCATCCGCGGCAAGGCCGTCCTCACCCTTCCCTGAATCACTCCGGCCGCCCGAATCCGGCCACCCGAATCACTCCGGCCACCGCGAAGAACGAGCGAAGGAGCAGGACCATGACCACCACCGACCCCAGGACAGTCGTCATCCGCTACGTCGAGGCCGTCCGCGACGGCGACGCCGACGTCATCTACGATAGCTTCGCCGCCGACGCCACCTGGCACTACCCGGGCGACCTGCCCATCTCCAAGACATGGCACGGCCGCGACGCGATCGTCAACGACTTCCTCGGCGGCATGGGGCCGATCCTCGTCCCGGGCAGCATGACGATCGAACTGGTCGGCACGATCGCCGAAGGAGACCGCGTGGTCGCCGAGTGGACGTCCAAGGCCGACACCGTTTTCGGCACCGTCTACGACAACCGCTGCATCGGTGTCTACACCGTCCGCGACGGCAGGATCACCTCCGTCGTCGAGTACAGCGACACCCGGCATGTCGCCGCGGCGCTCTTCCCCGGTTATGAGGCCCCCGTGCTCGCCCGCCCGGTCCAGGCCCCCTGACCGGGCACACCCGTGCCCCGTCCGGCAAGGTTCCGATCGCCGGGAGGGGCACCGGATCCGCGCTAGATGTGGGCGCGCTCGCGCCAGAACCGCAGCAGCTCGTCGTCGCCCCGGACCGTGTCGGGCTCGCGCCGGTTCCACAGCGTCAGCATCAGGTCCCCGGCCGTCGGCGCGCCTACGATGACGTCGGCGGGGCCTTCGGACCTCTCGTAGGTGAACCCCTTGGGAGTGAGCCGCACGAGCCAGGCGAGACCGGTGCCGGTCCGCCAGGAGATCGCCTCCCCGTCGCTCCTGAGCTCGGCGACGCGCGGCCGCCACCGGGCGTACGGGAGCACGTCGAAGAACTCCTCCACCCCGTCTGCCGCGACGTCCTCGTCGATCCGGGGGGCGATGCCGAGGGCGATCTCGGCGTCCGCGCGGTGGACGACGGTCTCGTGGAGCTGGCGGCGGGACCAGAACCGGGCGTGCCGGTCCCCCGCCCATCCCCACATCTCCGTGTCCGGGTCACGGCTCTTCAGCGCGTCCGTCAGCTGTACGGCTCCCGCCTCCAGCCAGTCGGCGGCCTCGGCGAAGTCCTCGGGGAACCCGTGGTCCATCGCGGCGCGGTCGTATCGGCGGTCGGCGGCGTCCCGCACCATCGCGGCGGCCCACCGGTGCACGGCGCCGGTGTGCGCGACCAGCTCCCCGAGGTCCCATCCGGGACAGGTCGGCACGGGAGTCGTGCCGTCCGCTCCGCGTACGACGGCGGCCATCCGGCCGATCTCCGCGGCCGCGGCCTCGGTGTGCCGCAGGTGGGTCCACTCGGTCATGGGGGCTCCCGAAGGTCAGAGGCCGGGGGCGCCCCAGACGGGAAACCAGCTCGCGAGCTCGGGCTCGATCGTGAGCTCGCGGTCCAGGACGCCGCGCACCTGCAGTTCCAGCGCGTTGTCGCGGCGCGGTTCCCCGGCGGGAGCGAAGGGGTAGAACGTGCCGCGCTTGTAGAGATACACGATCGCCAGCTTCCTGTGCGAGGGGCCGGCGAAGGTGACGAGCGAGCACAGCAGCGACGGGCCGAACCCGGCCGACTCCAGGGACGAGTTGGCGGCGTGCAGGTCGGTCACGAGCCCGGCCACGTCGGGGTTGCGCACCTGCAGCCAGGTGTAGCCGTAGGAGTCCCGGGAGACCTCGACCCTGCCCATCAGGGCCTCGATGTCCTGTTCGAGCCGGGCGAAGGCGCCGCCCTCGGCGGCGCGGAAGCACACCGAGCCGGTTCCCGCCGGGGCGAAGCCGGTGGCGGCCTGCAGCGTGACGGCGGCCGACGGCAGGGCGAACAACGCGTCCAGGTCGGGCCTGGCGGGCTTGGAACGGCCGAGCAGGGCGTCGAACCAGCCCATCAGCGCCCCCTCATCCGCGGCCCAGCGCCGCGGAGATCCTGGCGAGCTGGTCCAGCCGGCGCTCCAGCGACGGGTGGGTCGACAGCAGCGAGGCGATGCTCTGGCCCGACAGGGCCGGTGCGAAGAAGAAGGCGTTGAACGGCTGCGCCTCGCGCAGGTCCCTGGTCGGGATCCTGCCGATGTCGCCGCTGATCTTGACCAGGGCGCTGGCCAGCGCGCTCGGCTGCTGCGTGAGCAGCGCGCCCGCGCGGTCGGCGGCCAGTTCGCGGTAGCGCGACAGCGCCCGCGTCAGCAGGAAGCTGACGGCGTAGACCAGGCCGGAGACCGCGAAGATGATCAGGCCGACCGGAGGGCCGTTGTCGTTCCTCCGGCCGCCGAGACCGGTGTAGAGCGCGAAGCGCGTCATCAGGCCGGCCACGACCCCCAGGAACGAGGCGATCGTCATCACCGCCACGTCCCGGTGGGCCACGTGGGACATCTCGTGGGCCAGCACCCCTTCGAGCTCCCGCGCGTCGAGCCTGCGCAGGATGCCGGTGGTCACGCAGACCACCGAGTTCTTCTGGTTGCGCCCGGTGGCGAACGCGTTCGGGATGTCCGAGTCGGCGATCGCCACCCGCGGCTTCGGCATCCCCGCCATCGCGCTCAGCCGGTCGATGATCCCGTGCAGCTCGGGGGCCTCCTGCGGGGAGACCTCCCGCCCGTGCATCGCGAACAGCGCGATCTTGTCGGACAGGAAGTACTGCGCCAGCAGGAGACCCCCGGCGATCACGAGCACGGTGACCGCACGTACGCCCACCGCGACCAGGACGGCCACGAACGCGACGTAGAGCAGCCCGAGCAGGAACATCGTCACGGTCATCCGGACGGTGAGGCCGCGATCAGGGGCGAACCGCGTGGGGGCCATCAGCCAGGGATGAGCCCGGTGTCCCCGAGCATCTCCCGCACTTCCTCGATCGAGGCGTCGGCCGGCGGCAGGATCAGCTCGGACGGCTCCAGCGAGTCGTCCGGCAGCGCCTTGCCGACCTGACGCACCTTGTCGAGCAGGGCGTGCAGTTTCGTGCGGAACTCGTCCTCGTCGCCCGACTCGATCGCGGCTTCCACCTCGGTGTCGAGCTCGTTCAGGACGTCGATGTCGGCGGCGCCGATCTCGACCTGTCCCTCACCCATGATCCTGACGATCACAGTCCCTCCCCCGGCTGGCGCAGCTGCTGCGTGTGCTGCTGGTTGGACGGGACGGACTGGCCCTGCTGCCCGGCCTCGATGGCGTTCTTGGGGGCGGGGCCCTGGCCGAGCTCGGCCTTCATCCTGGCGAGCTCCAGCTCGATGTCCGAGCCGGCGCCCATGCGGTCGAGCTCCGCCTGGATGTCGTCGCGCTGCCCGGTGAAGTCGTCCAGCGCGCCGCTGGCCAGCAGCTCGTCGATCGCGCCCGCGCGCGCCTGCATCTGCGCGGTCTTGTCCTCGGCCCGCTGGATCGCCAGGCCGACGTCGCCCATCTCCTCGGAGATGCCGGAGAACGCCTCGTTGATCCGCGTCTGGGCCTCGGCTGCCGTGTAGGTGGCCTTGATGGTCTCCTTCTTCGTACGGAAGGAGTCGACCTTGGCCTGGAGCCGCTGGCTGGCGAGGGTGAGCTTCTCCTCCTCGCCCTGCAGGTTGTTGTACTGGATGCGCAGGTCGGCGATCTGGGCGTTGAGACCGTTGCGGCGGGTCAGCGCCTCGCGGGCCAGATCCTCCCGCCCGGCCGACAGGGCCTGCCTGCTCTGGTTCTCCAGCTTCGCGGCCTGCCCTTCGAGCTGGTTGATCTGCAGCTCCACCCGCTTGCGGCTGGTGGCCACGTCGGCCACGCCCCGGCGGACCTTCTGCAGCAGCTCAAGCTGGCGCTGATAGGAATAGTCCAGCGTCTCCCGCGGATCCTCCATCTTGTCCAGGGCCTTGTTAGCCTTGGACTTGAAGATCATGGAAAGTCTCTTCATCACGCTCATGCGCGTCGGCCGTCCCCTTCTCCAAGGTTGTGCGTGGGTGACCCCAGCCGTCTCAAGCCCCTCGTACAGGCGGTCATGCCGCCTGGGTTCACCCTACGCATAACGCGCGAGGGCGTCACTAAGTTGCACTCCCGGTAGGCTGGGCGACGTGTTCCGACGTCGCACCCAGACCTCAGCGGAGGACTCCCCCGTCCCTGTAGAGGATCCTAAGCCCCACGGCACCCCGGGGAAGGGCCGTCCCACCCCGAAGCGGAGCGAGGCGCAGGGCCGCCGCCGCTCCCCGGTGACCGCTCCGGCCAACCGCAAGGAGGCCTACCGCCTGGCGCGCGAGCGCGACAAGGCGCTACGCAGCAAGCAGCGCGAGGCCATGCTGCGCGGCGACGAACGGGCGCTTCCGGCGCGCGACCGCGGCCCGGTGCGCAAGTTCGCCCGCGACTGGGTGGACTCGCGGCGGCTGCCGGGGCAGTACTTCCTGCCCGTCGTGTTCGTCATCATGCTGCTGTCGATGGTGCCGTTCCCGATCCCGGTCCGCTCGGCCGTCATGCTGATCTACACGCTGTCGCTGCCGGTCGTGATGGTGCTCGTGCTGGCGAGCTCGTTCTACGTGGCCACGAAGGTGAAGAAGGAGGCGGCGGCGAAGTTCCCGGGCGAGGACCTCAAGGGCGTGGGCTTCTACGCGGCGATGCGCTCGTCCCAGATGCGCCGCCTGCGCTTCCCCAAGCCGACCGTCCTGCCCGGCGGCCTCCCGGTCGCCCTCAAGAACACGGCCGCCGCGAAGAAGTGACCCACGCGGCCGCCTGACCTCGGCTGCCCGACCTACCTCGGCTGCCTGACCTGGAGGGCCTCACTTCCACTCCAGGACGCCCTCGCGCACCACGGGGACCGACCCGTCCACGGGGCGATCGCCGGCGAGGGCGTCCGCCGTGGCCTTGAGCAGCGCGTAGTACGACGACCACTCGTCCTCGAAGTACGGCAGCTCCCAGTCCGCCGAGCCCACGCCGCCGGTGGCGGAGTTCGTCACCAGGTAGTCGCCGAAGTCGGAGGAGTAGGCGAAGGGGATGCCTCCGCCCATCTCGCAGGCCTCGGGCCAGGAGGAGACCAGCCCACGCGCGCCCATGATCGTGTGATACGGCGGGAGCCGGAACGCCGCCGGCCCGCGTGCGCCGTCGTGGCGCAGCAGCGAGGCCCGCAGCGAGTCGGGGATGCGCGTCCCCAGCCGCGCCTCGGCCTTCGCCACCAGCCGGGGGCCGGCCGGCCCGTTCAGTGAGGCGTACGTCCTGGGCGCGTGCGCCTTCAGCCATTTCTCTATCCGCCGCCACTGCCGGTTCACCGCTGCCGTCACGCGGCGGGAGATCGGCCGTACGACAGGAGTCGCGGCCTTCTTCCGGACCGCGCACGTGGGGTCGCGGGACGGCGGCGGCCCCACCGGCACGTCGGCGACGGGATCGGCGGACGGCGCGGGGTCCCGCACCACGCCACAGCCGGACGCGGGACAGGACTCGTCGGACCGGCCGGAAGGCACGCGGTTCCCCGCCAACGGGCAACCGGCCGCGAGGCAGGGCTCGGCATGGTCTCCCGCGTACGCCGTCCAGCCGAACGACGCCCCGGGCTCCGGGCGGAACACGGCGTTGTCCAGCATCTGCGCGCCGAGGGCCAGCAGGCCGAGCGCGACGAGCGCGGCCGTCCAGCGGCGCGCCTTCGTCCCGCGCGGCCGCTCGATCCGGGGGAGCCCGCCGAGGAGACGGGCGATCGGCGCGCCGCCCTCCGGCCGGTCGTACCTCTCGAGGTCCTCAGCCGTGGGCCACCCGAGCACCGGCTCGGGGCCGCGCCCGGCCGGGTCTCCCGCATCCCGCGGCGGGGCAGGGCCCAGCGGCGCGGAGGGGGCAGGGCTCGGAGCGGCCGGTGCCGGCACGACGGCGCGGCGGCGGCGGGCGGCGACGACCAGCCCGGCGGCGACACCGGCGACCAGCGCGACGGCCAGAGCCAGTCGTACGGGGCGAGAAACGATCAACCGGCGCACGCCGGGCACCTTACCGCGAACCGCCCGGGCGGACGGCATGACCTAGGGTCGGGTGCATGGAATACCGTCATCTTGGCCGCAGTGGCCTCATGGTCAGCGAGATCAGCTACGGCAACTGGATCACCCATGGGTCGCAGGTGGAGGAGGACGCCGCCGTCGAGTGCGTCCGCGCGGCTCTCGACGAGGGTGTCACGACCTTCGACACCGCCGACGTCTACGCCGGGACCAGGGCCGAGGCGGTCCTCGGCCGGGCGCTGAAGGGCGTGCGCCGCGAGTCGCTGGAGATCTTCACCAAGGTCTACTGGCCCACGGGCGAGGGCAAGAACGACCGGGGACTGTCCCGCAAGCACATCACGGAGTCCATCAACGGGTCGCTCCGCCGCCTGCAGACCGACTACGTCGACCTCTACCAGGCGCACCGCTTCGACGTCGAGACGCCGCTGGAGGAGACCCTGCGGGCCTTCGACGACCTCGTACGGCAGGGCAAGGTGCTGTACGTCGGGGTCAGCGAGTGGTCGGCCGACCAGATCGCCCGGGCCTTGAAGATCGCCGACGAGATGGGCTTCGACCGGCTGGTGTCCAACCAGCCGCAGTATTCGATGCTCTGGCGGGTCATCGAGGCCGAGGTCGTGCCGCTGTGCGAGAAGGAGGGCCTGGGCCAGATCGTCTGGTCGCCGATCGCGCAGGGCGTGCTGACCGGCAAGTACCTGCCCGGCCAGCCGCCGCCGGCCGGGTCCCGCGCCACCGACCCGGCCGGGTCGGGCTTCATCGGCCGGCTGATGGACGACGACCTGCTGCGCCGGGTGCAGGACCTCAAGCCGATCGCGGCCGACCTCGGGCTCTCCATGGCCCAGCTCGCCGTGGCGTGGGTGCTGCAGAACCCCAACGTGTCGTCGGCCATCATCGGGGCCACCAAGCCCGAGCAGGTGCGCGACAACGTCAAGGCCTCGGGCGTGAAGCTCGACGCCGAGGTGCTCAAGAAGATCGACGACGTGCTCGGCCCGGTCGTCGAGCGTGACCCGGCCAAGACCGTCAGCCCGTCCGCGCGTCCCTGACCCCCGGCTCCGGTCCCGCCGGACCGGCGTCGTCGCGGGGGTCGCGACCGCGCTCGTCGCGGTCCCGGCCCCCGCCCGGCTCACTCGGCGCGCAGCGACATTCCCGAGTATTCGATCCGCTCGTCCTCCATGAGCGTCACCTGCTCGACACCGGCCTCGAGCAGCTCGCGCCAGCTCTCCCCCAGCCACGACTCCGCGTCCGACTGGCTGGAGAAGATCTCCCGGGGCAGCGGCCGGTCCGTGACCTCGCCGCCGTTCGCGTCCTCGTAACGCCACCGCCAAATCATCCGCACCCGCTCCTTCGGTTCCTCGCCGCCACCGCACCGGGACTTCACGCCGGGGCCGGTGCGGCACAAAGACCGTGCAGCCGGACCCTATCCTCTCTCTCCCCGGCGTCCTCTCCCCCGTCGACGCGGGGACCGCCCGATCGTCACGGACGCGGAAAGGCAGCGGCATGGAGATCCGTCTGGAGGGAACCGGCGGCCCGGAGGGCTGGCCCGTCCCCGGCTGTCCCTGCGCGTCCTGCGGCCGGCTCGCCCCCGGCCACCGGCGTCCGGCCTCCGTCCTGATCGACGGCCGCGTACGGCTCATGGACGCCCGCTCGCCCGACGGCTACCTGATCCGCCACACGGCCGACGGCTGCGAGGTCACCGGGCCCGGCGGCGGCCGCCTGCTGTACGCCGTCGGGCCCGCCACCGGCTCAGCCGGGCGGGACGCGGGCGCGCCCTTCGACGTGCTGCTCATGGACCTGCCCGACCGGCCGGAGCGGCTGGGCGACCTGCGCCGCCGCGGGCGGGTCACGCCCGCGACGCGGATCGTCGCGGTGCACCTCGACCACCGTGTCCCGGCCGAGAGCGAACTGGTCCGCCGCCTCGGCTTCTGGGGCGCGACGGCCGTCCCCGACGGGACCGTCGTGCACACGGCGAGCGCGGACACGGCGAGCGCGGAGGCGGAGCCGTGGGTGCGGCCACGCCGGACGCTGCTGCTGGGCGGGTCGCGGTCCGGCAAGTCCGAGGAGGCCGAGCTCCGGCTGGCCGCCGACCCCGAGGTGACCTACGTGGCCACCGGGCCCTCGGGCGGCGACGACCCGGCCTGGCTCGCCCGCGTACGGACCCACAGGGAACGGCGCCCGGCGCACTGGCGGACCGTGGAGACCACCGACCTCGTGCCCGTCCTGTCTGGCGGTTCGGGGACGTTCCTCGTCGACGGGATCGGCACCTGGCTGGCCGCCGTGTTCGACGAGTGCGCCGCCTGGCCGGACGGCGCGCCCGCGGCCGACCACCGCGCCGCCCTCGCCCGGGTGGCGGAGCGGTGTGACGCACTGATGGCCGCCTGGCGCGGCACCCGCGCCCGGGTGGTGGCGGTGAGCGACGAGGTGGGCCTCGGCGTGATCCCGGCCACCCCTGCCGGACGGCTGTTCCGCGACGCGCTCGGCCGCCTCAATCAGGCCCTCGCCCGCGAGTCCGAGGACGTCGCCCTGGTGGTCTCCGGCCGGGTCGTCCCGCTGCCTCTGTGACAACTACGATCTGCCCCTGTGCCCGATGAACCCTCCCGCGTGAGTGAGCGAAGCGAGCGAACCAGTAAGCACCGTGTGATTCGCTCATGCGACTCCGAGCCGCCAGGCGAGGAGGTGGCATGAGTGGCCTCGGCGCGGCCTGGCGGCTCGCGCTCGGGACCCTCACCGTCCTCCCCGTACGGCCGGTGGAGGTCGACCGCGCCGTGGCGGGACGCGCCATGTCGCTGGCGCCCTTCGTCGGCGTGCTGCTCGGCCTGGCCGCCGCCGTGGTGCTCGAGGCCGCCGGTGCGGTGTCGGGCTCGCCGCTGCTCGGCGCCGTCCTCGCGGTGGGGGCCCTGGCGTGGCTGACGCGGGCCCTGCATCTGGACGGCCTCGCGGACCTGGCCGACGGGCTCGGCAGCGGCAAGCCGGCCGACGGCGCGCTGGACGTGATGAAGCGCTCCGACATCGGGCCGTTCGGGGTCGCCACCGTCGTGATCGCCCTGCTCGTGCAGGTGGCCGTGCTGGCGCGGGGCGGCACGGCCGCCTGGGTCGCGCTGGTGGCGGCCGCGGCGACCGGCAGGCTGGCGGTCACGTGGGCGTGCCGCGAGGGCGTGCCCGCCGCCCGTCCCACCGGCCTCGGCGCGCTCGTCGCCGGCACCGTACGGCGGGGCGCCGCGATCGGGGCCACCCTCGCGACGGCCGCCGTGATCGCGGCGCTCGCCCTCGTGGCGGCCGGAGGCCCCCTGGTCCTCCGCAGCCCGGATCTCGGCGGGTCCGAGGTCGCCGTGGACGGGGCGCCCGGCCTGACAGACGCTTTCGGCTACACCTCGTATTCCGGCCAGGACCTGTCCCCCGGGGAGGTCTACGAGTGGGCCGCCGACGCGGGTCTGCGGCCCGCCGGGTTGCTGCACCGCCTGTCGGATGATCCGTATCTGATCACGGCGGCCGGGCTGCTGCTCGCGATGGCAGCCGGGCTGGGGGCGGCCACGCTGCTGCGCCGCCGGGCCGTACGGCGGCTGGGCGGCGTCACGGGCGACGTGCTCGGCGCCCTGGTGGAGACGGCCACGACGGTGACGCTGCTGGCCGCCGTCCTGCTGGTCTGAGGCGCGTGAACGCGCGCGTCAGCGCGGCGCGGCGACGGGACGCAGCCGGTAGACGGCGAGGACGACCGCCGCGAGCAGCACCCAGCCGACGACCCCGGTGATCCCGGCGAGCGCCGCGTTCGGCGGGGCGGCCGCGTCGCCGAGGAGCAGCGCCAGGCCCGTCACGGCGTTCACCGAGCCGTGCGCGATGGCCGCGGGCCACACGCTGCGCGAGCGCAGCCGCATCCAGCCGAGCAGCGCCCCGAAGATGACGCAGAAGCCGACGAACAGCGCCGCCGCCCAGGCGCCGAGCGCCGGGTAGTTGTAGCCCTTCAACGTGAGGGGAGCGTGCCAGAGACCCCAGATCACGCCCGACAGCACGAGCGCGGGCCACACCCGGCGCGCGCCGGGCTCGGACGAGACGGCGGGGTCGCCGAGCAGGCGCGGCAGCAGCCAGCCCCGCCAGCCCCACTCCTCCCCGAGCGCGGGGATCGCGTTGAGGAACGGGGCGATCAGCACGGCCTGCACGACCTGCACGGCGTACAGGACCCGCGGGTCCATGGGCACCCGGTCCAGGACCGCCCCGAGCTGGGCGCGGAACAGGCTCAGCCCGGCGAGGTCGAGGCTCACCACGCCGGCGGCGGCGCTGACCAGGAGGGCGGCGGCCACGAGAAGCGGCACGCCGAGCAGCGCCGCCACCAGGAGCGCGGCCGTCCGGCCCCGATCCGGTCCGAGCGTGAGCCCGGTCACCCGCGCCCATTCCTTCAGCGGAGTGCCGCGCCGCCGGGTGAGCCACACGGCCAGTACGCCGAGGGAGGGCGTCAGCATCATCAGCCCCCCGACCAGCGCGAAGGCCGGCGTGCCGAGCCGTACGGCCCCCATCCAGACGGGCAGCGCGATCAGCCACGAGGCCCCGAACGCGACGAGGAGGAAGAGCCAGACGTCGGCGTTGCGCCGGATCACGGTCGTCACCTTTCGACGGAGGGGTGCCGCCGGGCGGCGAGGGCGTTGAGCAGGGCGGCGCCGGTCTCGGCGTCGTCCACCGTGATCGCCAGCTCACCGCCGGAGGTGTACCGCACGACCAGGCACTCGCCGCCGCGGATCATGATCGTGGCCCGTCCCGGGAGGCCGCGGTAGCCCCATCCGCCCACCTGGGCCGGATACCGCTCCTCCACCCACGCCCGCTCGACGCGCTCCATCCGCACCCTGCGCGAGGGCCACCGCAGCGGGCCGACCGACACCGTCAGCGCTTCGGGGACGACCCGCACCGAGACCGACGACAGCACCGCGCCGACCACGCCCACCAGGGCGAGCGGCACCACGGCGCCCCAGCCGCCGGGGAACAGGCCGGACAGGGCCACGCCCGCGATGATCACCGCGGCGGCGAGCGCCACGAGCGCGAGCCAGGCCGCCCAGGGCGCGGTGGCGGTGGAGACCCACACCGGCCGCTTCCCCGGGTCGAGGTCGATCACCGGTCCCGCCTGCGGTGGCCCCGAGGGAACGTCCGGGCCGTGCCGGCCGGCGAGCCAGCCCAGCGCCCCGAGCGCGATCGGCGCGGCGACGACCACCGCGACCTGCCAGCTCAGGCCCGCCGCGCGGGTCCAGTGGCCGCGATCGAGGTTGGCGGCGATCGTGAAGGCCTGCGTGATGACCATGAGTCCGCCCGCCCAGGCCAGCCCGGCGCAGGACCAGGCGCGCGCCGACCGGCGGACCAGCACACGCGCCCGCGCCGCGACGCCGGCGCCGATCCCCGCGAGGACGGCCCACAGCACGACCAGAAAGACCACGAAGGCGGCGAGCGGCATGGAGCCGTCGGGCCGCCCGGACGACCCCCAGTGAGTGGCCAGCGGGTCGGGCAGACGGCCGGCGAACGCCAGCGGCACCGCCACGAGCACGGCGGCGACCAGGACGGCCCAGGCCGCGGCGGCCAGCAGGAATCGGGTGCGGAAGCCGGTCAGGGAGCCGTGGTTCGGGTCGGTCATGCCATCTCCTCGCTGAGGTCCTTGATGAGAGCGACGACGTCGTCCGCGGTGAGGCCGTACTCGGCTGCCTCGTCGAGCAGGTCGCGCGCACGCGCCCGGAGCGCCTCGCGGCCGTTCGGCCGCCGCAGCACGGACACCCCGCGCCCGCGGCGGAACTCCAGCAGTCCCTCGTCCCGCAGGTCGCGGAGCGAGCGCAGCACGGTGTTCGCGTTGACGCCCAGCGCGTGGGCCAGGTCGCGGGCCGGCGGCAGCCGATCGCCGGGCGCGACGTCCCCGGCCCCGATCGCACGCCTTATGGCGGCGGCCACCTGTTCGTGCAGGGGCCGCGGATCGTTGAGATCGAGCGTGAGCAACATGGTGCTAATGACATTAGCACCATATGCCCAGATGATCGCGATGGTGCTGGTTTCATTGGCATCATCAAGATTACCGATAGGTAGGATGAACCCTCGTTTATGCGTAGCCGAGTAAGCCCAGCTAGCATCGGCTCACGTGACCACAGTGCGCATAAACGCATCTGACGCGGTCTCCATCGAGACCAGTGCTCTCATAATCGGCGTCCACACGACCCCGGAGGGTCCACGCCCGGCTCCCGGAGGCGAAGGCCTCGACCAGGCCCTGGACGGACGACTCGCCGAGATCCTCACCACCATGGGGTTCACCGGCAAGGCCGAAGAGGTCGTCAAGATCCCGACTCTCGGGGCGCTGCCCGCGCCCGTCGCCGTCGCCGTGGGCCTCGGCGACGCGCCCGAGGGCGGCTACGACCTGGAAACCCTGCGCCGCGCGGCCGGAGCGGCCGTCCGCTCCCTCACCGGCACGGCGTCCGCCGCGCTCGCCCTGCCCGCCCGTACGGCCGCCGAGGCGGAGGCCGTGGCGCTGGGCGGTTTGCTGGGCGCCTACGACTTCGCGCGATACCGGACCGGCGGTGACCGCAGGCCTCCGGTCGGCGAGCTGGCCGTCCTGTCCGGCGCGGCCGGGGCCGAGGAGGCCGTCGCCCACGCGGCGACGCTCGCCGACGCCGTCACCCTCGTCCGCGACCTGGTGAACACGCCGCCGTCCGACCTGTGGCCCGCGCGCTTCGCCGAGATCGCCCAGGAGACCGGCGGCGAGGCCGGCCTGTCGGTGGAGGTGCTGGACGAGATCAGGCTCAAGGAGGACGGCTACGGCGGCATCATCGGCGTCGGCCAGGGTTCGGTGAACCCGCCGCGCCTGGTCCGCGTCGCCTACAGCCACCCCGAGGCCACCCGGAAGGTCGCCTTCGTCGGCAAGGGCATCACCTTCGACTCCGGCGGCCTGTCGCTCAAGCCGTCCGCCTCCATGGACTGGATGAAGTCGGACATGGGCGGCGCGGGAGCCGTGTTCGGCGCGCTCGTCGCGATCGCCAGGCTGGGGCTGCCCGTCAACGCGGTCGGCTACCTCTGCCTGGCCGAGAACATGCCCTCGGGCAGCGCCCAGCGCCCCTCCGACGTCCTGCACACCTACAGCGGCAAGACCGTCGAGGTGCTCGACACCGACGCCGAGGGCCGCCTGGTGCTGATCGACGGCATCGCCCGCGCCGCCGAGGACGAGCCCGACGTGATCATCGACGTCGCCACCCTGACGGGCGCCCAGATCGTGGCGCTCGGGTGGCGTACGGCCGGCGTGATGGCCAACGACGACGCCCTGCGCGACGAGATCGTCCGCATCGCCGGCGAGCAGGGCGAGGGCGCCTGGGGCATGCCGCTGCCCGCCGAGCTGCGCAAGGGGCTCGACTCCGCGGTCGCCGACATCGCCAACCTCCAGCCCGAGCGGTGGGGCAGCATGCTCGCCGCGGGCATCTTCCTGCGCGAGTTCGTGCCCGAGGGCGTTCGCTGGGCACATGTGGACATGGCCGGGCCGGCGTTCAACAAGGGCGAGCCGCACGGCTACACGCCCAAGGGCGGCACCGGCGCGCTGACCCGCACGCTCGTCGCCGTCGCCGAGCGCTACGCCGGGAACGGCACGTCCGCGCGGGCTGTTTAACCAGAAAGAGCCCCTGCGGGCTGTTCGAACAGGAAGACGGCTCCGCCGCGGCGTGCCCGCGCGGGCCCGGGCCGGGGCCACGATCTTCCGGGACAAGTGAAAAGATGCTGCCGGGTCCTTCCGGCGGTGTGAATACGACCAAGGAGCATTCCAGTGGCTGATGGCAGCGGCCCCTACGACATCGTCGTCCTAGGTGGCGGTAGCGGTGGTTACGCCTGTGCCCTGCGGGCGGCCGAGCTCGGCATGAACGTCGTCCTCATCGAGAAGGACAAGGTCGGGGGCACCTGCCTGCACCGCGGCTGCATCCCCACCAAGGCGCTGCTGCACGCGGCCGAGCTCGCCGACCAGGCCCGTGAGGGCGAGTCGTTCGGCGTCCGCACCCGGCTGGAGGGCATCGACGTCCCCGGCGTCCACGCGTACAAGGACAAGGTGATCGGGGGCCTCTACAAGGGCCTGGCCGGGCTCATCAAGAGCAAGAAGATCACCGTGGTCGAGGGCGAGGGCCGCCTGGCCGGTCCCAACCGCGTCGTGGTCGGCGACCAGGTGTACGAGGGCCGCAACGTCGTGCTGGCGACCGGCTCGGTGCCGAAGTCGCTGCCCGGCCTCGACATCGACGGCGACAAGGTGATCAGCAGCGACCACGCGCTGGTCCTCGACCGGATCCCGTCCTCGGTCGTCATCCTGGGCGGCGGCGTCATCGGCGTCGAGTTCGCCAGCGTCTGGCGCTCGTTCGGCGCCGAGGTCACGATCGTCGAGGCGCTGCCGCACCTGCTGCCGCTGGAGGACGAGTCCAGCTCCAAGCTGCTGGAGCGCGCCTTCCGCCGCCGCGGCATCAAGTACGAGCTGGGCACCCGGTTCGAAAGCGTCAAGACCACCGACACCGGGGTCGTCGTCTCCCTGGAGAACGGCAAGACCCTCGACGCCGAGATCATGCTCGTCGCCGTCGGCCGCGGCCCGGTCTCGGCCGGCCTCGGCTACGAGGAGAACGGCGTCGCGACGGAGCGCGGCTACGTGCTCGTCAACGAGTTCTGCCAGACCAGCGTGCCGGGCGTGTACGCCGTGGGCGACCTGATCCCCACGCTGCAGCTCGCCCACGTCGGCTTCGCCGAGGGCATCCTGGTCGCCGAGCACATCGCCGGGCTGAACCCGGTGCCGATCGACTACGACGGCGTGCCGCGCATCACCTACTCCGAGCCCGAGGTCGCGTCGGTGGGCATCGCCACGTCGGTCGCCCGCGAGCGCGGTCACGACGTCGTCGAGCTGAACTACAACCTCGCCGGCAACGGCAGGAGCAAGATCCTGCAGACCCAGGGCGAGGTCAAGGTCGTCGCCGAGCGCGACGGCCGGGTGCTCGGCGTCCACATGGTCGGCAGCCGGGTGGGCGAGCTGATCGCGGAGGCCCAGCTGATCTTCAACTGGGAGGCCACGGCCACCGACGTCGCCCAGCTCATCCACCCGCACCCGACCCAGTCCGAGGCCCTCGGCGAGGCGATGCTGGCCCTGGCCGGCAAGCCGCTGCACGTCCACAACTGAAGCCCTCCTAGCGAACGCGAGAGAAGACACACCATGCCGGTCTCCGTAACCATGCCCCAGCTCGGCGAGAGCGTTACCGAGGGCACCGTCACACGCTGGCTGAAGAAGGAAGGCGACCGCGTCGAGGCCGACGAGCCGCTCCTCGAGGTGTCGACCGACAAGGTCGACACCGAGATCCCTTCGCCGTCCGCCGGCTACCTGACCAAGATCATCGTCGCTGAGGACGAGACGGTCGAGGTCGGGGCCGAGCTCGCCCTGATCGACTCCGAGGCGGGCGCCGCTCCGGCCGCCGCCGAGCCGGCGGCTCCGGCTCCCGCTCCGCAGCCCGAGCCCGAGCCGGAGCCCGCTCCGGCCCCGGCGCAGGCGGCGGCGCCCGAGCCCGCCGCGCCGATCTCGTCGATCCCGCAGCCCGCGCCCGCCGTGGTGACGCCGCAGCCGGCGCCCCCGGCACCCGCGCCCGCCCCGGCCCAGCAGGCCCCGGCCCCGCAGCCGCAGGCGCCCGCCCCGGCACCGCAGCCGAGCGAGCCGACCCCGCTGCCGTCCGGTGAGAGCCCGTACGTCACGCCGCTGGTCCGCAAGCTCGCCGCCGAGCACGGCGTCGACCTCGACTCGCTGACCGGCACCGGCGTCGGCGGCCGGATCCGCAAGCAGGACGTGATCGAGGCCGCCCGCGTCCAGCGCGAGCAGGCCGCCGCCGCTGCCGCCGCTCCGGCTCCGCAGGCGGCGCCCGCCCCGGCCCAGGCGCCCGCCGCCCCGGCCGCCGTGGCCGCCCCGGCTCCCGAGGTGAAGGTCGACACCACGCTGCGCGGCCGTACGGAGAAGATGTCGCGCCTGCGCAAGGTCATCGCCGACCGGATGATGGAGTCGCTGCAGACCAGCGCCCAGCTCACCACGGTCGTCGAGGTCGACGTGACCCGCATCGCCGCGCTGCGCGCCCGGGCCAAGTCCGCCTTCGAGGCCCGCGAGGGCGTGAAGCTGTCGTTCATGCCGTTCTTCGCGCAGGCGGCGATCGAGGCGCTGAAGGTCCACCCGAAGCTCAACGCCGTCATCAACGACGAGACGAACGAGGTGACCTACCACGAGGTCGAGAACCTCGGCATCGCGGTGGACACCGAGCGCGGCCTCATCGTCCCGGTGATCAAGAACGCGGGCGACCTCAACATCGCCGGCCTCGCCCGTAAGATCGCCGACCTGGCCGAGCGCACCCGCACCAACAAGATCGGCCCGGACGAGCTGACCGGCGGCACGTTCACGCTGACCAACACCGGCAGCCGGGGCGCGCTGTTCGACACGCCGATCCTGAACAAGCCGCAGGTCGGCATGCTCGGCACCGGCGCGGTCGTCAAGCGCCCGGTCGTGGTCGACACGCCGGAGGGCGAGGTCATCGCGGTCCGCTCGATGGTCTACCTCGCGCTGACCTACGACCACCGCCTGGTGGACGGCGCCGACGCGGCCCGGTTCCTCACGACGATCAAGCACCGCCTTGAGGAGGGCCGCTTCGAGGCCCAGCTCGGCCTGGCGTAGCCGTACGCCCGGGGCCGGCGCGAGCCGTACGCCCGGACGCCACTGGGGCCGTCCCGCGCTTCGCGGGGCGGCCCCCCTCGTTTCCGGGTAGTGATCCGGGCGTGGAGACCATGACGACAGTGGTGACGGGCTCCTCGGGACTGCTCGGAACGGCCCTGGTGCGCGCGCTGCGCGCCGACGGGCACGAGGTGCGCCGCCTCGTACGGCGCGCGCCCGCCGGGCCCGACGAGCGCTTCTGGAACCCGGCGGGCGGGGTGCTCGACCCCGGGGCGCTGGAGGGCGCGGACGTCGTCGTCCACCTGGCCGGCGCCGGGATCGGCGACCGCCGGTGGTCCGAGGCGTACAAGCGGGAGCTGGTGGACAGCCGCGTCGGCGGCACGCGCACCCTCGCCGAGGCGCTGGCCCGTGCCGAGGGCGGACCGCGGGTGCTGCTGTCCTCCTCCGCGATCGGCTTCTACGGCGACACCGGCGACCGCGCGGTGGACGAGTCCGCGCCGACGGGCACGGGCTTCCTGGCCGATCTGGCGCGCGGCTGGGAGGCCGCCACCGCACCCGCCGGGGAGGCGGGCGTGCGGGTGACTCTGCTGCGCACCGGCGTCGTGCTCAGCGGCCGGGGCGGCGCGCTCGCCCGGATGCTGCCGATCTTCAAGATGGGCGCGGGCGCCGTGCTCGGCAGCGGCAGGCAGTACGTCTCGTGGATCTCGCTGCCCGACTGGGTGGACGCGGTCCGCTTCCTGCTCGCGCACGAGCTGGCGGGGCCGGTCAACCTCACGGCTCCCGAGCCGGTGACCAACGCCGACTACACCGCCGCGCTCGCGAAGGCGCTGCGACGCCCGGCGATGCCGCTGCCGGCCCCGCGTCTCGCGCTGCGCCTGGCGCTCGGGGAGTTCGCGGAGGAGGCCCTGCTCGCCGGCCAGCGGGTGCTCCCCCGGCGGCTGCTCGACGCAGGTCATCGGTTCGCCCATCCCACCATCGGCGAGGCGCTGGCCGCCGTACTCTGAAGAGTCATTCGATCCGGGACACGGGAGTGGTGGGCATGAGCCGCATCGGGCAGTCGCACATCGTCGCCATCGGAGGCGGGTCGTTCCGGCAGACGGAGCGGTACGGCTTCATCGAGCCGACCGCGCTGCTGCGCTACGTCCTCGACCTCACCGGGCAGGACCGGCCCAAGCTCGGCCTGCTCGCCACGGCCACCGGCGACGACGCCGACTGGCTGCTCAAGATGTACGGCGCGTTCGCCCGCTGGGACGTCGAGGTGAGCCACCTGACGGTCTTCCCGATGCCGAACGTCGAGGACCCCCGCGAGTGGATCCTGGAGCAGGACGCGATCTACGTGAGCGGCGGCAGCGTCGCCAACCTCGCCGCGCTGTGGCGGTTGCACGGCCTGGACGAGGCGTTCGCCGAGGCGTGGCGGGCCGGGATCGTGCTGTCCGGGCAGAGCGCCGGCGCGCTGTGCTGGCACGTCGGCGGCAACACCGACTCGTTCGGGCCGCGGCTGCGGCCCTGGGCCGAGGGCCTGGGCCTGCTCCCCTACTCCTGCGGCGTCCACTACAACTCCGACCCGCAGCGCCGGGCGCTGCTGCACGAGTCGGTCGCGTCGGGCGAGCTGCCCGAGGGGTACGCCGCCGACGAGGGCGTGGCGCTGCACTACGTCGGCACGGAGTTCATCCAGGCCGTGACCACGGACCCCGAGGGGTACGCCTACCGGATCGAGCGGGACGGCTCCGCGGTCAAGGAGCTGCGTATCGAGCCCCGGCTGCTGACCTCTACGCTGTGAACGTGAAGGGCGATGGGAATGTGAAGGGCGTGGCCATCGTCCGCCTGGGCGTCGACGTACCGTACGAGCAGGCCTGGACCCTGCAGCGGCGGCTGCACGCCCGGCGGGCGGCCGACGAGATCTCCGACCTGTGCCTCATGCTGGAGCACGCCCCCGTCTACACGGCGGGCAAGCGGACGCTGCCGCACGAGCGGCCGGTCGACGGCACGCCGGTCATCGACGTGGACCGGGGCGGGAAGATCACCTGGCATGGTCCCGGGCAGCTCGTCTGCTACCCCATCATCCGCATCGGCGACGTGGTCTCCTACATCCGGTTGCTGGAGGAGGTCCTGATCCAGGTCTGCGCCGACTTCGGGCTGACGGCGCGGCGGGTCGAGGGCCGCGGCGGGGTGTGGGTGCCCGGCGACCCCGCGCACGGGCTGCCCGACCGCAGGCTCGGCACGATCGGCATCCGCGTCTCCGGCGGGGTCACCATGCACGGCTTCGCGCTCAACTGCGTCAACGACCTGAGCTGGTACACCCGCATCACGGGCGACGACGCCGGGGTCACGTCGCTGGCGGCCGAGACCGGCCGGCGGATCACGGTCGACGAGGTCATCCCGTTCGCCGGCAAGCGCCTCGCCGAGGCCCTCGGCGAGGAGCCGTACGACCTGTACGAGGAGGATCTCGCCTGACGGCTACGCGCCGCGGCCCTTCCGGCGGATCTTGATCTGCCGCATGTCGGTCACCGCGACGTGCAGGATCTCGTACGGGTGCCCGTGCGCGTCCAGCGCGGCCATCGCTCCCAGCGCGGCCTCGTCCTCGCCGTCGTCGGGGCCCGCGGGCACCTGGCAGCGGAAGGTGAAGGCGGACACGCTCGCGTCGTGGGTGAACGTGCCGCCCTCGGTGTAGGCCGCGCCGCCCGCCGCCGTCACGGCGGCCCGGCCGGCGTCGTCGAGGCCCTTGAACTTCCCTCTGATCGTCACCCTGAACACGGTCGTCCCTCTCGTACGGCATAGGTGCGGACGCGCTCGCCCAGGAGGCTCTCGGCGACGTCGAGCAACTCCAGCACGGCGGCCGCGATGGCGTCCGGGCTCTCCCCCGCCGCCGTACGCCGCCCGATCTCGGCGTACACCAGCGAGTGGAGGCAGCCGATGTGCCAGGCGACCACGCGCGGCAGCGGATCGCCGGCGTCCGCGCCGGTCTCCTCGGCCAGCGCGACCGCCAGCGCCTCGGTCATCTGGCGGCCGAGGTCCTCCAGCCGGGCGGTCAGCGTGGGGGCGGCCCGCATCATCTCCAGCACGCGCCCGAATCCCGCGCTCAGCCCGACCGCGCGTTCGCGCCCGCGTATCTCCCGGCGCAGGCGCTCCAGCACCGCGACGGCCGCCGACCGGCCCGGCGGCCGCTCCCGCACGATGTCGGCCAGCCGCTGCGGCGACGCCTCCTCGGGCGGGAGCACCAGGTCCTCCTTGGCCTGGAAGTAGTTGTAGACGGTGTTCACCGAGACCTCGGCGGCCTGCGCGACCTCGGCCATCGTGACGTTGTCGAAGCCGCGCTCGACGAACAGCCCGACCGCCACCTCGGCGATGCGCCGCCGGGTCTGCCGCTTCTTGCGCTCCCGCAGCCCCTCGGTCATTACTGCACTCTACTGCAAAGTTGCAGTCGATTGCAGTTTTCCGGCATCTCGCGGGGCGGGACGGCCTCGGACATACTCGCGGCATGAACCTCTCCTCACCCCCCGGCGAGGTCCGCGCCGATCTGCTCCCCCGTGACGCCAGGAGGCGGTTCCTCCGCTTCCTGGGGCGGCGGCTGGACAGGCCGGGCCGTACGGCCGCCCGGCTGCTCTCCCTCGCCCTGTCGGCCGTCGTCCACGCGGTGACCGCCGCCATCCTGGCCGGCGGCGTCCTCATCGTCGTCAACTGGCACGGCAACGTGCTCGGCTGGCTGATCGGCGGCGTGCTCGTCGCCATCGCGGTCCTGACCAGGCCCCGGACGGTCCGGCCCCCGGACGGCGCCGAGGAGGTCACCAGGGCCGAGGCACCCACCCTGTTCGAGGCCGCCGACCGGATCGCCGGGGCCGTCGGCGCCGCACCCCCGGCCGCGATCTACCTGCACGACCGGCTCTTCCGGTGCGTCCACCTGCGGGCCGGTCTGCGGCGGCGGCCCGTGCTGCTCGTCGGCCTTCCGCTGCTGCTCACGCTGACGCCGCGCGAGCGGGCGGGCATGCTCGGCGCCGAGCTCGCGCGGGACGTCAGCGGCGACCCCGGCCGCGGCCTGCTCGTCCCGTCGGCGCTCGCCACCGCGGGAGAGTGGCGGCACGCCCTGACGGGCATGCGGGTGGACAGCTACCGCGACTTCGGTGATCCCGTGCTGGACGCGCACAGCGCCGTTCCCGGGGGCAGGATGGCGTCGCAGGTGATCGGCAAGGTCACCGGATGGGTGCTGGTGTGGCCCCTGTTCCTCGCCGACCTCGTGCTGCGCCGGCTCGTCTCCGCCCAGGCGCAGCACGCCGTCTACTACGCCGACCAGGTCGCGGCCCGCGCCGTCTCGTCGCGGGCCGTCGTCGAGTACGTCGACGCGCTCACCATGGCGGAAAGCCGCCTCACCCCCGTCATGGCCGCGGCCAGGCGCGGGGAGACGGCCGAGGAGATCCGCCGTGCCGTCCTCTCCAGGGACGCCGACCGCGGCCTGGTGGCCGCGCGCCGGGAGAACTCGCTCGCCGAGCAGGCCGCCTGGCAGGCGGAGCCGCCGACGGCGCTCAGGGCCGTCCTGCTCGAGTCGGCGGATGTCGAGGACGGCTCGGCCGGCCTCGGCCCCGGCGAGTCGGACCGGATCGACGCCGAGCTGTCCCGCCACCTCGCCCGCACGATCCGGGAGCTGTCCAGGATCACGTGAAAGCAGGTAATAAGCTGGGCTTGTGAACGAGCGTCCCGACAGGCACGCGGGCCCGCGTACGGCGCGGGGCCCCGTGTTCCCGCTCGGACCCCGGGCCCGCGGACCGTTGCCGCGGAGTGCTGCGAAGGAAGTCGCATGACCGTCGCTCCTGAAGGCCGAAAGCTCCTCCGCCTGGAGGTGCGCAACAGCCAGACCCCCATCGAGAAGAAGCCGCCGTGGATCAAGACGCGGCTGCGCAACGGCCCCAACTTCAACGAGATCAAGTCGTTGGTGAAGGGTGCGGGGCTGCACACCGTGTGCCAGGAGGCGGGCTGTCCCAACATCTCCGAATGCTGGGAGGACCGCGAGGCCACCTTCCTCATCGGCGGCGACCAGTGCACCCGGCGCTGCGACTTCTGCCAGATCGACACGGGCAAGCCGGCGGAGTACGACAGGGACGAGCCGCGCCGTGTCGCCGAGTCGGTGCACCAGATGGGCCTGCGCTACGCCACGGTGACCGGCGTCGCCCGTGACGACCTGCCCGACGGCGGCTCCTGGCTGTACGCGGAGACCGCCCGGCAGATCCACGAGATGGTCCCCGGCTGCGGCGTCGAGCTGCTGGTGCCGGACTTCAACGGCGACCGCGGCCAGCTCGAGGAGGTCTTCTCCAGCAGGCCCGAGGTCTTCGCGCACAACATCGAGACCGTGCCCCGGATCTTCAAGCGGATCCGGCCCGCGTTCCGCTACGAGCGCTCGCTGAAGGTCATCAGCATGGCCCGCGAGGCGGGACTGGTCACCAAGTCGAACCTCATCCTCGGCATGGGCGAGGAGCGCGAGGAGATCACCCAGGCGCTGCGCGACCTCCACGAGGCCGGATGCGACCTGGTGACCATCACCCAGTACCTCCGTCCCACCCCGCGTCACCACCCCGTGGACCGCTGGGTCAAGCCCGAGGAGTTCGTGGAGCTCCAGCGGGAGGCCGAGGAGATCGGCTTCGCCGGTGTCATGTCCGGCCCGCTGGTTCGCTCGTCCTACCGGGCCGGCCGCCTGTACCAGCAGGCGATCGCCGCCCGCGTGGGTGAGTCTCGTTTTCATTAAGACAGCTCGGCGTTTGTATCCTTCAGACCATGGCGAAAGACGCAGCGGCTCCGGGTCGCCTCAAGCAACTCCGGATGGTCGCACAGATCATTCAGCAGGCGAACCCCAAGGGTATGCCGATCGTCTACGCGTCGGCTCTGGGCACGCTCGTCCTGTTCGTCGTCATCGGCGTGATCTTCGGCTGGACGTGGATCGTGTTCGGCGTCTTCGCCGCCGTACTCGTGGGGATGATCGTCTTCAGCCGCCTCGCGCAGAAGGCGCAGTACTCGATGCTCCACGGCCAGCCGGGGGCGACGTACGCGATCCTGCAGAGCCTGCGCGGCACCTGGTACGTCGAGGAGAAGCCGGTCGCGGTCAACCGCGACCAGGACCTCGTCTTCCGGGTCGTCGGATATCCGGGGGTCATCCTGGTCTCCGAGGGCCCGTCGAACCGGGTGCAGCGCATGCTCGTCGCGGAGAAGAAGCGCGTGCAGCGGGTCGCGGTCGACGTGCCCGTGTACGACGTCCAGTGCGGTGACGGCGAGGGCCAGGTCCCCCTGGCCAAGCTCCAGCGGCACATGATGAAGCTGCCCCGCAACCTGAAGAAGGGCGCGGTGTCCGAGGTCAACAACCGGATGCGCGCCCTCACCCCGGCCATCCCGATGCCGAAGGGCCCCATCCCCAAGGGCGCCCGGATGCCGCGCGGCCCCAAGATGCGCTGATCGCATTGGATGTCGGAAGGCGGCCGGTCTCCCGGTCGCAGACCTCACGGGCCAACCGGGGATGGTGGGACGGCGCCGCCGACGAGTACCAGGCCGAGCACGGCGGCTTCCTGCGTGACGACGGCTTCGTGTGGTGCCCCGAGGGACTGGACGAGGCCGAGGCCCGGCTGCTCGGCGACGTGGCGGGGCGCCGGATATTGGAGATCGGGTGCGGCGCGGGCCAGTGCGGCCGGTGGCTGCTGGGGCGGGGCGCGACGGTCGCGGGCGTCGACCTGTCCTACCGGCAGTTGCAGCACTCCCGGCGGATCGACATGTCCGCCGGGGTGGGATTGCCGGTCGTCCAGGCCGACGCCGAGACTCTGCCGTTCGCGGACGAGTCGTTCGACCTCGCCTGCTCGGCCTACGGGGCGCTGCCGTTCGTCGCCGACGCCGGAGCGGTGCTGGCCGAGGTGCGCCGGGTGCTGCGGCCGGGCGGCCGGTTCGTGTTCTCCGTCAGTCACCCCGTCCGGTGGGCCTTCCCCGACGATCCGGGCCCGCGCGGCCTGACCGCCGACCGGCCCTACTTCGACCGCTCGCCGTACGTCGAGTTCGGCGAGGACGGCGAGCCGTCGTACGTGGAGCACCACCGGACGATGGGCGACTGGGTGGGCCTGATCGCCGCCTCCGGCCTCGTCCTGACCGGCCTGACCGAGCCGGAGTGGCCGCCGGGCCACGACCGCACCTGGGGCGGCTGGAGCCCGCTGCGCGGCCGCCTGCTCCCCGGTACGGCGATCTTCCAGTGTCTCCGGGGCGCCTCGTAGCACCGGCGGCGTCAGGCGAAGTAACGCAGCCAGACGTACACCCAGGCCATCGTGATGCTCAGCGCGGTGACGAGGATGCCATACCTGGTGAACTGCCAGAAGCCGATGCGGTGGCCGGTCCTGGCGGCGATGCCGACGGCCACGACGTTGGCGCTGGCCGCCACCGCGGTGCCGTTGCCGCTGAAGTCGGCCCCCAGGGCGAAGGACCACCACAGCGCCTGCCCGGTCCCCGCGTCCGGCGCCTGGGCGACCATCTCCTCGACGACGGGCACCATCGTGGCGACGTAGGGGATGTTGTCGAAGAACGCGCCGAGCACGCCGGAACCGAACAACAGCGCCGTGGCCGCGAGGAAGTAGTCGTCGCCGACCGCGCCGACGGCCCAGCCGCCGATCGTCGCGATGACGCCCGTGTTCACCAGCGCGGCGACCATGACGAACAGGCCCATGAAGAAGACCAGGGTGCTCCACTCGACCTCACGCAGGACGTCCGGCACGTCGGCACGGGACACCAGCAGCATCACCCCCGCGCCCACCAGGGCGATGATCGACGGTTCCACGTGCACCACGGCATGCAGGCAGAACCCGGCGACGACCCCGCCGAGCACGATCATGCACCGCGCGAGCAGGCGCGGGTCGGTGATCGCCCGCCGTTCCTGCAGCGCCATGACCGCGGCGACGCGTTCCGGTTCGCAGCGGAACGACCCGCGGAACAGCACCCGGGTGAGCAGCACGAACACCACGAAGACGACGACCACGACCGGTGCCATGTGGGCCAGGAAGTCGTTGAACGTCAGCCCGGCGCGGCTGCCGATGATGATGTTGGGCGGGTCGCCGATGAGGGTGGCCGCGCCGCCGATGTTGGAGGCGAGGACCTCGGCGATCAGGTACGGCTGAGCCGGAATGCGAAGCCGGTCGCAGACGACCACGGTGACCGGCGCGACGAGCATGATCGTGGTGACGTTGTCGAGGAACGGCGACGCGACCGCGGTGATGACCATCAGCAGGACCATCAGCCGGTACGGCCGGCCCCTGGACTTCTTCGCCGCCCAGATGGCGAGGTAGTCGAAGACCCCGGTGCGCTTGACCACGCCGACTATGATCATCATGCCGAGCAGCAGGAAGATGACGTTCCAGTCGATGCCGGCGGCCTCGGAGAAGAACACCTCGTCGCCGGGGATCAGCCCCAGGACCGCCATCGCGCCGGCGGCGACGAGGACCACCTTGACCTTGTGCACCTTCTCCGACGCGATGAAGACGAAGGCCGCCAGGAAGATCGTGAAGGAGGCGACGGCGCTCACGTGCGGCGCCCCGGGGGCCCGGCGGTGCGCGTGCGGCAGGCGGGGTTCCGGCACGGCGTCTCAGGGGAAAGGCGCCGCGTCTCGGGGGAAAGACGCCGCGTCTCGGGGGGAAGGCGCGGCGCCTCGGGGGAAAGACGCCGCGTCTCGGGGGGAAGGCGCCGCGACGAGGACGGCCTGGCGAAGCGGTGAATGATCGAACCTCCGGATCGTGGACATGCCGCTTGGCGCGGCGTGACGGTCGGGACGAGATCGGCGACCGGAAAGCGTGCGGGGCGACCGCCCCGGCGACGGGGCCGTGGACGGTCACCGGCATCGGGTTCACGACGACATCGCGCGGGCGGGAGACGGACGGCTCCGGCATGCTCACCGAGCCGCTTCGGCGAACTCGGCGAAGCGGCGTTCGAGATGGGCGAGCCGGTCGAGGACGGGCCTGCTGTGCAGGAGGTCGGCGAGCTGGTCGGCCTCGCCCTGCTCCAGGACGATCGCCTGCAGCAGCGTGTCGGGCTCCGCGGGGTCGTAGACGAGAAGCCTGCGACGGCCGGACTTCTCCACGAGCACGCCGAAGCGCCGGCCGTCGCGGGTGACGCACTGGTGGACGGTGGCGATGCCGGGCAGGGTGGCACGGGTCACATCCATCTCAGACACCTCCGATCGGTGGCAGGGCCGGGACAGTCCGTCGCCGCCTTTGTTTCAGTCTTCGAGAGGGCTCGGGCCACCACCATCGGGTTCGGCACCCATATCGGGAGAGGTATGACATGTAGGGACGGCCGCAGGATGGGGGGCACCCCGCATGGACACCCGCGTACGAGGACGAGCAGGCTGTGGGCCGTGAACGAGCGCACTGACCGGCAGACCGGCCGGCCTCCGGGGGCGCCGAGGTCGCGGCACCCGGCGCGGGCCCTGTTCTGGCGGCTGTTCGCGATCAACGGACTGGTGTTCACCGTCGGGACGTTCGTGCTCGCGCTCTCCCCGGCCACGGTGTCCTCACCGGTCCTGCTCACCGAGATACCGGTCCTGACCGTGGGGCTGGCCCTGATCATCACGGCCAACGCGCTGCTGATCCGCAAGAGCCTGGCCCCGCTGGACGCGCTCACCACGCTCATGCGGCGGGTCGACCTGCTGAGGACGGGCGACCGGCTCACCGACAGCGGCAACGGCGACCTCGCCCAGCTGATCGGCACGTTCAACGAGATGCTCGAACGTCTCGAAGCCGAGCGCAGCGCGAGCAGCGCGTACGCGCTGGCCGCGCAGGAGGGGGAACGGCGGCGGATCGCGCGGGAGCTGCACGACGAGATCGGCCAGAGCCTCACCGTGGCGCTGCTGGGGCTCAAGCGCGTCGTCGACCGGGCGCCCGAGGAACTCCGGGAGGAGCTGTGCTCCGCCCAGGAGACGGTCAGGGCCAGCCTGGACGAGGTGCGGCAGGTCGCCAGACGGCTGCGGCCCGGGGTCCTGGACGACCTCGGCCTGCACAGTGCGCTGAGCGCGCTCAGCAGCGACTTCTCGCAGGCGAGCGGGATCCCGATCACCCGTGAGGTCGATGCCGGCCTGCCCGCCCTCAGCGGAGAGGTGGAGCTCGTCCTCTACCGGATCGCGCAGGAGGGGCTGACGAACGTGGCGAGGCACTCGCACGCCCGCCATGTGAAGCTGTCGCTCACGGAGGAGCAGGGTCGGCTCACGCTGCGCATCACCGACGACGGGCGCGGCGGCGCCCGCGAGGAGGGCGCCGGGATCCGGGGGATGCGCGAGCGCGCCCTTCTCATCGGCGCCCGGCTGACCGTCGACTCCCCGCCCGGCGGCGGCACGGACGTGCGCCTGGTCGTACCCCCACACGCGGTGAAGGAGAGCTGAGCCGTGGAGAGCCGTAAGACCCGCATCCTGCTGGCGGACGACCACGCGCTGGTCCGTCGCGGGCTGCGCCTGATCCTCGACGCGGAACCCGATCTCGTGGTGGTCGCGGAGGCCGCCGACGGCGCCGAGGCGGTCGAGGCCGCCCGTTCCGAGGAGATCGACCTCGCCATCCTGGACATCGCGATGCCCCGCATGACCGGGATCCAGGCGGCACGCGAGATCTCACGGCGCACGCCCGGCATCCGCATACTGATCCTGTCGATGTACGACAACGAGCAGTACTTCTTCGAGGCGCTCAAGGCCGGCGCCTCGGGCTACGTGCTCAAGTCGGTCGCCGACCAGGACCTCCTGGAGGCCTGCCGGGCGGCGATGCGCGGGGAGCCCTTCCTCTACCCCGGCGCGGTCACCGCCCTCATCCGCGACTACCTCCAGCGCGCCCGGCAGGGCGAGCGCATGCCGGACAGCATCCTGACGCCCCGGGAGGAGGAGATCGTCAAACTCATCGCCGAGGGCAACTCCGCCAAGGAGATCGCGGAGACGCTCGTCATCAGCGTGAAGACCGTCGACAGGCACCGCGCGAACATCCTGCAGAAGCTGGGCATGCGCGACCGGCTCGAACTGACCCGCTACGCCATCCGCGCCGGCCTGGTCGAACCGTGACCGCGGCCGTAGGGGTGGAAGGTCAGAGGTTGACGACCACCGTGCCGCCCGCGCGGTCATGCAGGCCGCGCCGGTCGCGGTCCCAGATGAGCGCGGGCACGGCGAGGCACAGCAGCAGCGTGCGCACCAGCACGCCGAGGAAGGGCGGCCGCCCGAGGTCGAGACCGGCCACGCGGATGCCGAACAGGCGCATCCCCAGCGTCATGCCGATCGTGCCGACCAGCAGGACGTACTCGGCGGCGAAGACGCCGAGGCCGACCGCGCCGACGTCGTTGCCCTGGAAACGCAGCAGGCCGCCCGCGATGGCCCAGGTGCACAGCAGCCAGTCGACGGCGACGGCGCCGATCCTGCGCCCCCACCCCGCGACCGACCCGGGGCCCTGTTCGGGCAGGCCGAGGCGCTGCCCCGGGTAGCCCAGGTCCACCCCGGCGGCCCGCGGGCCCCCGAGCCAGGTCTGCGTCCAACGCGGCTGCCGGTCACTCATGGTTTCCCAGCGTATCGGGGAGGGTCACCGGTCTGGCTTCCGGCCGCGAAGCCGTACATCATGGGCAGGCTCATCCCATGAAATCCCGGTATCGTGAGTCGTTTCCGACCTGAGCGCTTTGGAGGGAACCGTGCGGCCGGCGGACCCCGATGACATCGACGCGCGCTTCGAGGCGCTGGTCGCGCAGTTCGGCGAGGACGAGATCCGGCGGATGACCGCGGCGGCCGAGTCGGCCTCGCTCCCGCCGGGACGGCGGCGCCGCCCGGCCGTGCTGGTGGCGATCGCGGGCCTGGTCGCGCTCGTGGGGCTCGTCGTCGCCCTGCGGCCCGACGTCCTGGAGCGGCTCGGCATCGTCCGCCCGGCCACCGGTGGCGAGGACCTGATGGTCTCCGGCCCGGTGGTCGCCCGGCCCGGGCCCGTGCTGACGCCGATCCCCGACGGCGAGGAGGGCCTGTTCGACCACGGCCCCGTCCCGGCGCCGTTCGCCGGCACTCCCGCCGTCGATTACGCCGACGGGGAGCAGGGGCTGGCCATGCCCGCGGCACGGGCACTCGGCGGGCTCACGGAGAAGGAGATCGGCGAGGCCCTGCTGCGCGTACGGCGGCTGCTGTCGGCCGCGCACCTCGATCCGGCCACGGTGCGGGGCGAGCGTCCCGAGGAGTTCATCCGCCTGCTGCATCCCCGGCAGCGCGAGGAGTTCCTGAGCCACCTGGACGACAGCGGCCCCTCCGGCACCCGGTCCTGGCTGTTCAGCCTCGCCCCCGGCACGGCCGAGCCGCTCGGGGACGTCGTGAAGGTCTCCGGCGAGACGACGATCTCCAAGAGGTCCGGCGGAGGCGTCACGATCGAGACGGACTACCTGTTCGTCCACCCGGTCAGCCGCCCCGGCGCACCGCTGATCATGACGAGGGTCGTCGAGCGCCACAGGAGCGAGTTCTCCGCGTACGTGAAGGACGGGAAGCTCGTCGTCTGGTTGGCCGCGGACAGGTCGGCCCTATTCGGCGCGAATTGCGACACGGATGACGGATTCGTTCACCCGCGATTTCCCGGCGACCCGTGGGGAGCGCGGCCCTCCGGCGAGCCCGTCGATCCCTACGACCGCGCCTCCGGCGTATCCGGCGGGCCGCGCTGCCCGGCCGCGTTAGGCACCTGACCTGCGAGAAGGCCGTACGATGGAGCCCGGGGAACGGCGGGCCGACGTTATCGCCGCGACCGCCCGGGTAGCGCTTTCCCTTAACACGCGCGAAACAATCGAGACATGGGGCGGAAACGGCATCGGCCTATTTTCGGGTTGCTAGCCCATGCCCCTGGGAGGTTCGAGAGTGTTCAACTCCGCCGATGACGTCCTCAAGTTCATCCGGGACGAGGGTGTGCAGTTCGTTGACGTCAGGTTCACGGACCTGCCGGGGACGACGCACCACTTCACCTTCCCCTCCGAGAACTTCGGCCCGAACGTCTTCACCGACGGCCTCATGTTCGACGGCTCGTCGATCCGCGGGTTCCAGGCCATCCACGAGTCGGACATGCTCCTGCTGCCCGACCCGTCCACGGCCGTGCTCGACCCGTTCCGCCAGCACAAGACGCTGAACATCAACTTCTTCGTGCACGACCCGCTGACCGGCGAGGCCTACAGCCGCGACCCGCGCAACGTCGCCCGCAAGGCCGAGGAGTACCTCAAGGGCACCGGCATCGCGGACACCGTGTACTTCGGCCCCGAGGCCGAGTTCTACATCTTCGACGACGTCCGCTTCGAGACGCGGCAGAACGCCGGCTACTACTACATCGACTCCATCGAGGGCGCCTGGAACACCGGCAAGGCCTCCGAGGGCGGCAACCTGGGTTACAAGCCCCGCTACAAGGGCGGCTACTTCCCGGTCCCGCCGATGGACCACTTCACCGACCTGCGCTCGGAGATGGTGCGCAACCTCATCGAGGCCGGCATCGAGACCGAGATGCAGCACCACGAGGTGGGCACCGCCGGCCAGGCCGAGATCGACTTCAGGTTCGGCACGCTGCTCAAGACGGCCGACAACCTGATGCTGTACAAGTACATCATCAAGAGCACGGCCATCCAGGCGGGCCGTACGGTCACGTTCATGCCCAAGCCGATCTTCGGTGACAACGGCTCCGGCATGCACTGCCACCAGTCCCTCTGGAAGGACGGCGAGCCGCTGTTCTACGACGAGGTCGGCTACGCCGGTCTGTCGGACATCGCGCGCTACTACATCGGCGGCCTGCTCAAGCACGCCCCGTCGCTGCTGGCCTTCACCAACCCGACGGTGAACTCCTACCACCGCCTGGTGCCCGGCTACGAGGCCCCGGTCAACCTGGTCTACTCGCAGCGCAACCGCTCGGCCTGCGTCCGCATCCCGATCACGGGCTCGAACCCGAAGGCCAAGCGCATCGAGTTCCGCGTGCCGGACCCGTCCTGCAACCCGTACTTCGCCTTCGCCGCCATGCTCATGGCCGGCATCGACGGCATCCGCAACAAGATCGAGCCGCCGGAGCCCGTCGACAAGGACCTGTACGAGCTGCCGCCGGAGGAGGCCCGCAACATCCCGCAGGTGCCGGGCTCGCTGGAGAAGGTGCTCGACGCGCTCGAGGCCGACCACGACTACCTGCTGGAGGGCGGCGTCTTCACGCCGGACCTCATCGAGACCTGGATCTCCTACAAGCGCGAGAACGAGGTCGACCCGATCCGTCTCCGCCCGCACCCGCACGAGTTCGAGCTCTACTACGACGTGTGATCCTCTGAACCGCCGCTCTGGGCGGAGGCCGTACGGCCTCCGCCCAGAGCACATTCAGGGGCACTCGCGTCCGCAGGAAGGCCATCGGCCCGCGCCACACCGAAGGCGCGGTCGATGGCCTTTCGCACGCCCGCCTCCCCCGACGTCATCGGGAGCGTGTGCAAAGCCACACGTTCGCGTAAGGCGTCTGCTCCCCTGTCTCACTGTTCGAAGGTCGGCCGAGCGTATTCTTTGATGAATTCCACCATGTCGTCGCATTCGGGCAGGCCTCCGGCGGGAGCGCGGACGACCCCGGCCTGAGACGGTCTGGGTGCCGCTATGGTCGCGGCCGAACCCCACGACTGGAAATCGATGCTGGCGCCTCCCCTGCTGAAGGGTCTCTTCTGTCTATCGGTGTGCCAGCCTGAGGTGACCTTGATAGGAAGACCGCGCCTGTCGAAGTAGATGCTCCAGCTCAGGGCCAGTTTCGCGTATCCCGGGTCGGGTCGTTCCCCCGCCACTTCCCGGAACGCGGGTGAGAGCCGGTAGAGCTCGGCGAACGTGATGGTGCCGTCGTAGAACCCGATCACCCTGAGGTCGGGAGTTTTGCCGGAGGGGTTCGGCAGGTTGAACTTCCGCCTGTCCGCGTGGGCGATCAGTGCCTTGAGCGTCGCGATCTCGAAGATGTTGAGGACCTGGTCGCCGAAGGCCGTGGCTCCGGCGCTACGCGCCCCACGCGCGGCCCAGGTCTTTCCCTTGGGCAGGCCGGCGGTCCACAGGCGGCCGGTGCTGTAGAACCGGCCGTTCGTGTTGACCCAGCGGTGCGGCTGACCCTGCGCGAGCAGGCTCTGCGAGACCAGGTCGCCTTCGGCGGCGCGTTCCTTGGCCAGCGGGAGATCATAGCGGTTGAACCGCACCTGGCGCGTGGTGCCCACAGCGACGACGCCACGCCTGCCGAGAAGCACCGTTCCGTTCTGCAGCAGGTTGAAGCGGTACGAATTGGATTGGTGACCGTCATACTTGTTCCTGGCACCCAAATAGACATCGCCGTACTGGGTGAACTTCACGCTCGCACCCCTGGCGAGCTGGTTCTGCACGGCTCGGACCACATCGGGAACGGCGGCTTCGGCCACGGCCGGGACGGAGAGCGTCACCGCCGGACCGACAAGTACGGCGGATAAGAGAGCTGATAATCGGCGCATCGGTGCATTCCTTCGGCAAAGAACTCGGACGTCATGATCTTCAGTGGTGCCGCAGCGTAGCATTTACAGAGGCGAGCACGAGTCGTTTCACAGAGCCCGAATTTCCTCCGACCGCCCATCTGCGGGTCGATGATTCAGCGGGCGTTTTCCCCGTGGCTCCGCTCGTACTTCTTCTGTTGATCGTCATGCATGAACGGAGAGCGTAGACACCACCACCGACAAGTTCGATCGTGAAGTGGTAACTCGGTTGAAGTGCAGGCCCCGGCCCTGGACGGTGAGGTGATGGATCTGTCCGCCCTGGAGGGCCTGCGTCTGATCGCGGTCACCGCGGCCCTGTTCACCCACGAATCCGACGTCCCCGAACTCCTGCACGTGTGGCTCCATCTGGAGACGGCGACCGTCGTGGTCCGGGACACCGCCGACTGGGCTCTGCGCGTCACGCCGGACGAGCCGGGAGAGAGCTACACGATGGAGGAGCTCAGCAGCCGTGTGGACGTCGTGCCCGCACCCGCAGAGGTGCCCTTCGTACGGCATGTCGGCGAGCGGCTTGTCTGCGTGACCAAGGGATTCGACGCCGAGGATCCCATTCAATGGGTGGAGGCGGAGTTCGTCTTCGAGACGGGACGCGTGATCGCGGAAGCCTTCGGAGGCGACCTCCGCCTGCATCATGGGCTGCGGTGACGGCGGGACCTGGGCAAGCACGAGCCGACCTGGGATCAGGCGTCCCCGCCGGCCTTGGCCGCGGGCCCGCCGCGCTCGCTTCGCGCCGGAGAGCCCCGGCAGCCGTGAAGCTCACAGACCCAAGGAGTGCGCGGACAACCAGTCCCGATGCCGACCCTTGAGAGCATCGCGTGCCGCGCGTGTGGGCCCGATCACGTCGGCACCTCCGTCGTAGGGGTGATAGAGCCAGCGCGCGTCCAGGGGGCCGAGAAGCCGGTGGGTGAACGGCGGGCACTCGGGCCACCGCCGCTCCCAGAGGCCGGTCAGCGTCCGGGGGTCGAGCGCGTCGTCGGGGATCACCGGGCTGTTCTACCAAGGGCGGGGGTCCTGCGCAGCAGGAGGGTGAGAGCGCCGGTGGCGGCGAGCAGGAGCACGGCGAGGGCGACCACACCGGGCCATCCGGCGTCCGTCCAGGCACGGCCCGCGAGGCTGCCGAAGACGGAGGACCCGAGGTAGTAGGTGAACAGGTAGAGCGACGCGGCCTGGCCTGTGGACACCCCGCCCGCGTACGCCCGGGCCGGGACCCATCCGCTGGCCACCCCGTGGACGGCGAAGAACCCCGCGGTGAGGAGCGCGAGTCCGAGCACCACGACCGGCAGCGAGGACGGCAGCGTGACCAGGGCGCCGACGACGGCCAGCAGGCAGCCCAGCGGCGTCACGGTCCGGCGCCCGTAACCGTCGGCCAGCCGGCCGAACACCGCGGAGCTGACGGAGCCGATGGGATAGACGAGGAACATCAGGCCGGCGGCTCCGAGGCCGAGATGGAACGGCGCGCCCGCGAGCCGGAAGCCCAGGGTGTTGAACACCGCGACCAGGGCTCCCATCGAGCAGCCGCCGATGCCGTACAGCGCGAGCAGCCCGCGGTCCGACACCGCGCGCAGGCTCCCGCGCAGCAGCGCAGGGACGCTCGCCGGGGCCGCGGTGAAGCGCCGGGAGGCCGGAAGCAGCACGCGTACGGCCAGGGCGCACAGCAGGCCGAGTACGGCGGCCGCGGCCAGGGCCCAGCGCCAGCCGGCGGCCTGGGCGACCGCGCCGGTCAGGAGGCGACCGGCCATCCCGCCCAGCGCCGTGCCGCCGACGTACAGACCGGCGGCGCGGGCGTGCGTGGACGGGTGCAGCTCCTCGCGCAGGTAGGCGGTGGCCACCGCGGGGAGCCCGGCCAGCGTGATGCCCTGGAGCGACCGCAGGACCATGAGCGCCGGCCACCCGGGCGCCAGCGCGCACGCCGCCGCGACGACGGCGGACGCCGTCAGCGACAGGTGGATCAGCCGGGTGCGTCCGACGACGTCGGACAGGGGGCCGGCCACCAGCAGCGCGGCACCGAGCGCGAGCGTGGTGAGCGACACGCTCAGCGTGCTCTCCGCGGTGGACACCCCGAACTGCGCGGCGAGCTCGGGCAGGATCGCCTGAGTGCTGTAGAGCAGCGCGAAGGTCGCCACCCCGGCGGCGAACAGTGCGGCGACGACCCGCCGATACCCGGTGGTCCCCGGCAGGTGCCCTTCCACGGCAGAGATCCCAAGAACAACGGTCACCCCAATGACTGTGCGCTTCCTGGCGCTATGCGTCCAATGCGATGGAACGCCGGTTCCGATACGCGATGCGTATGATGGCGGGCATGCTGCTCCGGGACCTGTCCTGGCTGGTCGCCCTCGCCGACCACCAGCACGTAACCGACACCGCCGCCGTCCTCCGCACCAGCCAGCCGACGCTCTCGCGCGCCCTCGCCCGCATGGAGGCCGAGCTCGGCACCCGGATGTTCGAGCGCGCGCCGGACGGCGTCCACCTGACGCCCAACGGGAGGCTCGTGGTGGCGGCCGCGCGCGACCTCACGGCACGCTACGAGCAGCTGCTGGCCGACCTCCGGAGCCTGCTCGACCCGGACACCGGCGTGGTGCGCCTGGCCTTCCTCGACTCCATCGCCACCTCTCTCGTCCCCCGGCTGTTGCGCTCCTTCCACGAGCACGCCCCCCGGATGCGGATCCTGCTGCGTCAGGAGCCGGCGCACGAGATCGTCCAGGACCTGCGCACCGGGGCCGCCGACCTCGCGATCACCTCCCCACGCCCGTCCGGGGACTTCGGCTGGCACCCCCTGCAGGAGGAGCGGCTGGTGCTGGTCGTGCCGCCGAGCCACCGGCTACGTGACCGGAAGGAGGTGGAGCTCCGGGAGCTGGCGGACGAGGAGCTCGTCACCACGCCGGTCGGCTTCGGCTACCGCGCCCTGGTCGACGCGCTGCTGCGCGACGCCGGGGTGTCCCCGGCGGTCTCCTTCGAGAGCCAGGACCTCGCGACCATCGAGGGCCTGGTCGCGGCCGGGCTCGGCGTGGCCATCGTCCCTGAGCCCTTCACCGGCCAGTCCGGCACCGTCGGCGTCAGGATCGCGGCGGAGGCCGCCCGCCGCACCATCGGCCTCACCTGGCGTACCGATCACGCCCCGGCCGCCCCCGCCGTGCGCTTCCGGGATTTCGTCTTGACGCCCGCCCTACGATGATCCAATGCGCCACGCCGACTCGGAGCCGTACTGGAACACCAACGTCGCCCGGCACCCGGGCATCCTCCGCGCCGTCCCCGAAGGGTGCGGTGACGCGCTGGACGTCGGCTGCGGGGACGGCCTGCTCGCGCGGAAGCTGGCCGGCCTGGCCAAGCGCGTCACCGGCGTCGACAGCTCGCCGGAGATGATCGCGCGCGCCCGCGAGCTGTCCGCCGGTCAGCCGGAACTCACCTTCGTCGAGGGCGACTTCCTCACCGCCGCCCTGCCCGTCGGGGGGTACGACTTCGTCTGCTCGGTGTCCACGATCCACCACATGGACTTCGACGCGGCCCTCATCCGGATGCGCGAATCGCTGCGCCCCGGAGGCACGCTGGTGGTGGTCGGCCTTGCCCGCGAGGCCTCCCCTGCGGAGTGGGCGGCGACGATCGCGGCCGCCCCCGTCGTACGGATCACGAAGGTGCTGCGCCACGCGCGGGGGCCCGAGGGGATGCCGGTGGCCGAGCCGCGGATGAGCTACGGGCAGGTGCGGGCCGCGGCACGCCGCCTGCTGCCCGGGGTGCGCTATCGCCGGCACGTGCTCCGCCGGTACTCCCTGACCTGGACGAAGCCCGGCGGCTAGACCTCTGCCGATTTCTGGGATTCCAGGTCACGGCGAGGGATGGTGGGCGAGGATGCGGGGATGGCCGGCAACAGGACGTACAGGGATTGGTGGTGGCGCCTGGCGCTCACCGCGCCGATGGTCGCGGTCTGCGCCCTGACCGTCGTCGCCGCGGTTCCCCCCGGCGGCAGCTTCGGGCTGATCTTGGTGCTCATACCCGCGTGGTCGCTGTCCGGGCTGATGTGGGTCGTGCTCCTCTTCTTCCGTGACTACAGGCGCAGTCGCTGGGCCCTCGTGCCGCCCCTCGCCGGAGCCCTCACCCTCGCGCTGGTGAGCTTCGACATCCCCATGAAAGCGGCCTTCCTGGTCTCCGAACCGGCCCTCACCCGCTACGTGCGGTCACTGCCGGAAGACGAGCGCTGGGCGAGCACGGGAGACCGCGCCGGCCTGTTCTCCATCGAGAGCGTCCAGCGCTGGAACGGTGTCACCCAGCTTCGTGTGGCCGGGTCCGGCGGCATGCTGGAGCAGTGTGGCTTCGCCTACCTGCCGGGCGGTGACGTGCGCCTTCTCGACGTCTCCGGCGCCGAGCGCCTGTCGGACGGCTGGTACGTGGTCTGCGTCGACTTCGACTGACGCGCCCTGCTCCCGTCCCGCTCAGGATTCGCCCTCGTCCGTGCGCAGGAACTCCGGCCGGGAGCGGCGCCAGTCCGGCGCGTCCAGCGCGTTGAGTGCCGAGACGATCCGCTTCTCCTCGTAGACGAAGTGCGTCTCCATCAGCGCGGCCAGGCTGTCCAGCTCACGGCGCACCTCGGCGGGGTCCGCCGCCCGGTCCAGACGGCCGGCCAGAGCCTGGAGCCGCCGGAGGGAATCCTCCACCAGGCGGTGGTCGCGGCGCAGTTCCTCCAGCACCGGGCGCAGCTCGGGGAACCGCCGGGCGAGTTCGGGGAACGCGCCGTCGTCCTCACCCGTGTGGTGGCGGTTCAGCGCGGAGCAGAAGGCCAGGCAGTGGGCCCGCAGTTCGCGGGGGCGCGCGCCGCCGGCGAGATAGGCGTCGATGTCCTCGCGCAGCGCCGCGAGCTCCTCACGGAGCCAGATGTGTACGTCGATCAGCTGGTTGCCGAACGCCGTCAGGCGTCCATGCGATGTCGTCAAGGTCGTCCCTTGTACCGGCGCCTCCATGCCCTCGGCGGTCTCCTTGCCGGGTGCACCGCGACGCTGGCACAGGATCTATCACCAGGCCGGTCGGTGAGTCAACAACGGTGCAGCGCCCGGCGGTAGCGGACCTCGGTCAGCGGGAAGCCGTCCGACTCGTCCCGCTGGACGGCGCCGTCGGGGCGCCAGCCGCCGCGCTCGTAGAACCGCCGCGCGCGGGTGCTCCCGTCGATGACCCAGAGGGTGGCCTGCTCGTACCCGCCGGCGGCGAGGCCGTCCAGCGCGGCGGCCATGAGACGCCCGCCGACCCCGGCGCCCCACACCTCGGGCATCAGGTAGATCGCCGAGATCTCCGCCACCGTGGCGGGGTCGACGTCGTCGTCCCGCCCGGGGCCGAACGCGGCGAACCCGGCGACGGAGCCGTCCGCCTCCGCCACGAGGACCTCCGTACGCGGCGGCGACTCCCCCAGCAGCCGGTTCCAGACAGGCAGGCGCATGGCCGGAGTGAGGCCGTCGAGATGGGCCTGGGGCATGAGACCCGGGTAGGCGGCCTGCCACGACCTCACGTGGACGGCGGCGATCGCCTCCGCGTCCCCCGGTTCGGCGCGTCTGATGACCATGCACGCTCCATATCCGCTTCCGGCTGCCGGACACCGTCGTCTTGTTCTACACCTCGCTGCGGGCAGCACCGGGCGGATCGAAATTCGCAAAAGGCTTCCGCACGGACTTTTGTTTGGCCTAGCCTCGTCGTCCGTGAAACTCGCCATGATCGCGCTTGCCGGTTCGACCGCCCTGGGGCTCGTCCCCGCCGCCTCCGTATCGGCCGCCGCCCACCCGGTCAAGGACGGGACCCTCACCGACAACCGCCTGTACGGCGCGGGCCCTCTGCCGACCACCGCCTGCCGGGAAAGACCGGTGAAGAAGAGGGACGTGAAATCGGCGAAGAGCTATCTGGCCGGTGTTCTGGAGTGTCTCAACCGTTCCTGGGCTCCTGAATTGGACCAGGCGGGGCTGAAGCAGTCCCGCGTGAAGCTCACGTACGCCGACAAGGTGCCGGCGAAGTACTGCGGGCTCAAGTGGCGCAAGGACGATTGGGACGCCTACTACTGCGACGCGTCTCGTACCGTTCTGATGGTGCTCTCCAAGGACCTTCTCAAGGAGCCGGGGGATCTCTACCTGTTCAACCTGCTGGCGACGAAGTACGGAGAGCACGTGCAGAACGTCGCCGGTATCTACCGGGCCTGGGAGAACCTCCGCTACCGGAGCAAGGCCGAACTCGCCGAGCAGAACCGGCGCTACAACCTGCAGGCCCACTGCCTCGCCGGAGCCTCCCTGCGAAGCGTCTGGGAGTCCCTCCACCGTCCTCGCGAGGACTGGGACGACCTGCTCTTCTACCTGCGCGGCTGGGCGGGCAAGGACGGCGGGAGCAGGAGGTCGATCACCTACTGGGCCGGCGAGGGATTCAAGTCCGGCGACCCCGGGTCCTGCAACACGTGGAGCGCCCCGTCCGCGAAGGTGGCGTGACGCCGGCGCCGTCGCGGATCACCGGCTTCCGGCTGCGCGCGGCGGATCCGCTCGGCCGCCTCCCGCACGCCCTGCGGCCCGGCAACCTCCGGATGCGCGTGATCCGCCGAGTCCGGGCTCAGGATCTCTTCGCGAGCCGCCGGGAAGAGCGCGACCGGTCGTCGTCCACGAGGTTCATCTCACATCCAGAGTGCGTACGGGTGACAGGAACAGCAGGAGCGGCCACAGCAGGGTCGCGGCGCCCAGGATGATCAGGGCCGGGCGCAGGCCGATCCAGGTGCCCAGGGCGCCGGCCAGGAGCGGCCCGAGCGGCAGCAGTCCCGCCTGCATGAAGTGGGTGGAGCCGTTCATCCGGCCGAGCATGCCGGGCGGGCACAGCAACTGGCGCGCGGTCTGGGCTGCGGTCATCTGGACCATCCCGGCGGCCGTCAGGAAGGTGAAGACCAGCCCGACGGTCCACTGGCCGGCCAGGCCGGGCGCCACGAGAGGGGTGACCAGCTCGAAGGGGGCCGACAGCAGGGCGCCGAGGACGATCACGCGGCCCATGCCGAGCCGGGCCGTCACCCGCCCGGCCACCATGCTCCCGGCGACCCCGCCGACAAGGCTCAGGCCGTAGACGAGCCCGGCCGCCCGGGCGCTCCAGCCCAGCTCCCTGACGACGTACAGCAGCCACATGGAGCTGATCCCGCGCAGCAGCACGGCACTGACCGCCCCGGAGAGGGCGAGCACGCGCAGCACCGGCTGGGCGAGCACGAACCGCAGCCCCTCGGCGATCTCGCCGAGGAAGCGCCCACGATGCGGGGTGCGCTCGGGCTTCGGCTCCCGCACGCGCATCGACGCCAGGGCGGCGGCGCTCACGGCGTACGAGAGGGCGTCCGCGGCGACCGCGCGGGCGGCGCCCACCAGGCCCACCAGGAAGCCTCCGGCGCTCGGCCCGGCCATCTCGGCCAGGCCGCGGGCCGTGTTCATCTTGGCGTTGGCGTCGGCGAGCCGGTCCCCGCCGAGCAGCACCGGCGTCAGGCTTCCCGCCGCGGTGGCGAAGACCACCCCGAGCGCGCCGACGACCAGGGTGACCGCGTAGAGCTGGGACATCGTGACCCGGCCCGCCACGGCGGCGACCGGCACCGACGCCATGGCCAGCGCGCATCCCGCGTCGCAGGCGATCATGAGCCGCCGCCTGCGATGGCGGTCGGCCAGCACGCCGGCCGGCAGCGAGACGAGCAGCGCGGGCAGCGTGCTCATGGCCCCCAGCACCGCCACCTCGAACGTGGTGGCGTGCAGTCCGGCGACCGCGACCATCGGCAGAGCGATCCAGCTGATCTGCGAGCCGAACAGGCTCACCGTGTGACCGCTCCACAGCAGCATGAAGTCCCGGTGCCGCCACAGCGACCCGCCCGGCCCTCGCCCACGCGCGACGCCCTCCACCACCCCGCAGACCGTACGCACGGCGGTCCGGCCGCCGCAACCGGATATCGCGGCCTCAGACCGCGGCGTCCGGTCGCGGCCGCCGCATGCGGAGGAAGGTCAGACCGGCCAGCGCGGTGAGCAGGCAGAGCCAGGCGAACGCGTCCCCGATCCGGGTGTAGAGCGTGGCGCCCGGGCCCGGCGTCACCCGGGCGGACGCGACGGCGAAGTCGCGCGGGCGGGCGGTCACGGCCTCGGCCAGCACGCGACCCCGGCCGTCGGAGACCATCGGCACGCCCCGCTGCGCCGACCAGGCCATGGCGAGCCCGTTCTCCACGCCCCGCAGCAGCGCCGTGCGGCTGTGCTGCCATCCGTCGACGTCCTCGTCCGACGCCGGGACCGCCAGCAGAGCGGCCCCCACCGCCGCGTAGTCGCGGGTGGGAGCGGGGACGTTGACGTCCGCGCAGACCTCCAGGGCGGTGTGGGAGCCGCCGGGGAGGAAGACCAGGTCGTGGCCGGGCCGCAGGTCCTCGCCCGCCCCGACGTTCCACTTGCGATACTCCACGGGCGCGCCGCCGTCCGACGGGATCGCCAGGGCCGCGTTGTACGTCCCCTCGGCCGTGGTGTGGAGCAGCCCGGCCACGATGTCCGTGCCCCTCGAACGTGCGACGCGTGCCATCGGGCCCACGAGGGACGCCAGGGAGGCGTCGTCCGCGGCGAACCCGGCCTCGGGCAGCACCACGAGCTCCACTCCGGCGGGCAGCGCGGCGATCCGCTTCGCGTATGCCCTGACCAGGGACTCGCCCTCGCTCGTGGAGACGTCGGCGCCCCAGTGACCCCTGCCCCTGGCGACCACGGCGACGTTCTGCGGTCTTCCGGCTCCATGCGCGCCCTCCAGCCGGAGCACGCCGTACCCGAGGGCGAGCGTGAACACCGCGGCCGCGGCGACGCCGGCGCGCACCCGTACGGCCCGCGTGACACGAGGCGCGAACAGCGCCGCGAGGGCCGAGGACGCGAACATGACGAGGTACTCCACACCCCAGGCGCCCGTGACGGAGGCGATCTGGACCACTGTGGTGACGTCGGCCTGGGAGGTGGCCAGCGGCCCCAGCACCCCGGAGGGACTGGCGAGCGAGGCCAGGTAGAGGCCGCTCACCCAGGCCGCGGGGGCGGCGAACGCGGCGAGCGTCACGAGGCCCCGGACGACCAGCGCGCGGAACAGGAGCGTGGTCAGGGCGAAAAGCGCCGACCCGCCGATGATGATCGACAGCGCGGCCGGCAGCGGGATCGCGAGGGACGGGCGGGGCCGCAGGAGGTAGTCCCAGCTGCCGGCCGTCCCGGCGAGGTACGCCGCGAAGGCGACGGCGGCGCTCCACCTGGCGGTGACCCGCGGGGCCAGCAGGAACACGCCCAGTGGAGCGATCCAGGCCACGGCGGGCACGGGCGACAACCCCGTGCCGTTGAAGAACGCTGGGGCCGAGCCCGCGAAGCCGCCGAATACGGCGATCGCCAGACGCGCGCGGTCGGTCCCGCCCGTGCCGTCCACGGCGTCCGGCGACGCCGTGTGCGGTTCAACCTGTGAGCCCATTGACCATCCTCCGCGCGGACCGCTCGCACAGCGAGCGGAAGTCCTGCTCCGACATGCCGATGCGGTTGCCCAGGTAGAGCCGGACGAGGTCCTGGACCAGCGCGATGACGGCCATGGCGACCTCCAGGGGATCGTCGGGCCGCAGCCGTCCCTCCCGCATCCCCTGCTCGATCCCCTCCGCGAGGTCTACCGCATACACAGAGCGCGCGGGTTCTCCCACCCGGACCGGGTACGCGCCGCCCGTCAGGACGGGGTGGAGCCGGAGGTCCGGGTGCGCAGGCCGCTCAGGCGGCGCAGGATGTCCCACCAGAACGGCGCGCCGAACAACAGGGCGATCAGGGTGACGAGGAACCCCGGCCAGTGGCCCGGCGACGTGAGGCGCTGCCACCAGTCCCCGCCGTGCCAGGCCCACACCGGGCCGCCGGACGCGTCCATCGTGACGCTCACCGGGGCGTTCGTGAAGATCTTCACGAACGCCGGGGTGCTCAGCACATCGGTGACGCACGCGTACGGATCCTGGCCCGGCTCGCACTGCTCACGTATTGACTCCAGCGCCTGGGGGCCCGCCTGGCCGAACGCGGACACCGCGCTGCGGTAGGCGTTGTCGCGCAGCAGCGTCTTGCCGTACTCCAGGGAGTCCATGCTGAACACCAGCGTCACGACGAGGCCGAGCGCGACGAGGACCCAGCGGACGTAGCGGCGGTAGAGCAGGCTGAGCCGCTCCATCTCGCCGTCGAACCAGTCCTCGACGCCGCGCCGGAACGCCTCCAGGTCGTGGCTCGCCCTGTCCCACACGGCCTTGAGCGGCCGGGAGAAGGGGCTCTTGAGCGCGTCGAGGTCCCGCATGAGGGCCTCCACGCCGCCGTGTTCGGTGGCGATCTCCATGACGGCGACGGCGAAGCGCGCGGGCGGGATGTCGGCGATGCTCGTCCTTCCGCGCTTGTTGTGGTCGATCTCCTGCAGCCGTTCGTGGAGCAGCTCGGCCATCGACTTGCCCTGGCCTGGCGGCAGCGCCCCGGCCCCGGCGCCGTCCGCCACCGGGTCCACCGTGAGGACGGCGGCCTCCACGGGATCGGCCTGTCCGGCGGGGTGAGCAGGGTCCGCGGTCTCCCCGGCCGCGGTCACCTGCTCGGCCGTCGCCTGCTCGGCCGTCGCCTGCTCGGCGGCCATCTGCTCGGCGGCCATCTGCTCGGCGGCCACGGAGTCCGCGGCGGCGGCGAGCGGCGGGCTCTCCACGGGCGGCGGCTGACGGCTGAACGCGGGCCGCGGGTCCCGGCCGAACGGCAGCCGCGCGAACACCCCCAGCACGCTGGCCGGCAGGCGCGAGCGGCCCTCCTCCGGCGACGCCGCCTGCGTGAGCGGCGTCCGCGCCTTGCGCCCGAACCCCTTGAGCGCGTCCAGGATCCGGTCCAGCCGGGAGGTCCCGTCCGCCGTCTCCGCTCCGTCGAGAGTGTCGCGCAGGTACGCCCACAGGAACTTGCTGCGGATTCCGAGCAGCCTGACGATGCCCTCGTTGATGCCGCTGACGACAAGCGACAGCAACAGGAAGGCCAGGATCAGCCCGATGGCCAGATCGGCGTAATACGAGATCAAAGAGATCACCCGCACCCGTTGATACACGTTACGGGCTGCGATGGCAACGCTCCGATGCGCATACATATGCGTCATTCGGAACAAGCATCGCGCGAAGGCGGCAATCCCCCCTCGACCCGATCGGGCCCCCGGCCCGATCGGACTCAGTCCTCGTAGAAGACGCGCTCCACCACAGTCCTGGCCCGCCGGGTGGCGCGCCGGTAGTCCTCGACGAAGTCCTCGGTGCCCTCGGGCGGGTAGCCGAGCGCCCGCGCGAGCAGCACGCGCTCCTTGACCGGGGTGGGGATGCTGTCGGCCGCCCGGCCGCGCACCAGCATGAGGGCGTCGCGGATGCGCGAGGCGAACAGCCACGCCTGCGCGAGCACCTCCTCGTCGGCCGGGTCGAGCAGGCCCTCCCCCGCCGCCGCGCGCAGCGCCTCCAGCGTGCGCGTCGTCCGGAGCGCCGGTACGGCTCCCGCGTGCCGCAGCTGGATGAGCTGGGCCACCCACTCCACGTCGCTCAGCCCGCCCCTGCCGAGCTTGGTGTGCAGGGCCGGGTCGGCGCCGCGCGGCAGCCGCTCGGCCTCCATGCGGGCCTTGAGCTTGCGGATCTCGCGTACGGCGTCGGCGGAGATGCCCTCGGCCGGGTAGCGCAGCGGGTCGACGAGCGCGACGAACTCGCGGCCGAGTTCGGCGTCGCCGGCGCAGAACCGGGCCCGCAGCAGCGCCTGGGCCTCCCAGTGCGAGGCCCAGCGGTCGTAGTAGGCGCGGTAGGAGGCGATGGTGCGCACGAGCGGCCCCTGCCGGCCCTCCGGCCGCAGGCCCGCGTCGATCTGCAGCGGCGGGTCGGGGGCGGGCAGCGCGAGCAGCCTGCGCGTCTCCTCGGCCACCGCGTGCGCGGCGCCGGTCGCGTCCCGCTCGGCCACGCCCGGCAGCGGCGCGTGCACGAACATGACGTCGGCGTCGCTGGCGTAGGAGCTCTCCAGGCCGCCCAGGCGCCCCATGGCGATCACGGCCATCCGGGTCGGGAACGCGGCCCGCCGCTCCAGCGTGACCTTGTTGATCGCCGTGTCCAGCGCCGCCTGGATCGTGACGTCGTTCAGCGACGAGAGGGCCTGGCCGACCTGCTCGATGTCGATCAGCCCGGACAGGTCGGCGCAGGCCGTGCGGAGCAGTTCCCTGCGGCGCAGCGCCCGGACGGCGGCGACGGCGGTCTCGGCGCTCTCCGCGTGGCGGCCCACCGCGGCGGCGGCCTCGGCGGCGAGCGTCGCGGCCTGCCGTACGGCGAGCTCGGCGGGCGAGCCCAGCATCGCGACGGCCTCGGGGGCGTGCAGCAGCAGCCCGGTGACGTACCTGCTGGTGCCGAGCAGGCGCGCGAGGCGCTCGGCCACGGCGGTCTCATCGCGCAGCAGACGCAGATACCACGGCGTGGTGCCGAGCTTGTCGCTCACCTGGCGGAAGCCGAGCAGGCCGGCGTCGGGGTCGGGGGCGTCGGCGAACCAGCCGAGCATGACCGGAAGCAGCGTCCGCTGGATGGCCGCCCGGCGGGAGACGCCGCTGGTGAGCGCGGCGATGTGGCGCAGCGCGCCCTCGGGGTCGGCGTAGCCGAGCGCCTCCAGCCGCGCGGTGGCGGCGGCCGTGGACAGGCGGGCCTCGGTCTCGGGCAGGCGGGCGACGGCCTGCAGCAGCGGGCGGTAGAACAGCTTCTCGTGGAGCCGCCGCACCTCCAGCGCGTGCCGCTTCCAGGTGGTGGTGAACTCCCCCACCGGGTCGGTCGTCATGCCCAGCCCCCGGCCGAGCCGCCGCAGGTCGGCGGTGTCCGACGGCACCACGTGGGTGCGGCGCAGCCGGTGGAGCTGGAGCATGTGCTCGACCTGGCGCAGGAAGGTGTAGGCCTCGGCGAGCGCCTTGGCGTCGTCGCGCCCGACGTAGCCGCCCCTGGACAGGGCGGCGAGGGCCGACAGCGTGGCCCGGCGCCGCAGCAGCGGGTCGGAGCGGCCGTGCACGAGCTGGAGGAGCTGGACGGCGAACTCGATGTCCCGCAGCCCGCCCGGCCCGAGCTTGATCTGCCGGTCGGCCTCGCCCGCCGGCACGTGCGCCTCCACCCGGCGGCGCATGGCCTGCACGTCCTCCACGAAGTTGGGCCGGGCGGCGGCCTGCCAGACCAGCTCGTTGACCGCGGCGACGTACTCCTGGCCGAGCTCCAGGTCGCCGGCGACCGGTCGCGCCTTGAGCAGCGCCTGGAACTCCCAGGTCTTGGCCCACCGCCGGTAGTAGGTCAGGTGGCTTTCCATGCTGCGCACGAGCGGGCCCATCTTGCCCTCGGGGCGCAGGTTGGCGTCCACCTCCCACAGCGCCCCCTCCGGGGTGCTCGCCGAGCAGGCCCGCATCATGCCCTGCGCGAGGCGCGTGGCGGTCTGCAGCGCCTTGGTCTCGTCCACGCCCTCCTTGGGCTCGGCCACGAAGACGACGTCGACGTCGGAGATGTAGTTCAGCTCCCGGGCCCCGCACTTGCCCATGCCGATGACGGCCAGCCGTACGTCGCCCGCGTCGGCCACCTCGGCCCTGGCGATGGCGAGGGCGGCCTCCAGCGCGGCCGAGGCGAGGTCGGCCAGCGCGGCGGCGGCCTCCGCGAGCGTGCACTCGCCGGTCACGTCCCGGGTGGCCAGGTGCAGCAGGCGACCGCGGTAGGCGACGCGCAGCGCCTCCATCGCCGGCCCGGCCGCGCCCGGCTCGGCGGTCCGCGCCGTGATCCCCGCGGTGACGCTCCCGGCCACCGGCTCGGCCGCGTCCGGGTCCGCCCCGACGGCGAGCAGCATCTCCTCGCGCAGCTCGCCGAGCGTGGGCCACCGCGTCCACCGGATGGACGGCAGGCACTCCGGGTGCCGTACGACGTGCTCGCCGAGCGCCGCGCTGAGCCCGAACACGCCGAGCAGCCTGCGGCGCAGGTCAGGGTCGGCGCGGAACGCCCCGAGCACGCTCGGGTCCCGCTCGACCAGGCGGCTCAGCGTGGTGAGCGCCAGATCCGGGTCGGCGGCCCTGACGAGGTCGTCGAGCAGCGCGAAATCGCCGACCGCCTCGGGGCCGAGCTCGTCGAGCAGCCGCTCGGCCCGCGCGCCGTCGGCGAATCCGAGCGCCGCCAGGCGCCCCGCCGTCGTCTGTATCCGAGGCGCGGCGTTCACCGTTCCTTCCTCCACCCCGACGTCGATCACGTCGGCCCCCCGAGACGAACCTTCCCAGTAACCGTACACATGGGTCGGAAGCCTCCTCGCAGAGATCGGCCTCCCAGCGGGGAGCCGACCTTGGATGTCGCCGCCCGGCGCGTGCCGGGCCCAGCGCACACGCTAACCCTCCGCGTTGCGGGCGTCCTTAGCGGTTTCTCTGCGTAATCGGCCCATCACGCGGTTTGCCCGCGCACCCATCCGTCCATGTCAGCCGATGTCAGCCCATGTCAGCTCATGTGAGCGCGCGGCGAGCAGGGCCGCGAACGCCTCGGCCAGCGGCCTCCAGGTGCGCTCGAGCTCGTCTCCGGCCGCCTCGACCTGCGCGTTAAGCTCCTCGGCGCGCTCGGGCGGCAGTTCGCCGCCGCCGGTCCAGGAGGCGAAGATCGCGGGCGTGGCCTCGGGATGGAACTGCACGGCCCAGGCCCGGTCGCCGAGCCGGTACGCCTGGTTGGCGTACCGCGCGCCGGTGGCCAGCCGTACGGCGCCCGCGGGCAGGACGGTCATGGCGTCGTAGTGGTACTGGATCGCCCGGACCGGGCCACCGGGCAGCGCGGACAGCAGCGGGTCCGCGGCGGCCTCGGGCAGCGGCTCGATCTCCCCCAGGCCGATCTCCAGGCCCGCGTCGCCGCGCTCGACCATCCCGCCGCAGGCCATGGTCATGAGCTGGGCGCCGAGGCAGATGCCGAGCGTCGGCACGCCCTCGTTCACGGCGCGGGCGAGCAGGTCCCTGGTGGCCGGCAGCCAGCCGTACCCCTCGTCGTCCCAGGCCGCCGCGGAGCCGCCGAGGACCAGCAGCCCGCCGGGGGCGCGTCCGGGCACCTGCTCCCCCTTGTACGGCCGGACGACCTCGGCCTCGACGCCCGCGGCCTCCAGCCAGCCGGCGAAGAAGCCCAGGCCGGCGTCGGCCTCGTGCTCGATGACGATCAGACGTTCACCCATATGGGAGAGCTTAAAGATACATATCGGGACAGGCGATACCTACGAGGGTCGTACCGTACAGTCCGAAACATGAACATCGATGAGGTCGCCGTCCCCGGCGGACGGCTGCGGATCGCCAGGTTCGGCGGCGGTCCCCGCCTGATCATCGCGGCGCACGGCATCACCGCCTCGCTCGTGGCGTGGCGGGCGGTGGCCGCGGCGCTGCCGCCCGGCTGGTCGCTGGTCGCCGTGGACCTGCGCGGGCGCGGCCACAGCGCCGATCTGCCCGGCCCGTACGGCCTGGACCGGCACGCCGAGGACCTGGAACTGGTCGCCCGGCACGTGGGCGCGGACGGCACGAGCGTGCTCACCGGGCACTCGATGGGCGCCTACGTCGCGGCCCTGCACGGCGCGCACCGGCGTTACGACCGGGTGGTGCTCGTGGACGGCGGCCTGCCGCTGCCGCTGCCGCCCGGGGCCGACCCCGACGAGGTGCTGGAGGCGACGCTCGGCCCGGCCATCGCCCGGCTCTCCCAGACCTATCCGAGCGTGGACGCCTACCTCGACTTCTTCCGCGCCCATCCCGCGCTCGCCCATGACTGGTCCCCGCTGATCGAGGAGTACGTCCGCTACGACGCCACCGGGCCGGACGGCGCCGTCCGCTCGCGTGCCCGCGAGGACGCCGTACGGCAGGACGGCCGCTGGCTGCTCACCGAGCACGAGGCGATCGGGGCGGCCCTGAAGGCCGTCGAGCCCGCGCCGTTCCTGCTCCGCGCACCGAGGGGGCTGCTGAACCAGGACGTCGGGATGCTCCCGGACGACCTCACCGCGCGGTGGGCGGCGGAACTGCCCGGCCTGCGCGACGAGGTCGTGCCGGACTGCAACCACTACACGATCCTGTTCGACCCCCGCTGCGCCGCGGTCGTGGCCGCCCGCCTCACCGGATGACCGCCTCCCGCACGGAAGGACCGCCATGTCCCGCGATGTCTTCGCCCACGTCGACGTCGAACGCCTGCGCTCCGGATCCGGCGTCAAGTGGGGCTCGCTCGCGCCCGGCGTCCTCGGCGCCTGGGTCGCCGACATGGACTTCGGGGTGCCGCCCGCCGTGCGGGAGTGCGTGATCCGCCTGGCCGAGCGGGAGGACTTCGGCTACCCGTACTGGCCGGGCGAGGACCCGGTGGCCGAGGCGTTCGATGAGCGAATGGCCACGCGGCACGGCTGGACTCCCCGGCCGGGCCGCACCCGGGTGCTCACCGACGTGATCCAGATCCTCCAGGTGATGATCGAACTGGCTACGCGGCCCGGTGACGGGGTGGCGATCCACGTGCCGTCCTATCCGCCGTTCCTGGCGAGCGTCGCCGGGGCGGGACGCCGCATCGTGCCGCTGCCCATGACGCGAACCGGACACGGCTGGGGCTTCACGGCCGAAGGGCTGGCCGGGCGGCTGCGCGCGGAGGGCTGCCGCATGCTGGTGCTCGTCAACCCGCACAACCCGACCGGCCGGGTCTTCACCCGGGCGGAACTGGCCGCGCTCGCCGAGGCCGCTCAGGAGCTGGACCTCGTGGTCGTCTCGGACGAGATCCACGCCGACCTCGCCTACGCGCCGCACCGCCACCTGCCGTTCGCCTCGCTCGGGCCGGGGACGGCGGCGCGGACGATCACCGCGACCTCCGCGACCAAGGCGTTCAACATCGCGGGGCTGCGCTGCGCCGTCGCGCACGTCGGACACGACGGCGTGTGGGAGGCGCTGTCGCGCGTGCCGCAGGAGTACTTCGGCGACCCGGGCGTCGTGGGCCGCGCGGCCACCGTCGCGGCGTGGCGGCAGTCGGCGGACTGGCACGCCGGCCTGATGCGGACGCTGGAGCGCAACCGGCTGACGATCGAGCGGTGGGCGGCGGACCTGCCGTGGGACCTCGGCTACCACTCGCCGCAGGCCACCTACCTGAGCTGGTTCGACTTCACCGGCACGCCGCTCAAGGGCGGCGCGCCGGCCGAGCGCCTGGAGCGCGAGGCGGGAGTCAAACTGGCCGAGGGCGCCGACTTCTCGCAGGGGACACCTGTGCACACGAGCGGGTACGCGCGGCTCAACTTCGCCACGAGCCCGGCCGTCCTGGACGAGATCCTCGGCCGCCTGACGCCGGCCCTGTCCCGCCTCGGTCGCGCGCTTCATCCTGGGTGACCGTCGAATGGCCCTGGAACAGGTCACCCGCCGCCGGACAGCCGAACCGCCCGGCAGCTCGGCGCGGCGGCCGGCATCGTCGTGGTCGGGGCCGTCTTCGCCGGTCTGGCCGACGATCGGGGCGGCGCGAGCCTCTACTTCGCGGCCCCGGCCACGCTCTGGTACGACGCCGCCGCGTTCCTGCTGGCGGCCCTGCTGACCACGCTGCTCCCCCGTGCGGCCAGGGGCTCCCAGCAGTGACCGGCCGTCACTGGCGGGGCAGGATCCAGGTGGCCTTGGCGGCGGCGACGAGCGCGCCGTCCACCTCGTAGACCGCGCTCGTGCCGAACAGCTTGCGGCCGTCGCGCCCCTCCGCCCGGGCCACGACCGAGTATCTGCCCATCGGGTAGACCCGGCGGAACACCTGTCCGGTCAGCCGCCCGAGCAGCGGGGGCTGGATGGGCCGCCGATCCGGGAAGCTGCGGTAGTGCGCCCATCCGGTGGCGCAGTCCAGCGCCGCCCAGACGATCGAGTCGGGGACCACGCCCTGCTCGTCGGTCACGTTGAACGGCACCCGCCAGCCGGCGGCCACGAGCTCGGCGCCCTCCACCGGGTCCTCCACCGGGCCGGGGAAGATCCGCAGCCCGTCGCCCGGCTCGCGCAGCCCGCAGGCGAAGCAGCCCGCGATGCCGTGGCCGTGCCTGCCGGGGAACCCCGCCTCCGCGCGGGCCGCGTCGGTGAACCGCACGAACGGCGGCGGCGTCAGCGTCTCGGCGACGGGGATCGCCTCGACGAGGTGGCTGTCGCCCTGGCTGAGGACGACGGCGTTGCCGACGTGCTCGACCGACAGGCCGGTCTCCAGCGGGACCGGTCTGCGAAGGGTGACCTCCACCGGCGAGTCGTGACCGCACCCCGTCAGCGTGCCGGCGAGGGTGCCCGCGATCCATCCGCCGTTGGCGGTGCCCTCGGGTCCCCGGAAACGCTTCGGTACGGTCAGAACGGTCTGCAGCCCCGCAGCCGCCGTCATATGGCCCACGCCCTCCCTGAGTCACGTCTTGATACGGCTCACCCGTAAAAGTCGTAACAAGTGAACCGATTTTACTGTTCCGGCGTAGGGACCAGCCAAACAGACAGGGGTGTCAGGAAGATTTGCACACTGTAACACCGCGATGACGGAGTGACCGCCGTCAGAGCACGGGCAGGTAGCGGCCGAGCTCGTACTCGGTCACCTGACGGCGGTAATCCTGCCACTCCGCGCGCTTGTTGCGCAGGAAGTAGTCGAAGACGTGCTCGCCCAGCGTCTCGGCGACCAGCTCGCTGCGCTCCATCGCCACGATCGCCTCGTCCAGCGACTGGGGCAGCGGCTGGATGCCGAGCGCCCGCCGCTCCGCGCTGGTCAGCGCCCACACGTCGTCCTCGGCGCCCGGCGGCATCTCGTACCCCTCCTCGATGCCCTTCAGGCCGGCGGCCAGGATGACGGCGAAGGCGAGATACGGGTTGCAGGAGGAGTCGACCGACCGGAACTCGATGCGGGTCGAGCCGCTCTTGTGCGGCTTGTACATGGGCACGCGCACGAGCGCGGAGCGGTTGTTGTGCCCCCAGCAGATGTACGCGGGGGCCTCGCCTCCGGCTCCGGCGATCGCCTCGGCGCCGCCCCACAGCCGCTTGTAGGAGTTGACCCACTGGTTGCACACCGCGGTGATCTCCGCCGCGTGCCGGAGCAGGCCTCCGATGAACGACCGGCCGATCTTGGACAGCTGGTAGTCGGCGCCGGGCTCGTAGAAGGCGTTGCGGTCGCCCTCGAACAGCGACATGTGCGTGTGCATGCCGGACCCGGGGTAGTCGGTGAACGGCTTGGGCATGAACGAGGCCCACACGCCCTGCTCCAGCGCCACCTCCTTCATGACCAGCCGGAACGTCATGATGTTGTCGGCGGTGGTCAGCGCGTCGGCGTAGCGCAGGTCGATCTCCTGCTGGCCCGGCGCGCCCTCGTGGTGGCTGAACTCGACCGAGATGCCCATCGACTCCAGCATCATGATCGCGTTGCGGCGGAAGTCGTGGCCCGCGCTGTGCGGCGTGTGGTCGAAGTAGCCGCCCTCGTCTATGGGCTGCGGCTTGTCGCCCTTCTCCGGCCGGTTGCGCAGCAGGAAGAACTCCACCTCGGGGTGGGTGTAGAACGTGAAGCCCATGTCGGCCGCCTTGGCCAGCGTCCGCTTGAGCACGAAGCGCGGATCGGCGTGCGACGGCGAGCCGTCCGGCATCAGGATGTCGCAGAACATGCGGGCGGCGCCCGGCGACTCGCTGCGCCACGGCAGGATCTGGAACGTCGACGGGTCGGGCTTGGCCAGCATGTCCGACTCGTAGACCCGCGAGAAGCCCTCGATCGCCGAGCCGTCGAAGCCGATGCCCTCGGCGAAGGCGCCCTCCAGCTCGGCCGGCGCTATCGCCACCGACTTCAGGAAACCGAGCACGTCGGTGAACCACAGCCGGATGAACCGGATGTCCCGCTCTTCGAGCGTGCGGAGGACGAATTCCTGCTGGCGGTCCAAGGCGTACCTCACGGAGTTACAGGTCTGGTCGCCTACCAGTCTGCCTCCTGAGTGTTTCACAGCGGTTACGACGAGGTGTGAGCCGGTGGTCCTCCGGCTCACGGCCGACGCACGACGGCGGCGGCGCCGGGGAGACGGGCACGGCAGACGGTGACACAGATCACACCGAACTAAACTCGCGGCCGGGTCGTCGTTGCTGTTGATCCGGCGTTGATCGCGTGTCGACCCGCGCGCCTTACCGTCCCGGCATGCCGGTGCACAACCCGAAGGAGCCCCCGTCCGTGGCACGACCGCTGCTCGACTCCGCGGAACCCCGGCGCGGCTCCGCGGACGAGGCGACACCCGGAGCGCCCGGCACCGTCACCGCACCCGGTGAGGCGCCGGAGGCGGAGATCGAGGACGGCGTCCCCGGCCCGGCGGGTCCGCTCGACCGGCTCCGGCGGCTGCGGGCGCTCGACTGGCCGGGCCGGGTGCGGGTGCTCGGGCCCGCCGTCGCGGTGGCGATCGCGGGCGCGGCGATCTGCCTGGAGCTGGCCGACATCTGGGTGACCGCCCAGTTGCCCGACGCGCCCTACACGCCGCTGCCGTTCGCGCCCGAGGACGTGGCGGGCACCACGTTCCCGATCTTCGGCGCGCTGCTGGTGATCTCGCGGCCCCGGCTGCTGCTCGGCTGGCTGCTGTGCCTGGGCGGCCTGGGCTCGGCCGCCAACATCCTCGCCGCCAACACGGCGACCCTGCTCGTCCACGACGGCGGCCATCCGCTGGTCCACCCGATCTGGGTGTTCGCCGACGGGGTGTGGAACCTCACGACGTACGCGCTCGGGGTGCTGCTGCCGCTGCTCTATCCCACCGGGCGGATCCTGTCCAAGCGGTGGTGCGTGCCCGGGGGCGTGACCGCCACGGCCCTCGCCCTCGACTGGCTGTGCTCGCTGATCGCCCCGTCGAGCGTGCGCACGGGATACAACGCGCTGGAGGTGGCGGCCTTCGCGCCGTACTACCAGGGCACCAGGCAGGCGCTGCACACGGTCGTCGCGGTGGGCATGGCGCTGGCGTTCTCCTCGCTCGTCGTCCGCTTCAACCGGGCCGACGGCATCGAGCGCCGCCAGATCCTGTGGCCTCTGGTGGCCATGGCCGGGGTGGTGATCCCGTGGGTGATCGGTCATCCGGTCTGGTGGACGGCCTCGCTCACGCTCCCCCTGGTGCCGGCCGCCATCGCGGTCGCCGTGCTGCGCTACCGGCTGTACGGCATCGACACGTTGATCAGCAGGGCTCTCGTCGGCGCGGGCCTGGTCGGCGTCGTGGCCGCCGTCTACGTGCTCGTCGGGGCGGGCTCCAGCCTGATCCTGTCCGGCGTCGACCGGTTCGCCGGCCTGGCCGCGGCCCTGTTCGCCGGGGCGTTCTTCCACCCCATCCGGGGCGGCCTGCAGCGGCTCGTCGACCGCGCGCTGTACGGCAGGGGGGGCGACCCGCTCACGCTCGCCGCCGGGCTGCGGCGGCGGTTGCAGCACGCCGACCCCGCGCACGCCCTGCTCGCCGCCCTGGAGGTGCTCCGCGAGGGCCTGTCGGTCACCGGCATCGCGGTGGAGATCGACGGGACCGTCACGACGAGCGGGCGGCCCGATCCCGTGGTGCGGGAGATGCCCCTGGTCTGGCACGGCGAGCCGGTCGGGCGCCTGCTCATCGGCCCGCCGGGCGGGCGCCGCTTCCCCGCCGCCCACGACGAGCGCGTGATCGCGGTGCTGGCGCCGTACGTCGCCGACGCCGCCCACACGGTGACGCTCACCACCGCGCTGCAACGCTCACGCGAGCGCATCCTGACGGCCCGCGAGGAGGAACGGCGGCGGCTGCGCCGCGACCTGCACGACGGGCTCGGGCAGACGCTGGCGTCGATGGCGATGACGATCAACATGGCGCGCCACAGCCTGGAACGGTCCCCCGAGACGGCCGACACCCTGCTGCGGAACCTGCGCGAGGGCATGAACAGCGTGACCGCCGACGTCCGCCAGCTCGTGTACGGCCTGCGTCCCCCCGCCCTCGACGACCTCGGGCTGGCGGGAGCCGTACGGGCCCTGGCGGAGGAGGCGCGCCCCGGCCTGGCCGCGGGTGAGGAGTCGGTGGCCGAGGTCGGGGTGACCGGGGACATGACCGGGCTGCCCGCCGCCGTGGAGGTGGCGGCCTACCGGATCGTGCAGGAGGCGCTGACCAACGTGCGCAAGCACGCGCGGGCCCGGCGTGTGCGGGTGGTCCTGCACAGGAACGGCGAGCTGCGGGTCGTCGTGGCCGACGACGGCGTGGGACTGCCGCCTGGCCGCAGGTCGGGCGTGGGCATGAGCTCGATGGCCGAGCGCGCGGCCGAGCTGGGCGGCACCTGCGCCGTCACCTCCGAGCCCGGCCGCGGGACGACGGTCGCCGCCCGGCTGCCCGCCGTGCCCGCCCCGCCCCACCTGGGGTGATCAGCAGACGGCGGCGAGCGACTCGCCGACCGGGGTCCGCCGGTAGAGCACCTCGCGGCCGAGCCGCCGCCGCGCCACCAGGCCCGCGTCGGACAGCACGGCGAGGTGCTGGCTGACCGCGCCCGGCGTGAGGCCGAGCCGCCGGGCGAGCCCGGTGGTCGAGCCGGGCTCGGCCAGCGCGGTGAGCACCTGCGCCCGGGTGCGGCCGATGAGCGCGGCCAGCGCCTCGGGCGTGCAGGGCGTGCCGTCCGACCACAGCGTCCCGACGCCCCGCGCCGGGTAGCACAGCATCGGCCGGTACGGCTCGTACATCACCCAGACGTCCGGCCAGGAGAAGGCGCTCGGCACGAGGACGAGGCCGTCCCCGCCGAGGTCGCCGTCGTAGGCGCAGCTCTTGGCCGTGACGAGACGGTCGCCGTGCCAGGTGACGCCGGGGTGCAGGTCGGCGAACAGCTCCCGCACTCCCCCGGCCGCCAGCGTGCGGGCCCGCCACATGACGTCGGCCTCCAGCAGCGCGCGGATCCCGGGCCAGAACTCCTCGAACGCGACCGTCCAGTACTCCCGCAGCCGGTCGGCCACCCGCCGCACGCCCTCCGCCGGGTCGTCGGCGAACCGCCGCAGCGCCGCGGGATCGGGCGTCTGCACCCAGACCGCCTCCTCGAACGCCGTGTCGGGCGGGGTCGCGCGCACCCGCTCCAGTTCCTCGGCGAAGTCCGGCAGCGGGGTGTCGGGCGGCGGGGTGAGGAAGTCGGGCATGTAGCCGCTCTCCGGAACCAGCGCGAACAGGTCGGTGAGATCCACTTCGCGCAGGCGCGGCCGTACGGCCCGCAGCCACGGCAGGTGCAGCGAGTGGCGGCCGGGGGCCCGCAGCACCCGGAGGCTGGCCACCAGCTCCCACATCGGGGAGAACGCGAAGCGCAGCCGCGCCACGTCGTCCGGCGTGAAACGCCACTCCACCGGCACGGCCACTCCCCCACGTTTCAGCCAGGGCTAAAAGATTGGCACGGCACGCCCCGGTTGTCCAAGGGTGGACACCGTGACCACTGTGATCAGCAGGACCGGCTTCATCCAGTCGAAGGTCGGCGGCCTGCCCCGTCCGTTCTGGGTGCTGTTCGGCGGATCGTTCGTCAACCGGCTCGGCACGATGGTGGAGCCGTTCATCGGCATCTACCTCACGCAGGCGCGCGGCGTCTCACTCGCCACCGCGGGGCTGGTCATGACGATGTTCGGCGTGGGATCGCTGCTGTCGCAGCCGGTCGCCGGATGGCTGGCCGACCGCCTCGGGCGCCGGGTCACGCTCACCGGCGGCATGGTCGCCACGGCCGTCACCATGGTCGCGCTCGGCTACACGACCAGCGTGCCGGGGCTCGTCGTGGGCATGCTCGTGCTGGGCATCGTGGTGGACGCCTACCGGCCGGCGTCGCAGGCGATCGTCGCCGACCTGGTGCCGCCGGAGGACCGCCCCCGGGCGTTCGGGCTGCTGTTCTGGGCCATCAACCTCGGCTTCTCCGTCGCGATGGTGGCCGGCGGCTGGCTCGCCCGCTCGGGCTTCACGGTGCTGTTCTGGGTGGACGCCGTCACCTGCCTGATCTTCGGCCTCCTGGTGTGGCGGGCGATCCCGGAGACCCGCCCGGCCCGCGAGGACGCCGAGCCCGGCCGGTTCGCCGACGTGCTGCGCGACCGGCTCATGCTGGCCTTCGTGCTGGGCAACCTGGCGTACGCGCTGGTCTACCTGCAGGCGTACAGCACGCTGCCGCTCGCCATGACCGGCCAGGGGCTGCCCACGAGCGCGTACGGCATGGCGATGGCGGTCAACGGCCTGCTGATCGTGGTCGTCCAGCCGCTCACGAACGCGTGGCTGGCCAGGTTCGACCCGTCCAGGGTGCTCGCGGCCGGGTTCGCGCTCGTCGGGCTCGGGTTCGCGCTGACCTCGCTGGTGTCGTCCGCGGCCGGGCACGCGGCGGCCGTGGCCGTCTGGACGCTCGGCGAGGTGCTCACGGCGGGGATCCCGGGGGCGATCGTCGCGGCGCTCGCGCCGCCCCACCTGCGGGGGCGCTACTCGGGCCTGTACGGCCTGGCCTGGTCGGCCGGGTCCCTGCTCGCTCCCCTGGTGGGCACCCGGCTGCTGGCCGCCGCCCCCGGGCTGGTGTGGCCCCTGTTCGGCGGCCTCGGCCTGCTCGCGGCGGCGGGCCAGCTGCTCATCGGCCGCGCCGTCCGCCGCCGCTCCGCGCAGACGGCGTAGGTCTCGGGGATCGGGGCGTCGCCGCGCCGGGCGGAAGCTCCGGTCCTCGCTCTCAACGAGCTGACGGTTTCCTGGTCAGAGCGGAACGGGACAGGACATAATCCATCCCAGGATGGACGAGAACCCCCCAGCCTTTCCCGCGCGGACGGTGGCCTGGGTGATGGCGGCCATGGCACTGGTCCTGACCCTCGTAGGGGTGCTGGTCCAGGTCCGGGTCCCCGCGGAATGGCAGCCGTACCCCCCGCTGACGCCGGACTTCGGCGTCGCGCTCACGTTCCCGGTCACGGGAGCGTTCCTGGTGTCCCAGCGGCCCCGGCTGAGCCTCGCGTGGCTGATCTGCGCGGGCGGCCTGCTGGGCTCGGGCAACGCCGCCTTCACCGCACTCTCGTTCTTCTGGGCCTCCCGGGGCGCGATGGGGGCGGCCAACACGGCCCGGGTGATCGAGATCACCTGCTGGGCGCTGGCGGGCCTGATGCTGGCGATCCTGCTCCCCCTCTACTCACCCGACGGCCGGCTCCCCTCGCGCCGCTGGCGCTGGGTGGTCGTGCCGGCCGCCGCCGCCACCCTCGCCGAGATCGCTCTGGGCCTGCTGCGGCCCGATCCCGACCCCAGCACGTACGCCTGGCCGGAGGTGATCCACAACCCGCTGGAGGTCAGGGCCCTCGTCCCCTACCAGGCGACGGCGTGGACGGTCCTCGACTACACGATCCGGGCCTGCGTCGTCGCCGCGCTCGCCTCGCTCGCGCTCCGGCTGCGGCACGCCGACCCGGCGACGCGGCGGCAGATCGCCTGGCCGCTCACCGCCTTCGCGGTGTACGTGGCGGTGTATCTGATGGGCGAGTCGTGGTGGCTGCCCGCGACGCTCTGGACGGCGCTCATCCCGTTCGCGATCCTCTTCGCGGCGCTGCGCTACCGGCTGTACGGCATCGACACGGTGATCAGCCGGACCTTCGTCACCGCCGGGCTCCTGGGCACGATCAGCGCCGTCTACTTCGGGGTCGGTGCGGTCGCCGGCCTGGTCGTCTCCGGATATCACCAGGTGGCCGGGCTCGCGGCGGCGCTGTTCGCCGGCGGGTTCTTCCAGCCGCTGCGCCGCTCCCTGCAGCGCCTGGTCGACCGCGCGCTGTACGGCCGGGTGGGCGATCCGGCGCTGCTCGCCGAGCGGCTGACCCAGGAGGTGCGCCGGGCCGATCCCGCCGACGCGCTGGCGTCGGTGGTGACGGTCGTGCGCGAGGGCCTGGCCGTGAGCGGGGTCGCGGTCGAGATCGCCGACGGCAGCCCGCGGTACGTCGAGAGCGGCCAGGTCGGGCCGTCGCCGCGCGAGGTGCCGCTGATCTGGCACGGCGAGCAGGTGGGCCGGCTGCTCGTCGGCCCGCCGGGGGCCCGGCGGTTCGCCGCCGCCCACGACGAGCGGGTGCTCGCCACGCTGCTCCCCTACGTGGCCGACGTGGCCCACGCCGTGCGGATGGCGGCCGACCTCCAGCGCTCGCGCGAGCGCATCCTCGCCGCCCGGGAGGAGGAGCGCCGGCGGCTGCGCCGCGACCTGCACGACGGGCTCGGCCAGACGCTCGGAGCGATGGCGATGACGATCAACATGGCCAGGATCAGCCTGGCCAGGTCCCCGGACACGGCCGACAACCTGCTGCGGGACCTGCGGACCGGCATGGACGCGGTGGCCGGCGACATCCGCGAGCTGGTGTACGGCCTGCGGCCTCCGGCCCTCGACGACCTCGGGCTGGCGGGAGCCGTACGGGCGCTGGCGGAGGAGACGCTGCCCGCGGGGACGGACGGCGTCGCGGACGTCTCCGTGCGGGCGGACGGCGATCTCACCGGACTGCCCGCCGCCGTGGAGGTCGCGGTGTATCGCGTCGTGCAGGAGGCGCTGAACAACGTGCGCCGCCACGCGCGGGCCACCCGGGTCGAAGTCCGCGTCACCCGCTCCCCGGGCGGGAACGGCGGCGGCGAGCTGCGGGTGACGGTCGCCGACGACGGCGTCGGCCTGCCCGCCCACCTGCGCGCGGGGGTCGGCATGTCCTCGATGCGCGAACGCGCGGCCGAGCTGGGCGGAAGCTGCGTGGTCACCGCGCCCGACAGCGGCGGCACGGTCGTCGAAGCCCGGTTCCCCCTCGCCGCCTGAGCGCGCCCGCCGCCCGCCTCGTGACCCAACCGAGAGGCTGCCGGCACGCCCGGGAGGGTCACTGCCTCTACGCTTACCGTGCGATGGTGACTTTTCGTGCTCTTGGGCCGTTCGAGGCGATTGCCGATGGCGAGACGCTCGACCTGGGCGGCCAACGGCAACAGGCCGTGCTCGCCCGGTTGCTCGTGGCCGGAGGACGCGCCGTACCGGTGAGCGTGCTGATCGACGAGCTGTGGCCCGGCGAGCCGCCCGCCCAGGCGCTGTCCACGATCCAGGGGTACGTCTCCCGGCTGCGGCGGGCGCTCGAACCGAACCGCGCGCCACGCGAGGAGGCCGGCGTCCTGGTGTCCGCTCCGCCCGGCTACGCGCTGCGGGCCGACGTCGAGGACGTGGACTCCTGGCACTTCGAGCACCTGGTCAAGAGCGACCACGAGAGCCCGGCCGCGACGCTGGAGCGGATGGAGACGGCCCTCGCCCTGTGGCGCGGGCCCGCGCTCGCCGGGTTCCAGGAGCTGGCCTGGGCGCAGACCGAGGCCATGCGGCTGGACGAGCTTCGCCTGCTCGCCGTGGAGCGCCGCGCGGACGCCGCGCTGCGGCTGGGCCGTACCGGCCCGATGATCCCCGACCTGGAGGCCCACGCCTCGGCGCACCCGCTGCGTGAGGAGGCCTGGCGGCTGCTCGCGCTCGCGCTCTACCGCGCCGGACGGCAGGGCGACGCGCTCGGCGCGCTGCGGCGGGCCCGGGAGGCGCTGCGCGACGAACTCGGTCTCGACCTCGGCCCCACCCTGCAGCGGCTGGAGCAGGACATCCTCGTCCAGGCGGAGCATCTGGACGCCCCCGATCCGGCCGCCGTCGCGCTTTCGAGCGGGGCCTCGGAGGCCGCGCCGTCCGCGCCGGAGGGGGCGAGCGCCGTCGCGGCGGCCCTGCGCGTGCTGATCGCCGACGACCAGGCGCTGGTGCGCACCGGTCTCAAGGTGATCCTCGACAGCGAGCCGGGGCTCCACCTCGTCGGGGAGGCGGAGAACGGCGAGCAGGCGATCGCGCTCGTCCAGGCGGTGCGGCCCGACGTGGTGCTCATGGACATCCAGATGCCGCGCCTGGACGGCCTGGCGGCGGCCCGGCGGATCCTCACGGCGGAGGCCCCGCCAAAGGTGATCATGATGACCACCTTCGGCACCGACGAGAACCTCTATGCCGCCCTGCGGGCCGGCGTGAGCGGCTTCGTGCTGAAGACCTCCGCCCCCGAGCAGCTCATCGCGGCGATCCGGGCCGCCGTCGCGGGCGACGCGCTGCTCGACCCCGCGGTCACCACGCACCTCATCGCGGCCTTCGCCGGGCGGCGCGACCCGGCGGCGCCGGAGGGCCTGTCCGACTCCGACATCGACCTGATCAAGCTCGTCGCCCGGGGCTTCACCAACCGGCAGATCGCGATGACGCTGGCCGTGCCGGAACAGGAGGTGGCCGACGAGGTCGCGGCGCTGCTGCGCGGCCTCGGCCTGGTCGACCGCGCCCAGCTGGTGGTCCTGGCGTACGAAAGAGGGCTGGTCAGCCCCGGGTCACTCGGCGCCTGACCCTTATCGTCGCTTTGACGACAAATCGTCGGACACCTTAGGGTGGGACCGTGGCTCAACTGCGTATCGCTCTCGCCCAGACCAATCCGGTCGTCGGTGACATCGCCGGCAACGCCGACATGCTCATCGAGTGGACCCGAAGGGCCGCCGAGCGCGGCGCGCACCTCGTGGTGTTCCCTGAGATGTTCCTGACCGGCTACCCGGCCGAGGACCTGGTGCTCCGGTCGTCGTTCGTGGAGGCGTCGATCACGGCGCTGTCGAAGGCGGCCACGCGACTCGCCGACGAGGGGCTCGGGGACCTCCCCGTCGTGGTGGGCTACCTCGACCGGGCCGACCTCGCCCCGCGCGTGGGCCAGCCCAAGGGCGCCCCGCTCGACGCGGTCGCCCTGCTCCACGAGGGCCGGTTGGTGACGAAGTCGGCCAAGCATCACCTGCCGAACTACGGGGTGTTCGACGAGTATCGCTACTTCGTGCGCGGCGACCGCCTGCCGATCTTCCGTCTGCACGGCGTGGACGTCGCCGTGGCCGTGTGCGAGGACCTGTGGCAGGACGGCGGTCCCGTCTCGGTGGTCGCCGAGGCCGGCGCCGGCCTGCTCGTCGTCCCCAACGGCTCGCCGTACGAGACGAACAAGGACGACGTGCGGCTGGAGCTGTGCGCGCGGCGGGCCCGCGAGGCGGGCTGCGCGCTCGCGTACGTGAACATGGTCGGCGGCCAGGACGAGCTGGTCTTCGACGGCGACTCACTCGTCGTGGACGCCTCCGGGACGCTGGTCGCCCGCGCGCCGCAGTTCGAGGAGGACCTGTTCGTCACCGACCTGGAGCTCCCGGAGGGCACGGGCGAGCTCGGCGAGTCCCGCCACGACGCGCACGACGGCACGGTCATCACGGTCGAGCGGGTGCTGCTGTCGGCCGCGCCGGTCGAGCCGTACGAGCCGGAGGCGCCGGTCGTCGCCGAGCGGCTGGACGACCTGGCGGAGATCTACCACGCGCTCGTGCTCGGCGTGCGCGACTACGTGCGCAAGAACGGCTTCCGGTCGGTCATCCTCGGCCTGTCCGGCGGCATCGACTCCGCTCTCGTCGCCACGATCGCCTCCGACGCCGTCGGGCCCGAGCGGGTCCACGTGGTGCTCATGCCCTCGCGCTACTCCTCGGACCACTCCATCACCGACGCCGAGGAGCTGGTGCGCCGCCAGGGGGTCGACTCCCAGGTCGTCCCGATCGCCGACATCGTCTCGGCGTTCGAGAAGGAGGTCGAGCTGCACGGCCTGGCGGCCGAGAACCTGCAGGCCCGCGTGCGCGGCATGCTGCTGATGAGCCTGTCGAACGAGCACGGCCACCTCGTGCTGACCACCGGCAACAAGAGCGAGCTGGCCACCGGCTACTCCACCCTGTACGGCGACTCCGCGGGCGGGTTCGCCCCGATCAAGGACGTGCTCAAGAGCGTGGTCTGGAAGCTCGCGGAGTGGCGCAACGCCCAGCCGGGGCGGCCCCCGATCCCGGAGAACTCGATCACCAAGGAGCCGAGCGCGGAGCTGCGGCCCGACCAGCGCGACACCGACTCGCTCCCGCCGTACGACGTGCTCGACCGGCTGCTGCGCGACTACGTCGAGCGGGACATGGGCCGCGACGAGCTGGTCGCGGCCGGTCACGACCCCGAGCTGGTCACACAGATCATCCGCCTGGTGGACCTGGCCGAGTACAAGCGCCGCCAATACCCGCCGGGCCCGAAGATCACGCCCAAGAACTTCGGCCGCGACCGCCGCCTGCCCATCACCACCCGCTGGCGCGAGCGCCTCTAGGCCCGCACGTCGCGCGCCCGCACCAGCAGCCAGGCGCCGAGCAGCCCGGCGCCTGGGGGCCGTAGCAGCCGAGGACGTGCGCGTAGTCCGGGACGCTCTGCTGCACCGCGAACCCGGCCGCCGGGGTGAGCCGCAGCAGCCACCGCGCCACGTCCGGGGGCAGGACGGAGGCGGTCGCGAGGATGTGGGGGCACGACGATCGCGCCACCCGTCCCGTCTACGACGCGCTGCGCGCCGGAGCCGGCGGCTTCCTGCTCAAGGACGTCACCGCCGAGCGCCTCTTCGACGCGGTCCGCGTCGTGGCGGCGGGCGATGCGCTGCCGGCCCCCTCGATCACCCGCCGCCTCATCGGCGAGTTCGCCCGCCTGCGGCCGATGCCCGAGCCCGCCGTCCCTGCCGCGCTCACCCCACGCGAGACGCAGGTGCTGCGGCTGGTGGCCGAGGGGCTGTCCAACTCCGAGACAGCCGCCCGGTTGACCGTCACCGAGGAGACGGTCAAGACGCACGTGAGCCGGGTGCTGGGCAAGCTCGGGCTGCCGACCGGCCCCAGGCCGTCGTCATGGCGTACGAGACCGGGCTGGTCGTGCCCCGCTCCACGGGATCGCCGGGCCGGCAGGACCTCGGCCCGCAGGGGCAGGGCATCGCGGACCGAACCTGACCGGACCGGCCCTGACCGGCCGGCCGTTCCCTGCGGCACCGGCGGCACCGGCGGGCCGTTCGCGGCGGCACGGGCGGCACGGGCGGAAATTGGGCCTTGCCCGTGCCGCACGGCGGAACTACGCTCCGGCTAATTCTTAGGAAACTTTCCTAACGATTGATGGAGGCCGGATGCGCCGAACAGCCGTTTTCCTCGTGACACTCCTGCTGATGTCCGTTCTCGCCGTGCCGGCTCGGGCGGCCACCGGCATCACCGCCGTCTTCACGCTCACCGGCACCCAGGGCAAGTTCGTCGTCACCAACTCCGGCTCCACCGCCGTCACCGGCTGGTCGATCCAGTTCGACCTGCCGGCCGGTGTCACGGCGGGCAATCCCCAGAACGCGACCATCAGCCAGAGCGGGACGAAGGTCAGGCTCACCCCCGCCTACTACATCAACACGATCCGGGCGGGCGGCACCACCGAGCCGTACAGCCCCACCTTCACGCTCAGCGCCGCCGCCCAGCCGGCCAACTGCACGATCAACGGCGCCAACTGCGACGGGACCGGCGACCCGCCTCCCCCGCCCGCGCCGCTGACGGCGACGTTCTCCGCCAGCGGGACGCAGGCGAAGTTCGTGGTGAACAACAACTCCGGCACGGCGTTGAACGGCTGGTCGATCGTGTTCGAGCTGCCTGCCGGGGTGACCGCGAGCGGCGCCCAGAACGGCACGCTGAACCAGAGCGGGCGGCAGGTCACGCTCACCCCGGTTTTCTACAACACCACCATCGCGGCGCACGGCTCGACGGAGCCGTACAGCCCCTCCTTCACGCTGAGCACGGCGGCCGAGCCGACCGGCTGCCGGGTCAACGACGTCCGGTGCGACGGCGCGCCCGACACCCCGCCGGGCGCGCCCGCGAACCTGCGCGCCACCGCGAAGACCACCAAGACGGTGATGCTGGCCTGGGACCCCGCACCCCCCGGCAGCCTGCCCGTCACCACGTATGAGGTGTTCAACGGCTCGGCGCTCGCGGCGACGGTGACCGGCACGAGCGCGACGATCACCGGACTGACGCCGAAGACCACGTACACGTTCACGGTCAAGGCGAAGGACCGCAAGGGCAACCCGTCCCCGGCGAGCGGCGCCCTCACCGTCACGACCAACGACCCCGCCGACGACACCCGGCCGCCCACGGTTCCGGCCGGTCTGCACAGCACCGCCAAGGACGCCACCAGCGTCACGCTCGCCTGGACGGCCTCCACCGACGACAAGGGCGTGGCGGCGTACGACGTGTACACCGGCAACGATCTGGCGACCACGGTGACCGGCACCTCGGCCAAGGTCACGGGGCTGTCGCCGTCCACCGAGTACACGTTCACCGTGCGGGCGCGCGACCTGTACGACAACGTGTCGGCCGCGAGCGATCCGGTGAAGGTGAGCACGGCCGACATCGTCGGGAACGGTTACGCCCGGGTTGGCTACTTCGTCCAGTGGGGCATCTACGGCAGGCAGTATTTCGTGCGCAACCTCGAAACGACCGGCGCGGCGGCGAAGCTGACCCACCTCAACTACGCCTTCGCCAACATCGACCCGATCAACCTGACCTGCCTCAACGGCGTGACCAAGGGAACCACGTCCAACCCGCAGGACCCGAGCCAGGGCGACGGCGCGGGTGACGCGGACGCCGACTACGGGCGGCCGATGAGCGCCGCGCAGTCGGTCGACGGCGTCGGCGACACCGGCTGGGAGAACCTGCGCGGCAACTACAACCAACTGCGCAAGCTCAAGGCGAAGCACCCGGACCTCAAGGTGCTCATCTCGATCGGCGGCTGGACGTACTCGAAGTACTTCTCCGACGTCGCGGCCACCGACGCGTCGCGCAAGAAGTTCGTCAGCTCCTGCATCGACATGTACATCAAGGGCAACCTGCCCGTGTACAACAGCGCGGGCGGCCCGGGCAGCGCCGCCGGGATCTTCGACGGCATCGACCTCGACTGGGAGTGGCCCGGCGCCGAAGGCCACCCCGGCAACCATGTCAGCCCGAACGACAAGGCGAACAACACCGCGCTGATCGCCGAGTTCCGCCGGCAGCTCGACGCGCTGGGAGCCACGACGGGCAAGTACTACCTGCTCAGCGCGTTCACCCCGGCCGACCCGGCGAAGATCGCCTCCGGCTGGGACCTGCCCCAGGTGGCCAAGTACCTCGACGTGTTCAACATCCAGGGCTACGACTTCCACGGCTCGGGCAGCGACAACTCGTGGGAGCCCAACCGGACCGGGCACCAGGGGAACCTCTACACCGACGTCGACGACCCCTACTCGTTCCACTTCAGTGTGGAGAACGCGGTCAACGCCTATCTCCAGGCGGGCGTGAACCCGCGCAAGCTCACGATCGGCCTGGCCTTCTACGGGCGTGGCTGGCAGGGCGTGACCGACGGCGGGAAGGGCGGCGAGTGGCAGCAGGCCAACGGCGCGGCGCCCGGCCAGTTCCAGGAGGAGGCCGGCACCCGGGGCTACTCCAACCTGGTGGCGAGCGTCCCGAACTGCACGGTCAGCCATGACGAGCAGGCGGTGGCCACCTCGTGCTACACGGGCAGCGGCGGCCAGTGGTGGAGCTTCGACGACGCCTGGTCGATCGGGCGCAAGGCCGCCTGGCTGCGGAGCAAGGGTCTGCTCGGGGCGATGATCTGGGAGATGTCCGGCGACACCGGCACACTGATGGGCGCGCTCGACGCGGGCCTCAAGTGAAAACGCCGTGACCGGTGCCGGGCAGGCGTCCGGCACCGGTCACGGGGTCGTCGGGGGCGGCATCATCGGCAGACGGCCGCCCGCCCTCGCGTCCGTTCCCGCCAGTGGTACCCGGCTCCCACGAGAATGCTCGCGCGGTGCGCCGCTCATCGCGGGCGGCCACCCGTTCCGCCACTCATCGTGGTGGCACGCTGCCCCGCGCTCCGGGATGACGCCCCGTACGGCGCTCGGCCGCACGGGACGGGTCACGGCTCCGAGGTGGGGGGCCACACGACGGCCCAGGGTAGGGAGCCGGGTCACAGCTCGGGGGCGGAGGGACGGGTCACGGCTCGGAGGGGCGGGGGCGGAAGCCCCTGAGCGCCTCGTCGACGATCCGCTCGGGAAGGTCGGCATGGGAGTCGCCGGGGTGGGACCACTTGGTGAGCCAGATCACCGCCCCGCTGAGGAGGGCGAGCGCCATGTCCACGTCGAGGTCCGCACGCAGCTCCCCGGTCTCCATGCCACGCCGCAGGACCGCCGCCACCACCGCCCTGCGCGGCTCCACGGCCAGCTCGCGGAACCGCTCCGCGAGCCGGGGATGCCGCTCGGAGTCGCTCATGGCGATGTTCATGATGCAGCGGGTGCGGTGGTGGCGGGACTCCTCCTGGATCACCCGGAGGTAGGTCACCAGGTCGTCCCGCACGGTTCCGCCCTGCGGCAGCGGGATCGGCGGCTTGAGCGTCGCCAGGGCGTCCACCACCAGGTCCTCCTTGTTGGACCACCGGCGGTAGATCGTGGTCTTCCCGACACCGGCGCGGCTGGCGATCGACTCGATGGACAGCTCCGACACCCCGATGCCCTCACCGAGCAGTTCGAGAGTGGCCTCGATGATCGACCGTTCCGCCTTCTCGCTGCGCGGGCGGCCCGCCGGGCGGGCCACCCCCTCAGCCGTCTGCTGCGTCTTCATGACGAGTTCACACTACCGCCGCTTCCTTTTCGGTCTCAGCCTTCATGACGTCGGCGTCGACCGAAGCCTTGCCCGGCATCCAGCGGGCCACCACGAGAGTGCCGACGAGCGCGACGAAGGCCGATCCGAGGGCCGCCCAGTGGACGCCGGTCACGAACGCGGCGTTCGCGGCGTCGAGCAGGCTCGCGCCCCGGGCGCCCAGGTGGCCGGCGACACCGGACGCGCCGGAGATGGACTCGGTCACGACGTGGCGGAGCTGCTCCGGCAGAGCGGTGACCTTGTCCTCCATGTCGTTGCGGTAGCTGGCGGACAGGACCGCGCCCAGGATGGCGATGCCCAGCGTGCCGCCGACCTGCCGGACGACGTTGCTCATCGAGGAGCCCACACCGGCCTTCTCACGCGGCAGCGCGTTCATGATGGCCGTGGTCGCCGGGGGCATGATGTTGGCCATCGCGGCGCCCTGGACGAAGCCGAGGACCAGCAGCAGCCAGATCGGGGTGTCCACCTGCACGAAGGCGTAGGCCGCCAGGGCCAGTGTGATGACGAGCATGGCGACCGTGCCGACGGCCCGGGCGCCGTACTTCTGCACCATACGCGCGCTCTGCGGCGCGAAGATCAGCTGAGCGGCCGCGAACGGCAGCACGAGCGCCCCCGACTGCAGCGGCGAGTAGCCCCGGACGATCTGCCAGTAGAAGGCCAGGAAGAACATCACGCCCATGGCCGCGAAGAACACGAGGCCGACCGTGGCGATCGCGGTGGAGAAGCCGGCGTTGCGGAAGTTGCGCACGTCGAAGGCGGGGTGGTCGATCCGGCTCTCGTACCAGACGAACGCGGCGAGGATCGCGATGCCCAGCAGCGACGGCACGATGACCGAGACGTCGGCGACGGTGCCGAGGTCGCTGATCCGGACGATGCCGTAGACGAGGCTGATCAGACCGAGGATGGACAGCAGCACGCCGACCGGGTCGAGACCGGCCTTGTTCGGGTCCTTCGAGTCGGGCACGATCGCGGCGATCAGCGCCAGGCCGACGATCACGATGGGCACGTTGACGAGGAAGACCGAGCCCCACCAGAAGTGCTCCAGCAGCACGCCCCCCGTGATCGGGCCGATCGCGACGGCGATGCCGACGCCGCCGGCCCAGATGCCGATCGCCTTGCCCCGCTCGTGGATCGGGAAGACGTTCGAGATGATCGCCAGCGTCGCCGGCATGATGGCGGCGCCGCCGAGGCCCATCAGGGCCCTCGCCGCGATGAGCTGCATCGGGTCCTGCGCGTACGCGCTGGCCAGGGAGGCCAGGCCGAACAGGACCATGCCGGCCATGAGCATCCGCTTACGCCCGTAGCGGTCGCCCAGGACCCCGAAGGTGAACAGCAGGCCAGCGAACACCAGCGTGTAGGAGTTCATCGCCCATTCGAGCTGGCTCTGGGTCGCGCCCAGGCCGTGGACAGGATCGGCGATCGTCTTGATCGCCACGTTGAGGATGGTGTTGTCGAGGACGACGGCCAGCAGGCTGAACACCATCACGCCGAGGACCTGCCATCGGCGTGGGTGACCTGTATGGGCTTCTGGATGAGCTTCCACGGATTCCCCCCATGATTTCGATACGCTCAAGTTTCGCAACGCAAGCGTAGCGTTGGCCATTCCGATACGCAACGGCACCGTTTCATAATCTGGGCGGTGCCGCCGTTTCCGCTGGTCAACTGGGCAAAAATGCTCGGCCGGGGTGCAGGCCCGGTCCCGATGCACCACTCGTTCCGGCGCGCCACGGAGCGCCGGGACGCCACCGCGTCTCGCACGGCCACCGGAGCAGGAGCCGGCGGACGCCCTTCGCGCGGCGATCCCGGGGGACCGCACGGCGGGTGGTGCGCACCCCTGTACATCTGCGCGAGGGCCGGTTCTATTCCCGGTTCCGGGCGGAATCAAATCCTCGGTGGTGGCCGGTTTCATTCCCGGCTTCTGTTCCCCGGCTTCTATTCCCGGCTGGAGGCGGGCAGGGGCGTCGTGCCGCCGGACCCGGTCGCGGCGTGGGCGGCGGCCGGACGCTCGCGCCGGACCAGGGCGGCGAGCAGGGCCAGCGCGACGCCGACCGCTCCGGACACCGCGAAGGCCCAGGCGGGGCCGTGGGCGTCCAGGAGCCCGCCCGCGAGGGGCCCGGCCAGGGCTCCGCCGATCGTCAGCGACGTGCCGTGCAGGCCCATCGCCTCACCCCTGGCCGCCGCCGGGACGCGCCTGTTGACGGCGTCCACGGTGGACGACAGCGCCGGGGCGCACAACAGCCCGGCCGGCACCAGCGCCAGGCACAGCCAGCCCCAGCCCCCGCCGACCAGGCCGACGGGCGCGGTCAGCACGCACAGCCCGATCGCGAGCAGCGCGGGCGACAGTCCCCGGGAGAGCCCGCCGTACACGAATCCGCCGACGAGGGAGTACGCGCACCACAGCGCGAGGACCAGCCCGGTCCAGGCGGTCGCGCCGTCGGCCTTGAGCATCGCCACGACGCTCAGCTCGGTGGTGGTGAGCACGAAGGTCAGCCCGGACACCAGGCAGAGCAGGGCGAGCAGGCCGGGCCGCAGCCACTGCCGCCGGGGGACGGCCCCCTCGTGCCCCGCGTCCTCCTCGGCCGACCGCGTGGGCGGGTTGAGCAGATACAGCGCCACTCCCGAGCCCACCAGACCGGCGGCCACGCCGTACATCGTCGCGGTGCTGCCGAACGCCGTCACGCTCGCGACGGCGAGGGCGGGCCCGACCATGTACGACAACTCCACGCCCATCGAGTCGAGGGCGAAGCCGGTCTGGTGGTTCTCCACCGGCACCATCGCGGCCACGCACTGCCGGATGGCCCCGAAAACGGGCTGGCTGAACAGCCCGCCGATCAGCGCCCCCGGCAGCAGCACGGCGTACGGCATCGCCGGCGCGGCGCACCACAGGCACAGTTGCACGACGGTGGTCACGGCCATCACCGGCCGCAGCCCGCGCCGGTCGACGAAACGGCCGACGAGCGGCGAGCCGATCGCGGCGCCCGCCATGGAGGCGGTGCCGACCAGGCCCGCCTGGAAGAACCCCAGGTGCTGGCTGTTCACCACGTGCAGGGTCAGCGTCATGCCGGTGCCGGTGAGGGGAATTCTCGCGATCATGCCGACCAGCAGCAGCGCCCGCACGCCCGGCAGGGCGAGCACCTGCCGGTAACGATCAAAAGCCATTGTGGTTCCTTACCTCCGCACGGCATTGTGCCGGGTGCCTCCGACATTCGCGCGGCCGGGTCGCCTCATTCGTCCCTTTGGTCCCACTCGTCGCAGGCCTGGATTACGGCGCCCGTATGGGGGTGTTCCAGCCCATGGCGGCATGCAATGATCTGACTGTCCGGGGACGCCACAGGGGCGCCACGAGGCCTGGAGGTAGCCATGTCCTCTGTTTCCGTTGTGTCCGAACCCGCCCTGTACGGCGGGTCCACGGGGCGCAGGGTCACCGTCCGCGACATCGCGGCAGCCAAGGAGCGCCACGAGAAGTGGCCGATGGTGACGGCGTACGACGCCATGACCGCGAGGGTGTTCGACGAGGCGGGCATCCCGGTGATGCTCGTGGGCGACTCGGCCGCCATGGTCGTCTACGGCTACGAGTCGACGCTGCCCGTCACGGTCGACGACCTCATCCCGCTCACCGCCGCGGTCGTACGCGGCTCGTCCCGGGCGATGGTCGTGGCCGACCTGCCGTTCGGCTCCTACCAGGCCTCACCCCAGCAGGCCCTGGAGACCGCGGCCCGCTTCATGAAGGAGGCCGGCGCGCACGCCGTCAAGCTGGAGGGCGGCCACCGGGTCCTCCCGCAGGTGGAGATGCTCGTGTCGGCCGGGATTCCGGTCATGGCCCACCTCGGCCTGACCCCTCAGTCGGTCAACGCCTTCGGCGGCTACCGGGTGCAGGGCCGCGGCCAGGCGGGTGACGAGATCATGGCCGACGCCAAGGCGCTGGAGCACGCGGGCGCCTTCGCCGTCGTGCTGGAATGCGTTCCCGCCGACCTCGCCCAGCGGGTCACCACGTCGCTGAGCGTGCCCACGATCGGCATCGGGGCGGGGCCGCACACCGACGCGCAGGTCCTCGTCTGGCAGGACCTGATGGGCCTGACCCCGCAGCCCGCGAAGTTCGTGAAGAAGTACTTCGACCTGGCCGGGGAGATGGACCGCGCGATCCGCGCGTACGCCGACGAGGTCGTCGCCGGCGTCTTCCCCAGGCCCGAGCACAGCTACCGCTGACGCTCCGCGGGCGGCCGCCGCACGCGCGGCGGCCGCCCCTGACCTGTGTCCCCCGCAGGGCGCCTCAGATCGCGTCGAGCGCCTGGGCGAAGTCGGCCCACAGGTCCTCTGCGTGCTCGATGCCCACGGCCACCCGGACCGTCCCCTCGCCGATGCCCGCCGCGGCCAGGCCCGCCGCGCTCACCGAGCGGTGCGACGTGGTGGCCGGGTGGAGGATCAGGGTCTCCACGCCGCCGAGCGAGGGCGCGAGCAGCGCGAGCCGCACGTTGCGCATGAACGCCTCGCCCGCGGGACGCCCTCCGGCGAGGTCGAAGGAGAACACGCCGCCGAAGTCGGGCAGGAGCTTCGTGGCGAGTTCGTGCGACGGGTGGGAGGGCAGGCCCGGCCAGTGGACCGCGGTGACCGCCGGATGCCCGGCGAGCCGCGTCGCGAGCACGCGGGCGTTGGCGCAGTGGCGCTCCATCCGCAGCGGCAGCGTCTGCATCCCCCGCAGGGTCAGCCAGGCGGCGAACGGGTCGGCCGTCGCGCCGAGCTCCACCGCGTACGACCACACCCTGCGGTACACGTCCTCCGAGGCGAACACGGCGATCCCGCCGACGACGTCGGTGTGCCCGGACAGGTACTTGGTGACGGAGTGCACCACGACGTCCGCGCCGTGCTCGACGGGGCGGCACAGGACCGGCGAGGCGAAGGTGTTGTCGACCACGGTGAGGATCCCGGCCTCGCGCGCCGCCGCGCACATCCCCGGCAGGTCGGCCACCTGCGTCATCGGATTGGCGATGGTCTCCAGATAGAGCAGCTTCGTCGTGGGCCGCACGGCCTCCCGGACGGCGGCCGGGTCGTCCTGCGGCACGTGAGTGACCTCGACGCCGAAACGCTCCGCCAGGTCCGCCAGCGTCTGCGCGGTGGCGCCGTACAGCGCCGACTGGGCGATCACGTGGTCGCCCGACCTCAGCAGGCCGAGCAGCACGGCGTTGATCGCGCCCATGCCCGAGCCGGTGGCCACGGCGGCCACGCCGCCCTCGAGTCCGGCGACCGCCTCCTCCAGCGCGCGCACGGTGGGGTTGGAGAGCCTGCCGTAGACGTACGCCCCGTCGGGCCGCCCCATGCCGTCGGCGAAGACGGCCGGGTCGTCGAAGACGAACCCCGAGGTCTGGTAGATCGGCATGGAGATCGGCGTGCTGCCCTCCGGCGTGGGCCGGGGCAGGTGGACGACGCGCGTTTCCGGATGCAGGGAGCTCATGCCGTCCAGAATTACCCAGAAAGTCCCTCTTGTCAGGTTGGCCGCCGACGAGCGGTTACGCGGCGAGCGGAGAAGGCGTCCGGCGCCGCCGCCCACGGTGAGGATGAGGGGGTGGATGTGACCTTTCTCCTCGTGCACAGTCCCTCCGTCGGCCCCTCGACCTGGACCCCGGTCGCCGAGGCCCTGCGGGCGCGCGGGCACACCGCCGTGGTGCCGCGGCTGACCGACGTGACGGCGGGCCCGCCGCCGTACTGGCCGAGGGTGGTGGGCGAGGTGGCGGCGAGCGCGCCGCGAGGACCGCTGGCCGTCGTGGCCCACAGCAACGCCGGGCTGTTCGTGCCGCTGATCGCCCAGGCCCTCGCCGGGCAGGTCGCCGCGTGCCTGTTCGTCGACGCCGCCCTGCCGCCGCGCAGGGGCGTGTGCCAGGCGGCGGAGCCGGAGCACCTCGGCTTCCTGCGCTCCCTCGCCGACGACGCGGGCGTCCTGCCCCGCTGGACCGACTGGTGGCCCGAGGACGATGTCGCCGCCCTCCTCCCCGACCCGGTGATCCGCCAGGTGGTCGTGGCCGAGCAGCCGCGGCTGCCCCTCACGTACTACCAGGAGGACATCCCGGTGCCCGCCCGCTGGGACCACCTCAGGAGCGGCTACCTGTGGTTCGCGGACGCGTACGCCGCTCTCGCCGAGGAGGCCGGGGAGCGGGGCTGGCCGGTCGCCCGCATCCCCGGCGAGCACCTGCACCAGCTCGTCGCGCCCGAGGCGGTGGCCGACTGGCTGCTCGCCACCGCCACGTAGCGGACGCCGTGCGCCCTCAGCGGGCGCGCTCAGCAGGTGCAGTCAACGGGTGCGTTCAGTGGGTGCCGAGCGCCCGAGCGAGCCGGACGACGACGAGGCGGTTCGGCACGCCGCTGTCCACCAGCCTGCCGTCCGGGCCGAAGTCGCCGAGGCCGAAGTCGTTGTCGTTGGCCAGCGCGATCGTGCGCGGGTCGAGCACCGCCAGCCCCTCGATCTTGCCGGGCATCGACGGCACCAGCGCGTTCGGCTCCAGCACGAGCGACTTGGCGGGCAGCGTGAAGCCGGACTCACCGGTCAGCTCCTCCAGCGCCGGGCTGGTCTTCGGGTCGTCGTACGGCCCGCCGAGCAGGTTCGTCGCCTTGGTCAGGTCGATGGAGTAGACCCGCGCGACGTTGTCGGTGCGCTCGTCCACGAGCAGGCTGCCCCGGCCGGCGTACGCCAGGCCGGAGATCTTCATCTCGCTCTGGTCGCCGTTCACCTTCGGGTCGAAGGTCGTGACGTCCTCGAACCGGTACGGATACTCCCCGGTCACCTTCCGGCCGCGCAGGTCGAAGGTGAGGATGCGCCCCAACCGCGATTTCTTCGCGGCCTTCTTGTCGGGGTTGGCCAGCGGGCTCTGCACGGCCAGGTACAGCGTGCGCTGGTCGGACGAGATCGCGAGCCCCTCGAAGCCGCGGTTCTGCTGGCGGCTCGCGAGGATCGCGGGCAGCGTCTCCCTCACCGGGTAGTCCGCGCCGGTCAGCCCGAGCCCCGCGGGGACGTGCCGCTCCAGCACCCGGCCGTTCGGCGACACCCGCACCAGCGACGGGCCGTACTCGTCGACCAGCCAGAAGCCGCCGTCGCGGGTGCGCACGAGGTCCTCCACGTCCAGCCCGCTCGGGTTGTGCGGCAGGACCGTGCGGCCGTCCCAGGTGTAGGGCGTCTCGTCGTGCCCCGCCTGGTTCGACAGGCCGGTTACGGGCTTGCCGGAGGCGCCGACGATCGGGATGTACTGCTTGATCTTCGCCGTGCCGTGCGTGAGGGCCACCCGGACGATCGCCGGGGCGAATTCGGGCACCGGGAAGGTCCGGCGCTTCTCCCCGTCCACGGTCGGCTGGCCGTTCGGACCGCGGTCGGTGACGAGCCAGAACTCCCCGGCCCGGTCGGCCGGGAACAGGCCGCTGCCGACGCCGCCGAGCCGCACGCCGCGGTCGTCGGCGACGGACGGCTGCACCTGCTTCAGCGCGGGGGCGGGGAGCGTGACGTCGGCGACGACGAGGGGGCCCTTGGCCGGGGTGGCGGCGGCCGTACCGGTGAGGGTGAGGGTGAGCGCGGCGGCGATCGCCAGACCGGCGGAGAGGTGACGTGGCACTGGAGACCTTTCAGACAGCGACGACAGCGCCTGAAGGTAGTGAACGACCACGTCCCCGACGTGACGATCAGATGAAGCGCGGATGGCTAGGCAGAACAGTCCGCCCCTCGCCGCCCGGCTGCAGCCTGATCGAACCCCTGAACGCGATGTGCGCGTGGGCCGAGAACCACTGGGACGAGCTTCTCGACGCCCGCGAGGCGTAGCCGCACCGGCGCGCCAGGCGGGCGGCCCGGCCAGGGCGCGCAGCGTGGGCGGTGCCCGGCTTCAGCTTGAGGAGCGCAGGTCAGTGAGGACTTCGACAGGCTTGCGCCATCTGGGCAGGGAGGTCAACCGGTTGCCGCGCACGTCGAGTAGGTCGAGTTCGGGAAGGCTCGCGAGCGACTCGGGGAGGGCGGTCAACCGGTTACGTCTCAGGTCAAGCATGGTCAGATTGGTGAGGTTTCCCCACGACGTGGGCAGCGTGGTCAGCTTGTTGTCACTCAGGTCGAGCCTCACGAGGGCGGGAAGGCTCAGCAGCCCTTCGGGGAAGACGGTGAACCGGTTGTCACTCAGATGGAGCAGGGTGAGGCTGCTGAGCGTGCCCAACGACTCGGGCAGGTCAGTCAGCCGATTGTTGCTCAGATTCAGCCACTCGAGATTGGCGCATCCGCTCAACGGCCGGCTCAGATTGATCAGCCGGTTGTGGCTCAGGTCCAGAATCTTGAGAGCGGGAAGGTCCCCCAGCGATTCAGGGAGGGTGGTCAACCTGTTGCCGCTGAGGTCGAGCAGGGCGAGAGCGGGCAGGTTCAGCAGCCCTTCGGGGAGGACGGTGAACCGATTGCTCATCAGATGGAGCTCGGTGAGGGCGGTAAGGCTGCTCAGCGATTCGGGGAGGGCGGTCAGCCGGTTGTAGCTCAGGTTCAGCCACGTCAGGGCGCTGAGATTCCCGAACGACGCGGGAAGGGTCGTCAGCTCGTTGCCCCTTAGGTTCAGTCGCGTCACCGTGGTGAGGTTCCCCAACGACTCAGGCAGAGAGGTCAACTGGATCCCGCTCAGGTCAAGCTCGGTGAGCGTGGTGAGTTTCCCGAGCGATTCCGGGAGAACGCGCAGTGAATCGTTGCCGCTCAGATCGAGGCGCGTCAGAGAGGTGAGGTTCCCCAGCGACTCAGGCAGAGCGGCGAACCGGTTGTGATGCAGGTCCAGGTGCGTGAGAGAGGTGAGATTACCCAGCGATTCCGGCAAAACGGCCATGAAACAGTAGCTCAGGTCCAGCCGGGTCAGAGCGACGAGGTTTCCCAGCGATTCGGGCAGGGTCTTCAACCCGGTGAGCTGCGAGTCCACCTGCAAATTCAGGTCCAGCCAGGTCAGAGCGGTGAGGTTCCCCAACGACTCAGGCAGAGAGGTCAATTGATTACGGCTCAGGTCGAGCCGTGTCAGAGCGGTGAGGCCACCGATCGACTCGGGCAGAGCGACGAGGCGATTGTCGCTGAGGTTCAGGATGGTGAGGCCGAGGAGATTCCCCAGCGATTCGGGCAGGGCCGCCAATCTGTTATGGCTCAGGTCGAGCGCGGTGAGGTGGGTCAGGGCCCCAAGCGAGGCGGGCACCTCATCCAGATCGAGTCCGGACAAGTCGAGGCTGTCCGATCCCTCGCGCAGGCATCTGCCGATACGGTCGCCGGCGATCTCCTTGCCGTTCCCTAAGCCCATCGAGGTCTCCATCATCGTCGTCGACACTCTGTACCGGCTCCGCCCCTTGACCGTATGGAGGCGAGGCCGGTGATGACGCTAAAGATCGCCGTTTGGAAACGACTTGCGGATCACCAGCGCGTCCCGGGGCGGTCTCCCGATGCTGCCCGGCCGACGGTGCCGGCCCGGTAGCCGCCCGCGGCCAGCAGCTTCGGCGTCGGCAGGTTCGGCGTCACGAGGACTCCACCCCGCCGCGCCCGTGTAGAGGCCCGGCTTGTCCATGGTCTGGCCGAGCGGTTATGGCCGATAAGGCGTACTCCTCTCGCGCCAACCGTTTCTATCTGCGCCGACGTCGAGTCAAGGCTGTCATCCCCGTGAAGAAGGACCAGGATGCCAACCGGAAGAAACTCGACTCCAGGGGTGGTCGGCCTCCGGCCTTCGACCGCGATCGCCACAAGGGACGCAACACCATCGAGCGCTGCGTGCACAAGCTCCGCCGGCACCGCGCCGTGGCCACGCGCTACGACAAGCGCGAGGTCATCTACCAGGGCACCGTCGATGTCGCGTCGATCCGCGTCTGGCTGCGAGATACAGTTACATGATCACGGACACGCCCTAGACGTCGGTGACCCGGATGCCGGCGTGGGCCTTGTAGCGGCGGTTGATGGAGATCAGGTTCGCCGTGAGCGCCTCGACCTGGTGGGCGTTGCGCAGCCGGCCCGCGTAGACGCCGCGCGCGCCGGGGATGCGACCGGCGAGGGCACGCACGACGTCGGTGGCCTCGCGATCGTCGCCCAGCACGAGCACGTCGAGGTCGATCTCATCCACCGAGGGGTCGAGCAGCAGCACCGCCGACACGTGGTGGAAGGCCGCGACCACCCGGCTGCCGGTCAGCACCGCCGCCGCCTGCTGCGCCGCGCTCCCCTCCTCCACGGGCAGCGCGTACGCCCCCTGCTTGTCGAAGCCGAGCGGGTTGACGCAGTCCACCACGATCTTCCCGGCGAGCGGTTCGCGCAGGGACTCCAGGAGCGCCTTGTGCCCCTCCCAGGGCACCGCGACGATCACGACGTCCGCCTCCGCCGCCACCTCGGCGTTCGCGGCTCCGCGCACACCGATCTCGCGCGCCGCGTCCTGGGCGCGCTCGGCGTTGCGCGAGCCGATCAGCACGGTGTGCCCGGCCATCGAGAATCGGCGGGCCAGTCCCTTGCCCTGGTCACCGGTCCCGCCCAGGATGCCGATGGTCAGCGCGGAGACGTCGGGGAGGTCTGCGGTGGTGTGCTCAGCCATGGGTCAGATCATGCCAGCAGGCCACGGCCGCGAGCCGCCCGGGGCGTGCCCGGCACGATGTCCGAGGATCGTGCGTCACATGTCCCAGCGGCGATACCCGAGCATGACGACGACGATCAGAACGATGGTCCAGGCCATGAGGAGCAGCGCGCCCTGCGCCGGTGTCACCGCGCTGGCGTCGTCGGTCACCGGGAACCACATGGCGAATCCGGCACTGTCCGGGAGGTACTTCGCCGCAGGGGCGTGGTCGCGCAGGAGCGGTCCGGCGACGAAGTAGTACGCCAGCAGGACGGCGACCGCCGCAGGAGACCGGCGCACCAGGGCACCGACGGCCGCGCTGATCAACGCCGTGAGCGCGAGATACGCGGTCGCACCGCTCAGCGCCCCCGCGACGCGGCCCGCGGTCGCGGGCGCAGCCGTGTCGCCGAGCGCGGCGCCCGCGAGCACGACCCCGGACGCGGCCGTGATCGCCGCCGCGGGAAGGACGACGATCGCCAGCGCGAGGTGCCTGGCGGCGAACTGGAGGGCCCGGCGGGGCATCGCGATCAGCGTGGTGCGCATCTGCCCGCCGGTGTACTCGGAGCAGGCGGCCAGGACGCCGAGGATGACGAAGCCTGCTTGCGCGTAGCCGACCGAGGCCAGCCCGACGTCGGGAGCGCTCCTGGTGCCGGTCGCACCTCGCAGAGCGGCGAGGGTGAACGCGATCGCGAGGATCGGATTCACCACCAGCGTGCCTCCGAGCGTGAGCCAGGTCGCCGGAAGAGACACGAGTTTCGACAGCTCCGCCGCGAGCGCGTGGGCCGCTTCCCGGCCACGGGTGCGGGTCGCCGGCGCGGGGACAGCGCTCATGCGTCCCTCCGCGTGAACGCGATGGCGGCGATCACGAGCAGCACCGTCACCCAGGCGGTCATCACCAGGCCTCCGGTGAGCGGGCTGATCTCGGCGGTGTCGCCGGCGAGCTTCCGGATGAACATGCGCACCCCCGCCATGTCGGGCAGATAGTTCGCCCACGGCGTGATCTTGGTGAGCAGGTAGGTGACGGAGACGACCGAGGTGTTCGCGACGAGCACCGCGAGCGGAACGATCCCGTGGCGGGTGAGCACGGTGATTCCGAAGGCGAGGAGCGCGGTGTACACCCAGTAGCAGACCACCCCGGCCAGCCGCGGAAGGTCGTCCGCGCCCAGGGCCGGGGCGTGCTCGCCGAGCACCGTCCGGACGACGCCCAAGGTGGTGCCCGCCGCGATGATCGCCAGCAACGCGCCGGCGATCGCGATCGCGGACATCTTCGCGAGCAGGAGTCGGAGGCGGGAGGGGACCACGGTCAGGCTGGTGGTGATCTGACGTCCGCCTCCGGATTCCGCGCTCTCGGTGAAGTACTCGCTGCTGATGCCGACGACGCCGAGGATGATCGCTCCGACCACGCCGAAAGCCAGCTCCTGATAGCCGGTGTCGACCCCGGCGGTCGTCGCGGCGCCGCGATCGATCGCGCCAAGGGCCGAGGAGGCGATGATCGCGGCGATCACGCTCGGCACGAGCACCCCGGCCGCCGTCGCGATCCACACGCTCGGCAATGAGACGAGCTTCGAGGCCTCCGCCGCGAGCGCCCTCATGGCGCACCACGAGTGGTGAGGGCGAAGAACGCGTCCTCAAGGCTGCGGTGGGAGCCGGTGACCTCGTCGAGGGTGCCGTCCGCCACGACCTTGCCCTCGTTGACGACCACGACGTCGTCCACCGTTTCCGCGAGCTCTCCCATCAGGTGGCTGGACAGCAGCACGGTCCGGCCGGACGCGGCGCGGTCGCGGAGGAATGTCCTGATCCACCGGATGCCGTCCGGGTCCAACCCGTTCACCGGCTCGTCCAGGATCAGGATCTCCGGGTCTGCGAGCAGCGCCGTCGCCAGCCCGAGCCGGCGCCCCATGCCCAGGGAGTAACGGCCGACCCGCTTCGACGCGACGTCCGTCAGGCCGGCGATTTCGAGCACCTCGTCGACGCGCGCACGCGGCAGTCCCGCGGAGCGGGCCACCCACCGCAGGTGCGCCCGGCCCGTCCGGGCCCGATGAGCGCCCGAGCCGTCCAGCATGGCGCCGACCGTGGCGAGCGGGTCACGAAGCTTCGCAAACGGCACAGAATTGATGAGGGCCGCACCGGAGGTCGCCCGATCCAGGCCCAGCAGGATGCGCAGTGTGGAGCTTTTGCCCGCCCCGTTCGGGCCGAGGAACCCGGTCACTCTCCCAGGGCGGGCCTGGAAGCTGATGCCGGTCAGAATCTCTCTGGAACCGCGCCGCTTGACGAGGTCGGCGATCGTAATCATGTTCACATGTGACCTCGGAGCACCGTCTCCGGTCATCGGCCCGAAGACCGGACCCGGTTCCGCGGCTCGGGCCCGGGCCTCTCGGACCCTGGTCCGATGCTTCCTCCACCGGCGAGTCCTTAAATTTGGAGGATGGGGGTAGACGACGCGCTTCCGAGACGCGGCCGGCGAGTCTGGCCACCGGCCGTCGCCGTTCACGTCGTGCTCTTACTCGCCCTTCTGGCGGTCGGCCGTGGAGGTGCCGGCGCGGTCGTCCTCCCGATCGTCATCGCCGCGCTGGCGTTGGCGGTCACCGTGTGGGCGCTGTCTCGTGCGCGCCGGCAGCGGATCGCGTACGAAGCGCGGCTGACGGCGTGGGCCGGCGAACGCGCGGCGCAGGCCGAACGGCTCCGAATCGCGCGCGAGCTGCACGACCTCGTCTCCCACGGCCTTGGCCTGATCACCGTCCGGGCGAGCGCGGCACGCTATCCCGGCGCAGGGGACGACAGTTCCGCGGCGCTGTCGGACATCGAGCGCATCGGACGGCAGACCACGACGGAGCTACGCCGGATGCTCAACGTGCTGCGTGACTCAGCCGATGTGGCCGCGCCTCTGCGGCCCGCGGAATCTCTCCACGACCTGCCGGCCATCATCCAGGATGCCGAGAGGGCGGGCCCAACCGTCACTCTCGAGCTCGGCGAGATCGACGACATCAGCTCCGGGGCACAACTCGCGGTCTGCTCCGTCGTGCGCGAAGCCCTCGCGAACACCGCTCGGCACGCCGGACCCACCAGCGCGAACGTGTACGTCCGTCGCGACGGCGACTGGATCGTCACGAGTGTCCGGGACGAAGGCCCCGTGGACGGCTGGACGCCTCACCCGGGGGCCGGGCACGGGATCGAGGGGCTCAGGGAACGCGTCACCGCGATCGGCGGGATCTTCCAGGCCGAGCACGTCGAGAACGGCTTCCGTGTCACCGCCCGTATTCCCGAGACTTCCTGAGGCCCGAATGTCATGAATGACCGCGGAACCCCGATTCGCGTCGTCATCGCCGACGACCAGCCGCTGCTGCGCCACAGCCTCGCCCTCGTCGTCGACGCCGATCACGACATGACGGTGGTCGGCGAGGCGGGCACAGGCGACGAGGCTGTCAGGCTCAGCGCCGAGCTGCGCCCTGACGTCGTGCTCATGGACATTCGGATGCCGGGCACCGATGGAATCGCCGCCACCCGCCGCATCGTGACCGCGGGCATCGAGTCGGTGAAGGTCGTCGTTCTCACGATGTTCGAGCTTGACGAGTATGTCCGCGGCGCGCTCCAGGCCGGCGCCAGCGGCTTCCTCCTCAAGGATTCCCACCCCGACAAGCTCCTCGACGCGATCCGCCGGACTCACCTAGGCGAATCGCTGTTCGCCCCGAAAGTCCTCACCCGCCTGATCGAGGCCTACATCGCCCAGCCTCCGGGCGCGAAGCCGGCGAGCCTGGACGCTCTCACCGAGCGGGAGACCGAGGTCCTCACCTTGGTCGGTCGCGGGCTCTCCAACGACGAAATCGCGGCGAGACTGACCATCTCGATCAAGACCGTCAAGACGCACATCGGCAACCTGCTGAGCAAACTCCAGGCACGAGATCGCGCGCACCTCGTCATCGCGGCCTACGAGGGCAACCTCGTAGGCCGCTGAACGCGGCCGATCCGGCCACCACCTGGCGGTCTCTTCCTGCGTGGAGACCGCCGGTGCGTGCTTTCGGCCTCCCTCAGCAGTTCGGGATCGCGGGGAGACCGGCGACCCGGGTCGCCAGCCAGGCCACCGCCAGCGGGCCGCCCTCGACCGCCCCGAGCACGTGGCTGCCGGCCGGCAGACCGGTCCACAGGAGGTTCACGCCCCGCGCGCAGTACTCCTTCCGCAAGGTTCTGCCCACCTCGTACGGGATGATCTCGTCGCCCTTGGCGTGGTAGAGGAACAGCGGCACCCGCGGCGCGGACGCGCCGAGGCGGTTCTCGGCGAGGCGGGCCCGCCAGTCCGGCAGGTTCATGACGTCGGCGGTGGTGAACTCCGCCAGCCGCCGCCCGCCGAACTTGGTCCGCAGGTCGCTCACGCAGTCGTCGCGGGCGTCGCCGAACAGCGCCGCGCCCTCGGGGGTCAGGTAGCTCTCCAGCTTCAGCTCGGGATAGGCGGCGTCGAGCCCGATGCCGGCCGCCGCGGCGAGCCCGAAGTCCCCGGTGCCGTCCAGGTGATCGGCCACGGCCCGCAGGTCGGCCGGGACCCCGCCCGCCGCGACGCCCTTGAGCCGCAGCTCGGGCGCGTACGACGGCTGGAGCTGGGCGGCCCAGGCCGCCGACGACCCGCCCTGCGAGTAGCCCATGACCACGACGGGGGCGGCGCCGGACAGGTTCGCGTCCGGCACCCGCGCGGCCGCCCTGATCGAGTCGAGCACGGCGTGCCCCTGGGACAGGCCCGCCATGTACGTGTGGTCGCCCGGCGTGCCGAGACCCTCGTAGTCGGTCACCGCGACGGCCCAGCCCTTGAGCAGCATCAGGCTCATGATGGCGAGCTCGGCCTCGGTGCCGCCCGCCATGGCGGCCGACGGGGCGCACTGGTCGCCCATGCCGTGCGTGCCGACGGCGTACCCCGCGATCGGCCGCTTGCCGAAGGGATAGGGGGCTGCGGGGACGAGCAGGGTGCCGGAGACGACGTTCGGCTCCCCGGTGGCGGAGGTCGACCGGTAGCGGAGGTGCCAGGCCTTCACCGGCACCTCGAGCAGCTTGCCGGGCGCGAGGTAGACGGTCGTACGGCCGGCTTCGACGACGTCTCCCGCGGAGGTCGCGCGTGCGGTGCCGCCCAATGCGGGCAGCAGGAGAAGAGCCCCGATCATGGACAGGGTGGCACGAACGCGAAGGTTCATGAAGCCGCCTTCCGGCTGTTGGATCACGTTCCACAATCGACGCCGTGGGCTGATCGTTACCTGATGGTAACGATGTGTCAAGGACCCAATTGGGGGACTTCACGCGCTCGTGTCAGGCACCATGACCTTCATGGACGCCGCATCGGTGAACCTGTTGCGCGAGGTGCTCGCCTCCACCGGATGGCTCGAACGCACCCGGGAGCTCGGCCTGGCCCTGCGGACCACCCGGTCGGCCGGGGGGCTCCTCGTCGTCGGCACCCCCGAGGACGAACCGTGGCACGTCACCGCCCATCTCGCCGACGAGGCCCGGCTGTCGGGGCTCGCCCAGCTCTCCCCCACGCTGGTCCGCTGGGCGCCGCCGCCGGGCGCGCCCGCCCACCTGCGGGTCGGGATCGAGCGTCTGCGGAGCGCCGGCAGGGGCGAGACCCTCTTCGTGGTCGCCGAGCAGCGGGCGCCCGTGCCCCTGCTCGAACGCGTGGACGACGCCCGCCGCACGGGCGCCACGATCCTCGCCATCGACGGCGGCGACCCCGAGCTGGAGTCGCTCGCCCACGACGCGATCGCCGTGCCGGCCGAGGGAGCCGTCCTGAGCTTCGACGCGGCGCAGCACCTGGTGAGCAGCGCGGCCGGGGAGGTGCGACGGCTCGGCCTGAGGGAGCGCCTCGCCCGCCTGGCCGACCGGATCACCGGCCCCCACGTGAGCGACTGAGGCCGGGCCGGGTTCCGGTCCCCCAGCGCGCCTCAGGCGCCTGCGGGCGGGATGTTCTGGTTCGACGCGAAGACGTTGTCCGGATCCATGCGCGCCTTCAGCCGGGTCAGACGGCTCCAGCTGCCGGGCAGATACGCCTCTCGGATGCGGCCGCCGCCCTCGTCGCCCAGGTGGTTGACGTAGGTGCCGTGGGCCCACGGCCGGGTGGAGTTCCACGTCTCGCTCACCCAGTGGCGGTGCCGCTCGGGGTCCTCCGCCGGGTCCTCCCACGTGGCCGCGATCATCGTCATGTAGTCCGCCGACCGGTGACCGAAGGCCGTCGCCCCCGGGTCCCTGTCGGCGACGGCGCCCCCGAGGCGGCGGAGCAGCACCTGGTTCAGGGGGGACGACGGGTGGGTGCCGTGGTGGGCGAGCGCGGCGACGGCCTCCTCCGGCAGGCCCTTGAGGAAGTCGGACCGCACGTACTGCTGCCGCCCGGGGACGTTCGCGTCGTCGAGCATCCGCTGCAGGCCGGCGTACCCGGTCACCCCGAAGGTGTCGACGAGCGGCCGTCCGAGGCCGCGCAGCGGCGCGGTCAGCTCCTGACCCGTGCCGTGCGGGCCGAAGTAGGCGGCCGCGACGCCGACGACGGGCCTGCCGACGGCCTCGGCGGGCACGAAAGGCGCCGGAGGGGCGGACACCAGCGCCGCGACCAGGGACAGCTCGCGTGGCGCCCGCTCGCCGGCCTCGTGGAAGGCATGGAGGGCGTCGCGGGCGAGTTCTCCCGGATACATCACCATGCCTGCCCAGGCGGGAGCGACCGGGTGAAGGCGGAAGGTGAACCGGGTGACGATGCCGAAGTTGCCGCCGCCGCCGCGCAGCCCCCACATCAGCTCGGGGTCGGTGTCGTCGTCGGCCGTCACGACGTCTCCGTCCGCGGTGACGAGCTCGACACCGAGGAGGTTGTCCGCGGCGAGGCCGTACAGCCGGGACAGCCAGCCGATGCCGCCGCCGAGCGTGAGGCCCGCCACCCCGGTGTCGGAGATCTCGCCGCCGGGTGTCGCGAGTCCCTCCGCCTGCGCCGCCGCGTCGAACTCCCGCCACAGGACCCCCGGGTCCACGTCCGCGAGACGAGCCGCCGCGCGCACCGCGATGCCCTTCATCGGGCTGAGGTCGATCATCAGCCCGCCCTCGACGACCGAGTAGCCCGGGATGCTGTGACCGCCGCCGCGCACGGCGATCGGGAGGCCGTGGCGGCGAGCGAAGACCACCGCGGCGGCCACGTCCGCTGTCGAGCGGCACCGCGCGATGAAGGCGGGCCGGCGGTCGATCGAGCCGTTCCAGATCCGCCGGACCGTGTCGTAGTCGGCGTGGCGCGGGGTGAGCAGCTCGCCCTGGAAGCCGTCGAGGGCGGGAGCGGGGACGCCGATGGTCATGTCAGTTCTCCTGTCTGTCGCCGTGACCGCGCCAAGCCTGAGGCAGTGCGGCGCGCGGGCGGCATCCCTGATGTGAGGGATGGTCCGGACGCGGGAGCCGCGCCCATACTGGCGCGGTGAGAAGTGCGACGGTGCGAGACGTACGGGAGGCGGTGGCCGACCTGTCTCGCCGGGCGGACTCCCCCCTGGCGCTGGAGCGGGCGGTGGCCGCCCAGGTGGCCCGGGTGGTTCCGGCCGACCTGTGGTGCGCGTTGACCATCGACCCGGACACGCACAACATCAGCGGCGGCTTCCACGACGAAGGACTGCCGTTCCGGCTGCTCGGCCGGTTGACCGAGATCGAGCAGCAGGAGACCGACCCGGACGTCCTCACCATGCGCGAGCTGGTCCGCAGCGGCGTGACCGCGCGCACCCTGGCGCAGGCGACGGGCGGTGACCTTGTGCGCAGCCACCGCTTCCGCGACGTGCTGAGCCCGTCCGGCGTCGGGCACGAGGTCCGCGTCGCCTTCCGGGCGCAGGACGGCCGGGTGTGGGGTGCGATGGTCCTCATGCGGGGCACCGACGTCCCCGACTTCGCCGCGCGGGAGCTCGGCGTCCTGCGCGCGATCAGCCAGGTCGTCGCGGACGGACTGCGCCGGGCCACGGTGCTCTCCGAACGGCCGCCGACCGGCGACGACGGGCCCGGCCTGCTGCTGTGCAGGGTGGCCGGCGCCGTCGTGGTCGAGCACACGTCGGCGTCCGCCCGGCGGCTGCTCGACGAGATCGACGACGGCCGCCTCGGCGATCTCCCGTACACGCTGGCGTCACTGGTGCACGCGGCGCACCGGCGTGCGGCCTGCGGCGCCCCGCATCGCGTCCGGATCCGCGTCCGCACGGGACGATGGCTGACGGCGCACGCCGAGCGTCTCGGGGAGGATTCGGTCTCCGTCATTCTGGAGGCGACGCGCCCGCACGAGATCATGGAGCTGCTCGCCGACGCCTACCGGCTCACCGCCCGGGAACGGCAGATCGCCACGCTGGCCGGGCGGGGGCTCACCAACAAGGAGATCGGCTCGGTTCTCTTCCTGTCGGCGTTCACCGTGCAGGACCACCTCAAGGCCGTCTTCGCCAAGACCGGCGTCCGAAGCCGGTCCGAGCTCGCATCCCTCCTGCACGGGCACACTGTGGCCCCGCCGGAGTGACCGGGCACCCACCGGCCGGAGCGGGGCACCTCGCGCGCAGCCGCCGCGGGTCGATCTCAGTACCGCAGATCTTACGTTCGGATCAAGAATCCTTCACCTGCTCTTCGCTCTCCGCGGGCAGGATCATCGCACCATGACCATTTCCGCAGACGGCGAGCCGTCCTGATGTCGACCTTCATCACGATCATCGGCACCGCGGGCGCCGTCGTGCTCCTGTTCGCGTACGCGATGGTGTCGTCACGCAGGATGTCCGGGGACGGCCTGCCCTACCAGCTGCTCAACTTCGGCGGGGCGAGCACCTTGATGATCAACAGCGCGTACCACTCGGCCTGGCCCTCGGCGATCCTCAACCTGGTGTGGAGCGGCATCGGCGTGTGGACGCTCGGCCGGCTCGTCGCCCGCCGCGCGGCGGCCCGCCGGCACACGGCCGAGGCCGCTCCGGCTCCGGCTCCGGCTCCGGCTCCGGCTCCGGCTCCGGCTCCGGGACAGTAAGAGCCCTCCCTCTTCCGGGCAACCCACCACGTCAGCTCCGACCACGTCATCGACCTCGACGGGGACAGCGCCCGGCTCCGGTCCATACGCACCGGTCGGGGATGGCGCCTCGGTGAACTGTCAATGCCGGAGGACCGGGTCCGGAAAGGAGGTCAGGGATCAGTCGTCCCACTCCTTGTCCTGCTCCCTCCAGCGCTCGTTGCGCTCGGCCGCCGTCTGCAGGGCGTGGGCGGCGGCGTCGCGGGAGTCGTAGGGGCCGAGCCGGTCCTTGTTCGGGCAGCCCTTCTCGGGCTCGACGCTCATGTGCTTCAGGCAGAACCACCATTGATCGCTCACGCCCTTAATCGTGCCCCCTTGACGCGCAACTAGACTTGGCCGCATGACCACGCTGCTCCGCCCCGGGCGAATCTCGCCCACTCGTAAGGTTCCCGCCCACATCCCCCGGCCCGAGTACGTGGGGAAGGCCGAGCCCAGGAAGGGCGACAGCGACGTCCAGACCCCCGAGACCATCGAGAAGATGCGGATCGCGGGCCGGATCGCCGCGCAGGCGCTGGAGGAGGTCGGCAGGCACGTCGCCCCCGGCGTGACGACCGACGAACTCGACCGCATCGGGCACGAGTTCCTCTGCGACCACGGCGCCTATCCCTCGACCCTCGGCTACCGCGGCTACCCGAAGTCGCTGTGCACGTCGATCAACGAGGTGATCTGCCACGGCATCCCGGACGACACCGTGCTGCGCGACGGTGACATCGTCAACGTGGACATCACCGCGTACATCGGCGGCGTGCACGGCGACACCGACGCCACCTTCCTGGTCGGGGAGGTCGACGAGGAGTCCCGCCTGCTGGTCGAGCGCACCCGCGAGGCGATGATGCGGGCGATCAAGGCGGTCGCGCCGGGCCGCCAGCTCAACATCGTCGGCCGGGTGATCGAGGCCTACGCCAAGCGCTTCGGCTACGGCGTCGTCCGCGACTTCACCGGGCACGGCATCGGGGCCTCGTTCCACTCCGGGCTCGTCGTCCCCCACTACGACGATCCCTCACTGTCGGTGACCCTGGCGCCGGGGATGACGTTCACGATCGAGCCCATGCTCACGCTCGGCACGATCGACTACGAGATCTGGCCCGACAAGTGGACCGCGGTCACCAAGGACCGCAAGCGGACCGCGCAGTTCGAGCACACGATCGTGGTGACCGATACGGGTCACGAGATCCTCACCCTGCCCTAGAACCGCCCCAGAGCTGCCCTGGAACCCCGCGGCGCTTCGCCGGTTCCGGCGAGGCGCCGCGCGGTTCCGGCGGGAGACGACCAACCGGGTGTCGACGGCCTACTCGGCAGCCGTGTCCCGCTTGTTCAACTTCGTGAGGTAGTCGTTGTAGGCGTCCAGCTCCGCGTCCCCGGTGCCGCCTGACCTTGCCGCGGCGGCGTCGGCGCGCCGGTCGGCCCGGCGCGCCACGCGCTCGTCGTCGCGCCACCACTGGAAGCCGAGCGCGAGCAGCACGATCAGCGTGGGGATCTCGCCGAAGGCCCAGGCGATTCCGCCGCCGGCCTGCTGGTCGGCCAGCGAGGAGGCGCCCCAGGTGCGCCCGAGCTGGTCGTAGTACCCGGACGCGAGCACCGTCCCCATGCTCATCAGGGCGATCCCGAAGAACGCGTGGAACGGCATGGTCACCATGAGCAGCAGCAGCCGCCCGTAGTAGGGCAGCTTGTGCGGCGCCGGGTCCACGCCGATGATCACCCAGAAGAACAGCGAGCCGCTCAGCAGGAAGTGCACGGTCATCGCGATGTGACCGAGGTGCTCCTCCATCGCCGCGGCGAACAGCGGGGTGAAGTACAGCGCGAACGTCGACACCACGAAGATCGCCGTCGCGATCGCGGGGTGGCTGACGAACTTCATGACCCTGCTGTGCAGGAGCACCATGATCCACTCGCGCGGTCCCCGGTCGCCCCGGCGGGCGGCGGGCTTGAGCGCACGCAGCGCCAGCGTGACCGGCGCGCCGAGCACCAGGAAGATCGGGACCAGCATCGACAGGATCATGTGCTCGGTCATGTGCACGCTGAACAGCACGGGCGAGTAACGCGCCACGCCGCTCTGCGTGCTGAGGACGAGGATGACGACGCCGATGTACCAGCTGACCGTGCGGCCCCGGGGCCACCGGTCGCCCCGGCGCGCCAGCCGGACGACCCCCGCGCCGTACAGACCGGCCATGACGACGGCGAGCACGGCGAAGAACAGGTCGAACCACCACAGCGTCACCAGGTTGCCGAGCGTCAGCGGCGGCGGGACCAGGTAGCCGAGCAGCTCGAAGGCCCGGTCGACCGGCGTGTCGACGGGCGGCGGGGCGGTCCGGGACAGCGCCACGGCCAGGCCGATCGTCGCCCCCATCAGCAGGACCTCGCCGAGGGCGAGGCGGAGGAAGGCGTGCGGCTCCCCCGCCGACATCCTCGGCAGCGTACGGCCGCGGTGGCGCCACCCGATGAACCCGAGCACCGCGAACGCGACGATCTTGGCCAGCAGGAGCAGGCCGTAGTTCGAGGTGAACAGCTCGCCGATCGAGGTGAGGCGCGAGGCGGCGGCGGCGAGCCCGGAGACGCCGACGCCGGCGAAGCACCACAGCGCCATGCGGGAGAAGCGCGCGGCGGCGACGTCCAGGTTGGGCTGCCCGCGCAGCGCGTGGACGCAGACCACCCCGAGGCCGCCCACCCACAGCGCCAGGAAGAGCAGGTGCATGGCGACCGAGGTGGTGGCCAGCCCGTGGTTGGGCGAGGAGGAGGAGTGTCCGGTGAGCGCGGGCGGCAGCAGCGTCACGAGCGCGAAGACCAGCAGCCCTCCGGCGGCGCCCACCGTGATCGCCCCCCGGGCGAACAGCGCGATGGCGACGGCGAACAGCACGACCAGGGTCAGCGCGATGCCCTGCGGCACCTGGCTGGCGTAGCTGGTGAGCTCGTTGCCGGCGAGGATCTGCCCCACCGGCGCGCCGAGGGTCTCCGACAGGCTGAAGACCAGCGCCACCGCCGCGGCCACCGCCCAGGCCAGCGCGGACCACGAGGCGCCCTTCACGTAACTTTGCGCCTGCTTGCCGAGCAGGCCCTTGTCGCTGGGCAGGAACGCCGCCGCCGCGGCCAGCAGCCCGACGGTCAGGACGCCGGAGACGTCCATCGCGAGCTTCGACAGTGGCAGCATCCACCGGGTCAGGGTGCCCTCGTCGGGCAGGCCGGGGATGATCCGCGGCGTCGCGGCGCCGCCGAGCACCATCGCGATCACGAGTGCGCCGGCGGCCGCGCAGAGCGCCGCGCCGGTCAGGCGCACCGCCCTGTTCACGGCTTCTTCCGGAGGCTCAGGAACATCCCGATACCGACGCCGGCGATCCCGAAGATCACCGCCCAGATCCACCCGGGAACGCCCGTCTGCCCGCCGTCGCCGGCCTGCGCCGCCGGTGCGGTCGCGGGCGCGCCTGCAACCGGCGCGGAGGACGAGCTGTCAGGAGCGGCCGCCGAGGTCGCCGTCCCCAGGGACTGGTCGCCGACCACGGTGAACGGGATCTCCCCCTCGAGCGGGTGCCCGTCAGGAGAGACCACCCGCCAGGCGATCGTGTAGCGACCCGGGGGAACCGGCTCGGTCACCGCCTCGGTGACCTTCGGCCCGTCCACCACCGGGGCGCCTTTCTCGTAGCGCTTGCCGTCCTCGCCGCGGACGACCACGACCGGGAACTGAACGGAGTCCGCGAACTCGAGCGTGACCTTTTGCAAGGTCTTGACCTGGGCGTTCTTCTGCGGGTCGCTACTCTTGAGCGAGGTGTGCGCCTGGGCCGGCAGGGCCGGCGCGGCGCACAGCAGGAAAGCCGCCACGAGCGCGGCGAAGGCGGCGAGGAAGGGTCTCTTCATGGCACCTCCCAGGCTACCGACGCGGGGGTCCGGTCCATACTCCGCACCGTAAGACTGGGGATCACGCCGGATTCCCTCGCCGAACCCTGTACACCGAACCCCGCACACCGAACCCCTGTACGCGGACCCCCTGCGCCGGACCTCCGTAGGAGGCCCGGCGCGAAGAGCATCCCGTTCTCGGATCCAGTCGAAGGCGCGCGGCTAGAGACCCGCGCAGGCGAGGGCGCGCTGGTAGGCGGCCACGCTCTGCACGTCGTCGCCCAGCCGCCGGTGCATCTCCGCGACGGTCATCCAGTCCTCGGCGGTCTTCCGCGTGGGCGGCACGTCGTCCAGCCACCGGCTCACCACGTCGAGCTCGGCCACCGACTCCAGGTCCTCGTGCAGCAGGTGGTGGGCCTGGCTGAGGAGGATGTGGGCGTCGGTGCGCTGGTCGCCCTTGGTGCCGTCCACGTGCTCGGCGGCGGCCCGCGCGCACTCCAGCGCCTTGTCCGGGCGACCGAGGATGACCTCCGCCAACGCGAGCACGATCAAGACGCGCGACTTGTCGAACTTGCTGGTGGCGGACTCCTCGTGCTCGCGCAGAGCCCTCAGCAGCAGGTCGCGCGCCGTCTCCGCCTGCTCCGGGTGGATCCGCAGCATCATGAACGCATAGGCCTGGCGGAGCCTGGCGATATTGCGGGGCTCACCCGTCTCTGACTGGATGGCGAGCGCACGTTCGATGAGGGCGATGGCGTCGTCGCCGCGTCCCGCCTGCTCGGCCACGAACGCGGCGTTCCAGCAGGAGGCGACCGTCGCCCTCGGCGTGCCCAGGGTCTCGGCCACGGCGAGCAGCTCGCCGGCGAAGTGGCTCGCGCGCAGCAGGTCGCCTCGCACCACGTAGGCGAACAACAGTGTGGCGCCGAGTTCGACGAGATCGTCGTTCCAGCCGCCCTTGGAGAGGCTGCCGAGGGCCTGCTCGCCGATCTGGACGGCGGCCGAGAGGTCGCCGCGCTCGCGGTAGCAGCGGGACAACGCGAGCGCGACGGCCACCTTGCGCTCCGGCGTCAGCGCGTCGGCCTCGGCGTCGTTGAGCTCGTTGAGCACCGAGATCGCCTCGCCGAGCTCGCCGCACGCCTCCAGCGTCAGCGCGTAACCGTGGCGCGCCTCCACCCGCATCGAGGTGAGACCCAGGAGGTTGCCGTCGGCGAGCAGCTCGGCGTACCTGCGGCGGGCCTCGGCGACCTCGCCGTTCTCCAGCGCCATGCGGGCGAAGCTCAGGCCGACTTCGAGGTCCTCCATCTGCTCGGCCGTCACTCCGTTGACCAGGTAGGTGAGGGAGCAGTCGAGCTTCTGCGCGAGCAGTTCGAGGACCGCGGGAGTGGGGGTGCGCTTGCCGCTCTCGATCAGGGACACGTAGCTGTCGGAAAGCTCGGGGTGGGCGAGCTGCGCCTGGGAGAGCCCACGCTGCCGACGAATCGCCTTGATTCTCTGCCCGACGAGATCTTGCGCGGCCATTGGCACCTCTTGAAATATTGTAGGCCCGACAGTCGAATCGATGGGAGATCCACCGTGCGCCGCCTAGCCTTGTGTCTACTTAGCGTCCTAATTCCGGCCGTAGTGGCCACTGGGGCCAATGCTACGACCACCGACCGCTCCACGTCTCCCCTCATCTCCTACGGGAACGGCAGCGCCTGCTGCTGACCCGGTCGTGGCTGCGTACCGGGAGCCACTCTCCGGCAGCGATGATCCAGGACACTGGCCGGTCCCGGCGTTTACCCCCTCCGCCCAAGGGGCCGGCCAGGCCGCCCCGCGAATGACGACCCGGCCCCGCGGTTCTCGGCCGAAAACTAGGCCGAAAACTGGGCCGGCGGTTCTCGGCGCTCAGGCAATTCCATCATTCGGCGCCACCGCTCCCAATAACGAAAATCTCCCGTAATCTCACCCGGTTTCATGACGATGAAATCACGTCGCCGGAGTGATTCGCAATGAGCGCGGGCCGGGCAATGGGCTTTTCCGGCGCATGCTCGCCGCCCGATCGGCCCCGCTTCGCGGACCGTCGCCTTTCCAGGGCGCGACCGCCCGGGCCGCCGCCCGATCGCCCGCCCCGGCCATGCCGGCGCGTCCGGGCCGTCGTGCCCGGCGGTGCGCCCCCACCCCGATGTCCGTCCCGGCGGCGCGCGTCCCCCGCGCGGCCGCGAAGACGGGCCCGTACGGACAGCGCGATCCCGCCGCCCGGCCGCGGGGTGCCCACCCGCCGGCGCCCGTCCGCCCACCGGCCCGGCGAGCCGCCGTTCGCGCCGGTCACAGGGGTTCGGCCACTCAGCCGAGACGTCCGCGGGCAGCGGAGACGGACACTTCTCATTCCGGTATCTAGACAAAATATAGATATGTGATGGCATATTGAAGTTAGGCCGGAAGCTGCCTCGAGGATGCGCGCAGAACCGGCCAATCGGGGATGTCATCGCAAAGCCGCAGTTCTGGGGGCTACGGCCTGCATGCGCAATCGCTACTCAGCGCATGGCCCGAGCATGGGAGTGTGATTCCGGCTCCTCATGGTGCCCGCGGAACCCATCCGTGCCGTTACCAGGGGAGTCCGACAACCCTATGCATAACGCAATAGAGCGGGGAGCGTCCCGGCACTCACTGTGCCGTCTGCGGCTGCTGGGGCCCGTGGCCGCGTGGCGTGGCGACCGGAGCGTCGACCTCGGGCCGCCCCTGCAGCGCGCGGCCCTGTGCCTCCTCGCCGCCCGTCCCGGCCGGGTCGCGACCAGGGACGCGCTGATCAACGGACTCTGGGGAGAGCGTCCGCCGAACACCGCCGAGCAGAGCGTCTACACCTACATCGCCGGCCTGCGGCGGGCGCTGGAGCCCCAGGCCGGCCGGCGGGGCCCCTACGTCGTGCTGCCGCACCGGTCCCGCGGCTACCTGCTGGAGCGCGAGACCGTGGAGGTGGACGTCGAGGACTTCGAACACCACCTCACCGAGGCCCGCCGGCTGCGCGGCGCCGGTGACCCGTACGGCAGCCTGCGCGCGCTGCAGGCCGCCGCGCAATGCTGGTCGGGGCCCGCCCTGTGCGGCATCCCCGGCCCCTTCGCGGAGGCGGAGCGGGCCCGGCTGGAGGAGTTGCGCCTGTCGGCGCGGGAGGACCACGCCGACACGCTGCTCGGCCTGGGGCTGCACCAGGAGGCGGCGGCGGCGCTGGCCGAGCTGGCCGCGGAGGCTCCCCTGCGGGAGCGCACCCGCGACCTGCTCATGCTGGCGCTGTACCGCTGCGGCAGGCAGGCCGACGCTCTCCAGGTCTACATGGACGTCAAGCGGCTGCTCGCGGAGCGGCTCGGGGTGGATCCCGGCGAGACCCTGCGTGAACGGTACGAGCTGATCCTGCGTGCCGATCCCTCGCTCGCGCGGGCGAGGGGCGGCTCGCCCGGTGCGGAGCCCTCGGCGCGGCCTCCCCGGCAGTTGCCGCGGGCCGTGAGCGGTTTCGTGGGCCGGGCCGAGGAACTGGTCCGCCTGCGATCCCTGCTCTCTCCGTGGGACGGCGGACCCCCGCAGGCGGTGGTCGCGATCACCGGGGCCCCGGGGTCGGGCAAGTCCGCGCTGGCCGCACAGGCCGCCCACGCCTCCTCCCACGCGTTCCCGGACGGGCAGCTGTACGTCAACCTGCAGGGGGCGACGCCGGGGGTCGAACGTCTGAAGCCGATCGACGTGCTCGGCAGGCTCCTGCGCGCCCTGGGGCTGCCGGGCGGCGCCGTGCCGTGCGAGGAGGACGAGGCCGCCGCCGTGCTGCGCGACCGGCTGGAGGGACGCAGGACTCTCATCCTGCTCGACGACGCGGCGGGACCCGAGCAGGTCCGCGCCCTGCTGGGCCTGCCGTCCGGCAACGCCGTGCTGATCACGAGCAGGGAATCGCACGCGGTGACCGACGACTGCGTCCAGCTCGTGCTCGGGAGGCTGCTGCGGTCGGAGGCGGTCACCGTGCTGGCGAAGCTCGTCGGGGCGGAGCGGATCGCGACGGACCCGGCCGCCGCGGACCGCCTGGCGCACCTGTGCGGCGGGCTGCCGCTGGCCCTGCGCCTGGCCGCCGCCCGGCTCGCCGAACGCCCCGACTGGACGGTGCGGGATCTGGCCACGAGGCTGGAGGACCGGCGGCGTACGCTGCACGAGCTGGAATCGGGGCGGAGGGCCGTCCGTTCCGGTCTGGAGCTGAGTTACGAGGGTCTGGCCCACGGCGGCGAGCTCGATCGGCTGGCCGCGCGGACCATGTGCCACCTCGGCGTCCTGCACGTGGCGAGCGTGACCCCCGAGCTGGTCTCCGCCCTCCTCGGCGAGCCTGTCGACGCCGCCGAGCGTGCCCTCGACCGCCTCGCACGCGCACACCTGCTGGAGATCTCGGGACTGGGCCGCTACCGCCCGCACGACCTCGTACGGCTGTTCACGATCGAGCTCGCGGACGCCCGGCTCACGCCGGAGGCCCGCAAGGACGCGCTCCTGGGCGCGCTCGGCTTCTTCGGCGCGACCGCACGCCACGCCAGCACGGTGCTCGATCCCCACCGCGTCCAGCTTCCCTGGCCCGGCGTGCCGCAGCGCCCGCTCGCGCTGGGGACCGCCGACGAGGCCAGGAACTGGCTGGAGGAGGAGCTGGCGGACGTGGTCGCCGCCGCCGCGCAGGCGATGCCGAGCGAGGACGACGAGGTCGCACGCCTGGGGGCCTACGTCGGGTTCTCCCTCACCTGGCAGCTGACGAGGGGCGCGCACCGCCGCGAGCAGCGCGAGCTCAACAGGCTGGCCCTGGCCGTGGGCGAGCGAACCGGCGACCAGGAGATCCTGTCCCTGGCTCACGGCCAGATCGCCAACGCGCTGCTGAACCTCGGCAAGGGGGCCGAGGCCCTGCTGCACCAGCAGGCCGAGCTCGAGCTGAGACGCGCGCTGCGCGACCGGTTCGGCGAGATGCGTGCCCTGGGCAACCTGGGCGTCGTCCTTCTCAAACTCGAGCGGCACGCGGAGGCGCGTGAGCAGACGGAGGCCCAGCGGGCGATCGCCAGGGAGATCGGCTCCGAGGTCGGCGAGCGCCATTCGCTGCTGATCGGGGCGACCGCCTGCCGGGAGCTGGGCGACGTGACGGCGGCCATGTGCCTGGTCGGCGAGGCGCTCGCACTCGCGCAGGCCGCGGGAGACCGCTACCACGAAGCGGCCGGCCTCTCGTTGCTCTCCGAGCTGTGCCTGGACGGCGGTGATCTGCGAACGGCGAAGTCCTACCTCGAGCGCGGCCTGCGCCTCGCCCGGGAGATCGGCCACCGGGCCCGCGAGTGCGAGTGCCTCGCCGTACTCGCCAGGGTGCACCGTCTCCTGAACGAGCCGGTGCAGGCACTGGCCTACGCCCGGGAGGCGCTGGGGATCCGGGAGCGGTCCGGGGACGCCGAACTCTCCCGATTGGCGGAGGACGAACTGCGCGCCATCGAGACGGCCTTCCCCGGTTCGGCCCCTTCCCGGCCTCAACCGGCTCACGCGGCGCTCACCGGCTGATCGTCGGTTCGAGGGAGGGACAGGACGTCGATGGGGACGGTACACAGTGAATTCGGCGAAGGCGGCCTCCGGCTCCGGGTCCTCGGACCGGTGACCGCGTGGTTGAAGGACCGGCAGGTGAACCTGGGGCCGCCGCTGCAACGGGCCACCCTCTGGGTGCTCGCCGCACAGGCGGGCCACGCCGTCACGAAGGACAGGCTCATCGGCGCCCTGTGGGGCGCCGCCGCCCCGAAGACCGCCGAGCAGAGCCTCTACACCTATGTGGCGGGGCTGAGGCGGCTGCTCGAACCGGAGCGGGGCAGGCGCGGGCCGTTCACGATGCTGATCCACGCGACGCAGGGGTACCGGCTGGCGCGGGACGCGTGCCGGACCGACGCCGAGGACTTCGAGCAGCGCCTCGCCGAGGCCCGCCGTTACCAGGGGAAGCAGGACCTCCCGGCTTGGCTGCGCGAACTGGAGGCCGCGCTGGGGCTGTGGGCGGGCCCAGCGCTCGGCGGCCTTCCCGGCCCCTTCTGCGAGGCCGAACGAGCCCGGCTGGAGGGCATGCGCCTGACCGCGCGGGAGGACCACGCCGACGCGCTGCTGCGGCTGGGCCGGCACCAGGAGTCGCTCGACGCGCTCACCGCGCTGACCGCGGAGGACCCGCTGCGGGAACGCGCCCGGGAACTGCTGATGCTCGCGCTCTATCGCTGCGGGCGGCAAGCGGAGGCGCTGGAGGTCTTCCACGACACCAGGCTTCTGCTCGCCGAACACCTCGGCGTCGATCCCGGCGAATCCCTGCGGCGCGCGTACGAGCTCATCCTGCGCGCGGACCCCTCCCTCGCCGTCCGTACGTCCGGGGAGAGCGCCCTGACACCGCCGGCCCGGGCCCCTCACCAGCTTCCGCGCGGCAGCCGGGTCTTCGTCGGACGGGCCGCGATGCTGGTGCGCCTGCGGGCGCTGCTCGCGCCCTGGGACGGCACCGACCCGCAGGCCGTCGTGGCCGTCACCGGCACGGCCGGAGCGGGCAAGTCCACGCTCGCCGTGCACGCGGCGCACGCGGTGAGCGACCACTACCCGGACGGCCGGCTGTATGTGAACCTGCTCGGCGCGACACCGGGGGTCGCCCGGCTGGGCCCTCTCGACCTGCTCGGCAGGCTGCTGCGGGACCTGGGGGTGCACGCGGAGGCGGTGCCGTCCGACCCCGGCGAAGCCGCCGGCATGCTCAGGGACCGCCTGCTCGGGCGGCGCATGCTGATCGTCCTGGACGACGCCGCGGGCCCCGAACAGGTCCGCCCTCTGCTGGGCCTGCCGGCCGGGAACGCCCTGCTCGTGACGAGCCGGGAGTCGTTCGCGGTGGCCGACGACTGCGTCCAGCTCGTCCTCGGCAGGATGCTGCGGTCGGAGGCGGTCACCATGCTGGCGAAGCTGGTCGGCGCCGAGCGGGTCGCCGCCGACCCGGCCGCCGCCGCCGAACTGGCGGACCTGTGCGGCAGGCTGCCCCTCGCCCTGCGCCTCGCGGCGGCGCGCCTGACGGAGAACCGGCACATGTCCCTGCCGGAGCTGAACTCCCGGCTGCGCGACCAGCGGCGGGCGCTGCACGAGCTGGAGTCCGGCGACGTCGCGGTCCGCGCCAGCCTCCAGCTCAGCCACGACCTGCTGGCGGCCGGCCCGCGTCAGCTCGACCGGGCGGCGGCCGCGGCCCTGTGCCACCTGGGCGTCCCGCACGTGCCGGACGCCACGGCCGAGGTCGTGGCGGCCCTCCTCAACGTGCCGCTGGACGAGGCGGAGCGGGCGGTGGCCCGCCTGGTCCGGGCTCACCTGGCCGAACCCGGCGAGCACGGCCGGTTCCGGCTGCACGACCTGGTCCGGCTCTTCGCCATGGAACTGGCCGAGCGGCGCCTGAGCGAGCGCGACCGCGACGACGCGCTCGACCGCGTGATCGGTCTTTACGGCACGACCATACGCCTGGCCATGAAACTGATCGACCCGCATCGGGTGCATCCCCCGCACGAGTTCGCCAGGCTCGGACCCTTCAGGCTGAAGGACGGCGCGGACGCGGCGGCGTGGCTGGAGCGGGAACGCGACGACGTCCTCGCCGTGGCGGCCCAGGCGATGGCGTCCCGCAACCCCTGCCTCGCGGGTTCCGGCGCCCACCTCGCCTTCTCCTTCCACTGGCCCCTCGTGTACATCGGCCACCACCCTGACATCCTGACCCTCAGCCGCCAGGCGCTCGAGGTGGGCGATCGGCTCGGGGACCAGGAGATCTCCGCCCTCGCGCACGGTTACCTCGCGCAGGCCCTGGACCATGTCGGACGCTACGAGGAAGCCCTCCGCCACCAGCGCGCCGAGGTGGCCCTGCGGCGTACGTTCGGGGAACCCTTCTCCCGGATGAGGGCCCTGGGAAACCTCGCCGTCATGCTCAACTCGCTCAAGGTGCACGACGAGGCCCTGTCGTCGGCGCGGGAGCAACTGCGCATCGCGAGGGAGATCGGCGCGGCGGTGGGCGAACGCCACGCTCTCATGTGCGTCGGCTCGGCGCAGCTCGGCCTGGGGGACGTGGCGGCCGCCAGGGCGGCGTACACCGAGATGGGGGTGCTCGCGGAGGAGGCCGGGGACGTCATGCACCGCGCGGACGCGCTGATGGGCATGGCCGAGGTGCACCTGATGCAGGACGACCACCGGTCCGTGGCTGAGCTCTACGAGAGGGCCCTCGTCCTCATGAGGGAGAGCCGCTTCCGCGGCATGGAACCGAGGTGCCTCGGCCGGCTGGGCCAGGCCGAACGCCTCATGGGCAGATTCGACAGGGCGCGCGAGTACCTGCGGGAGACCTTGGCGGTCGCGCAGGAGTGCGGGGCCGGCTACTGGGTGGACTTCGCCCGCGAGGAGCTCGCCCTGCTCGGCGAGAGCCCGCAGGACGGCCCGCCGCGGATCGCGGACGGCTCAGCCGGCGCGGAGTGCGAGGAAGAGGTCGACGCGGTCGGCCATGGATGACAGGTCCTTGCCGGTGAGCTCCTCGACCCGCCTGATCCGGTAGCGCACCGTGTTGACGTGCACGTGCAGCCGCTCGGCGCAGGCGTTCCACGATCCCGTGCAGTCGAGGAAGGCGCCGAGCGTGCGCACCAGCTCGGCGCCGTGCCGCCGGTCGTAGTCGAACAGCGGCCCGAGCAGCCGTCCGGCGAACGAGGACCGCACGTCGCCGGGCACGGTCGCCAGCAGCAGCGCGTGGGTGTAGATCTCGTCGCTGGTGACCACTCCCCCGCCGCGCGCCTCGGCCATCCGCCGGGCGTGGCCCGCCTCCTCCACCCCGCCCCGGATGGCCTGCGGCCCGGTCAGCGCGCCGCTCAGCCCGGCCGACACCGTGATCGCGGGCAGCCCGCCGGCGAGCACCGCCGTACGGGCGCGCAGCCGCGCCGCGAGCGCGTCGCGGTCGCCCCAGTGGGTGTCACCGCGCAGCGGGACCAGCGCCACCGACGCGTCGGCCCCCGCGGCGGCCACCACCCCGCGGTCCAGCAGCTCCTCCGTCACCTGACCGCCCAGCAGGGCGGGGTCCGGGCCGTCCGTCGCCCCGCGCCTGCTCACGGTGGCGGTGACCACGGCGTACGGCTCGGCGGGGTCGATGCCGCAGGTCCGCAGCCGGGCCGACAGCTCCGCGAAGTCGCCGCCCGCGCAGGCCAGGGCGATGAGCTGCTCGGCCAGCCGCCGTTCCACCCGGCGGCCCTCCTCCGCCCGCGTCCGCTCCATCGCGACGCACGCCGCCAGCTCGTAGCCGATCTCCACGTCGACCTCGCCCCGGCAGACCAGGGCCCAGCCGGCGGCCCGGTGCGAGCGGTCCACGGCGAACAGCGTGAACGGCCCGCCGCGGTCCACGACGACCGGCAGGCGGACGGCGGCGAGGTAGTCGCGGGCCAGCCGTACGGCCTGATCCTCGTCCAGGGCGCCCGCGACGACCGCGCCACAGGCGGACACGACGGCGGCCGTGACGCCGAGTTCGGCCTCGACCAGGGCGAACAGCTCGCCGAGCCCGGCCCCTTCGGCCACGGCCGCGACGATCCTGCGGTGCCGGCCGAGCGCGCCGCGCAGGTCGCCCGCCCGGGCGGCGGCGGCGCGCCTGCCGACGAGTTCGGTGACGGCTCCGAACGACACCTCGACGGGCACTTCGAGCAGCGGAAGCCCGCGCACCCGGCACGCCTCCACCAGGTCGTCCGGGACCGTGCCGAGCCGCGCGTCGCCCGCGCCGAGCGCGGCCACGCCCGCCTCGGCCAGGGCGTCCACGAACCGGGCGGAGTCCGCGGGCGACTGGCGCCACATCAGGCCGGTCAGCACCAGTTCGCCGCCCGACAGGTACCGCCGCGGGTCGGGCAGATCGGTGATCACCACGTCCTTGATCTCACGGTCCAGCCGCTCGTCACCCGTCAGCAGGGTGAGCCGCAGTTCCGGTGCGGCGAGCAGATCATGCAACAGCACGGCAGAAGCGTATTTGGAGATATATACAAGCATCGACTCCGTCCGTCCCCGGGTTTCATGGCCGCGCCGATAGGCCCAGCCCACGCCGGGTTGCTGTACTGCGAGGGTGGAGCGGCGGATGGCGCCTGAAACGGCGACTGAGACGGCGACTGAGACGGCGACTGAGACGGCGACTGAGACGGCGACTGAGACGGCGACTGAGACGGCGACTGAGACGGCGACTGAGACGGCGGCTGAGACGGCGACGGGGACGGCGGCTGAGACGGCGACGGGGACGGCGAGCGGGACGGGGCGGCGTTCGGGCCTCGGTGAGAGCGTGCCGCGCCCCGACGGCACGCTGAAGGTGACCGGGGAGTTCGCGTACTCCTCGGACCTGTGGCTGGAGGGCATGCTCTGGGGCGCCACCCTGCGCAGCCCCCACCCGTCCGCGTGGATCCGCTCGGTCGACGCCGGCCCCGCGCTCGCGATGCCCGGCGTGTTCGCCGTGCTGACCCACGCGGACGTGCCCGGCGAGAAGTTCTACGGGCTGGAGCGCCGCGACCAGCCGGTGCTCGCCGTCGACCAGGTCCGCTACCAGGGCGAGCCCGTGGCGATCGTGGCCGCCGACCATCCGGAGACCGCGCGCCGTGCCGCCGCCGCGATCGTCGTGGAGTACGAGGAGCGCGAGGCGGTGACCGATGCCCGCCGGGCCGCCTTCGACCCGTCCTGTCCCGCCGTCCACCCCGAGGGGAACCTCGTACGGCACCAGCCGGTGAGGGTGGGCCGGACCTTCGAGGCCGAGGTGGTCGTCACCGGCGAGTACGAGGTCGGCATGCAGGACCAGGCGTTTCTCGGGCCGGAGTCGGGCCTGGCCGTGCCCGCCGAGGACGGCGGAGTGGACCTGTTCGTCGCGACCCAGTGGCTGCACGTCGACCAGGACCAGGTGGCGCCGTGCCTGGGCCTGCCGAAGGAGAAGGTGCGGCTGACGCTCGCCGGGGTCGGCGGCGCGTTCGGCGCCAGGGAGGACCTGTCCATGCAGGTCCACGCCTCGATGCTGGCGCTGCGGACCGGCCGCCCGGTGAAGATGGTGTACGGCCGTGAGGAGTCGTTCTTCGGCCACGTCCACCGGCATCCGGCGCGGATGCGCTACGAGCACGGCGCGACGGCCGACGGGCGGCTCGTCTACGTCAAGGCGGAGATCGTGCTCGACGGAGGGGCCTACTGCTCGTCCACCCCCGCCGTGGTCGGCAACGCCGCCTCGCTCGGAGTCGGCCCGTACGAGGTGGGCAACGTCTGGATCGACGCCTACGGCGTCTACACGAACAACCCGCCCTGCGGGGCGATGCGCGGGTTCGGTGCGGTCCAGGCGTGCTACGCGTACGAGTCGCAGATGGACCGCCTCGCGGCGGCCTGCGGGCTTTCGCCGGTCGAGATCCGCGTCCGCAACGCGGTGTCGCAGGGCTCGCGCCTGGCCACCGGGCAGGTGATCGACAGCCCCGCGCCGCTCGCGGACATGCTCGCGGAGCTGGCCGCCATGCCGCTGCCGCCGGAACCCGCGGGCGGGCCCGACCTGCGCCTGCTGCCGGGCGGCGTCGCGCAGACCACGCACGGCGAGGGCGTGCGGCGCGGCGTGGGCTACGGCGTCGGCATCAAGAACATCTGCTTCTCCGAGGGCTTCGACGACTACTCGACGGCCCGCGTGCGGGTCGAGCTGGCCGGGGACGAGCCGCACGTGCTCGTGCACACCGCCGCCGCCGAGGTGGGCCAGGGGCTCGTCACCGTCCAGGCCCAGATCGCGCGTACGGAGCTCGGGATCGGCAGGGTCACGATCGCCCCGGCGGACACCGCCGTCGGCTCGGCCGGGTCCTCCTCGGCCTCCCGCCAGTCGTACGTCACCGGCGGGGCGGTCAAGGCGGCCTGCGAGGCGGTGCGGGCGCGCCTCGACGCGCTGCGGGCGGCGCATCCGGGGCTGTCGCTCGCGGAGGTGCTGAAGCGGTTCGGGCCGGTCGAGGAGACGCGGGAGTACCGGCACCGGCCCACGTTCCCCATGGACCCGGTCACCGGTCAGGGGGACTCCCACACCCAGCTCGCGTTGTGCGTGCACCGGGCCGTGGTCGACGTGGACGTCGAGCTCGGCCTGGTCAGGGTCGTCGAGCTGGCCGCCGTGCAGGACGTCGGGAAGATCCTCAATCCCCTGGCCCTGGAGGGGCAGATCCACGGCGGCTCCGCGCAGGGTCTGGGCCTGGCGCTGATGGAGGAGATCCAGGTCAGGGACAGCCGGGTGCGCAACCCCTCGTTCACCGACTACCTGATCCCCACCATCCTCGACATGCCGCCGATGCGGCTGTCGATCCTGGAGAACCCCGACCCGCACGCGCCGTACGGGCTGCGGGGCGCGGGCGAGCCGCCCACCCTGTCGTCGACCCCCGCGGTGGCCGCGGCGGTCAGGGCCGCGACCGGGCTGGACCTCCCCCGTGTCCCGATCAGGCCCGAGGACATCGCGCTCGCGCCCGTCGCCGGCTGAGCCCTGCCGTCGTACTCGGCGCGGCCGGGGGTCGGCCGGCTGGAGTCGGTCGGCCGGGGGTCGGTCGGCTGGAGTCGGTCGGCCGGGGGTCGGTCGGCTGGAGTCGGTCGGGTGGGGTCAGTCGGCTGGAGTCGGTCGGGTGGGGTCAGTCGGCGATGTAGCCGATGGAGGTCACCTCGTAGCCGCGGCTCTTCGAGCCCCGCACGTGCATGAACATGCCGCCGCCCTCGTAGGAGTAGGCGCAGCTGTAGCCCTTGGGCTCGGAACTGCAGCCCTGGAAGAAGTACTTCACGCCCTTCGGGTCGTACTTCGCCCGGAACAGGGTCTTGACCGCCGTGCTCGTGGCGACCTCCAGGCCCCGGTTGCGGTCGCCCCTGCGCCAGGCGTCGAACAGGTGTCCGGCGGCGGCGGACGGCTTCACCAGATGGCGGGACTCGTACACCTTCGTGACCTTGGCGCCCGACACGATCATCAGGATCCCGCCGAGCCCGCCCGGCACGCGGACGCTGGTGTGGACGAACCGGCAGGCGTTGCCCGAGCAGCCCGCGAACTCGTCCGGGGCCCGGAAGGGATAGGAGAAGAGCGTGGAGACCGCGCCCGGGGTGGCGACCCGGTAGCCCGCGTGCCGGTCCGCGCGCAGCCAGGCGCTGAACAGCTTCTTGGCGACGGCCGCCGGTGCGGCCGTGCCGTGCGCGGAGGCCCGGGCGGGGGCCTGTACAGGAGCCTGTACTGGGGCTTGCGCTGTGTGTGCGAGGGCCGGGGCGGCCTGGAGCAGTGAAGCGGGAAGCAGGGAGGCGGGGACCAGGAACGCGGCGGTCACGGCCGTGGCGGCCGCGCCTCGCAACCATCGTGCTGACACGCGCCGTACGTTACAGGGATCTACTTGCACCCGGATTGAGCCCGGCTTGCACCGGCCGCCGCCCCGCGGATGGCGGGCCGCGGATGGCGGGCCGCCGAGCAGACCCGGGCCGCCGACCGGCTGATTCAGGTCCGGAAGCGTCGGCCCGGGCCGTGATGCCCGCTCACTGGAACCCCTCGGCGCCGGACTGCACGCCTCCCGGCTGCGTCCCACCGCCTGGTTGGGTCCCGCCCGGTTGCGTCCCACCGCCTGGTTGGGTCCCGCCCGGTTGCGTCCCACCTTGCTGGGTCCCGCCGCCCTGCTGGGTCCCACCTTGCTGGGTCCCGCCCGGCTGGCCCCCCTCGTACACCGTTCCGCCCGGCTGCGTACCACCGGTCTGGGTGCCGCCAGGCTGGGTGCCGCCCGTCTGCGTGCCGCCCGGCTGGGTGCCGCCCGGCTGGCCGGCGGCGGGAGCGGAGGGCGAGGCCGCCGGGTTCTGCTGGCCCGCGGGGGCGGACCCGGTCAGCAGCGCCATGATGGCGTCGGCCTGCGCCTTGTCGAAACCGGCGATGCCGAGGCTGTCCTGGGTGATCTCCTGGGCCACCCGCGGAGCGGCCACCACCTTCTCCCCCACCACGATCGCGAGTTGCTGCTTGACCGTCTCGCGGGTGAGCGCGGCGATCTGCTCCTGGCTCGAGGGGGACAGCACGAGCCGGATCGAGTACGTGCCGTCGCTGTCCGTCACCTCCTCGATCTTCTGCACGGTCGTGACCGTGACCCCAGGGTCGAGCTGGTAGCAGGCGGTGCCCTTGTCGTCCGGGATCGCGTCTGTTCCGCTGCAGGGCGCCGGTCCCACCCCGGTGACGGGGGCGAAGTGCACGGGCGTCAGCAGGGTGCGTACGGGCGTCTGCTTGAGCGGCGGGGCGTCCGGGTTGCGGGTCATCACCACGGCGACGGCGCCGAGGACGCCGGACATGACGACCACCAGCACGAGCGCCACGACGAGAGCGATCGTGGTCCCCCTGGCCGCCCTCGGCTCCGTGGGGCCGGTGGGGGCGGCGGGCGCGGCGGGGGCGGACGGCCCGTCACCAGGCCCTTCGGCCCCGCCTGAGGGCGCACCCGGCACACGCTCTACCGGCCCACCGGGCGGAGCGGGAGCAGCGGAGACACCAGGGGTGCCGCCGGGCCCCCCGGGCATACCGGGTCCACCGGGCACACCGGGCGGGTCACCGGATCCAGCAGGCCCGCCTGGCTCACCGGGCGCACCGAGCGGGGCGCGGAGGGGATCAACGGGCACACCCAGCGGGTCACCTGGCCCACCGGCTCCACGTGGCCCACCGAGCGGGTCATCCGGCCCACCCGGCCCACCGGGCGCACCGAGCAGATCCGCCGGCCCACCGCCACCACCCGGCACAGCCAGCGTGTCGCGGAGGGGGTCACCGAGCTCACCCGGCTCACCGCGCACACCGAGCGGGTCGTCGAACCCGCCGCGCTCACCGCGCACGCCACCCGGGCCGCCGAGCGGATCAGTGAGCGGGTCGTCGAACCCGCCACGCTCACCGCGCAGGCCACCCGGGCCGCCGAGTGGATCAGTGAGCGGGTCGTCGAACCCGCCACGCTCACCGCGCACGCCACCCGGGCCGCCGAGTGGGTCAGTGAGCGGATCAGTGAGCGGATCGCCGAGCCCGCCGCGCTCACCGGGCGCGCCGGCCGGCCCGCTCCACGGGTCACCGTGTCCGCCGCGTTCACCGGTTTCACGGGGTTCACGGAATTCACCGGGTTCATCGGGCCCGCCCACGGGCCCGCCGTACATGCCGTCAGGTCCGCCACCGGCGGCGGGCAGAACGGCCGTCTCTCCCGCAGCTCCTGACCCGCCGGACGGGTCGCCGAACCAGCCGCCCCATCCACCCGGCATCTCGGCGGGCACGCCGCCGCGGTCCTCTGGGCCGACCGCCTTCGGCATGGGCGCCGTCTCGGCTCCCGATGTCAGGCCGCCGGGCCGCGGGCCGGGCTCCTCGTCTCCCGGCACGGGCGCGTTGTGCATTCCCACCTCGATCCCTTACACCGCTCGCAGAGCCTACCGAGGTCTGCCAACTGCGGGTAACCGGCCGACCATGGAACGCCCAACACGCTCTTTTCTTGACAATTTGTCATGAATATCCGCCAAATGGTCGCCCATTGCCCGATTTCCAGACGTTGGGAGCAAGTGAAGACTTGACATGGTCTCCCTCGTGAACGAGGGGGATCCAGCCGTCACCGGTCAGGCTTCCGCTTCACTGCCGGTCGCCTCGTCCGAGAGGACTCTCGTTGCGGTCTTACGCCAGCTCCACAGGCCTTTTACCTCTCCGCCGACCCGGCGGCGAGGATGTTCTTCGCGGCGTTGACGTCCCGGTCATGGGCAGACCAGTCGCACGCACCCGAACGTCCGAGCACGCTCGGCGGCCTGTTCGGGGAGCGGGTGGAAGCGGTACGGGTTTACTCGGAGGTTTCTGATGAAGGTGGGAGTTCCCCGAGAGATCAAGACGCACGAGTACCGGGTCGCGCTCACACCCGCGGGGGTCAACGAGTTCGTACGCAAGGGTCATCGGGTCCTCGTCGAGAAGGACGCGGGACAGGGGTCGGCGATCCCCGACGAGGACTTCGCCGCGGCGGGGGCCGTCATCCTCGGCACCGCGGACGAGGTGTGGGCCGAGGGCGACCTGATCCTGAAGGTCAAGGAACCGGTGCCGGACGAGTACCACCGGATGCGCAAGGGCCAGGTGCTGTTCACCTATCTCCACCTGGCCGCCTCGGAGTCCTGCACGCGGGCCATGCTGGAGTCGGGCGTAACCGGCATCGCGTACGAGACCGTGCAGAAACCCGACCGCACGCTGCCGCTGCTCGCGCCCATGTCCGAGGTCGCCGGGCGGCTGGCGCCGCAGGTGGGCGCCTACCACCTCATGCGCCAGGGCGGCGGGCGCGGAGTGCTGATGAGCGGCGTCCCCGGCACCTACCCTGCCAAGGTGGCGGTGATCGGCGCGGGCGTGTCGGGCATGAACGCCGCCGCGGTCGCCGTGGGCATGCGGGCCCAGGTGCTGCTGCTCGACCGCGACGTCGACCGGTTACGCCACGCCGACCTCGTCTTCCGGGGAGGATGCCAGACCGTGGCGTCCAACGCGTACGAGATCGAGCGGGCGGTGGTGGACGCGGACCTGGTGATCGGCGCGGTGCTCGTGCCGGGCGCCAAGGCGCCGACCCTGGTGAGCAACGACCTCGTCTCCAGGATGAAGCCGGGGTCGGTGCTGGTGGACATCTCCATCGACCAGGGCGGCTGTTTCGAGGACTCGCGGCCGACCACCCACGCCGACCCGGTCTACCGCGTGCACGGCTCGGTGTTCTACTGCGTCGCCAACATGCCGGGGGCGGTGCCGCACACCTCGACGTACGCGCTGACCAACGTCACGCTGCCGTACGCCCTGGCGATCGCCGACCTGGGCTGGCGCGAGGCGCTGACCGCCGACCCCGCGCTCGCCCTCGGTCTGAGCACCCACCAGGGCCACCTCACGAGCCGCCCGGTCGCCGAGGCCCACGGGCTGGAGGCCGCCGTGCCCGTGGACCGCGTGCTGGTTCCCTGAGCGGGGCCAGGGGACGTCCGGATCAGGAGGACGGGCGGATCAGGAGGACGGGGCCGTGCTCGGCATCGGCTCCTGCGTCGTCTCCTGCTGGGCCGGCGGGAGCGGCTGCTCCTCGGTGGTGCCGATGCCGCCCGAGCAGGAGGCGCCGTACTCGGGGGTGGTGGTCGGGTTCTGCTTGTACTTCTTGACGAACTCCGGCAGGCGGGGGTCGTCCGCGGAGTCCAGCGTGATCTGGTGGTTCCAGGAGCTGGCGACGATCTTGGACGGCAGGCCCGGGTAGGGGCTCAGCAGCATGTAGTCGGCGGAGGCGATGCTCTTGAGCTTGTCCACCTCGGCCTTCGGCAGGTCGGGCCGGTAGGTGATCCACACCGCGCCGTGCTCCAGCGAGTGGACGCCGTGCTCGTTGTGGATGGGCTTGTCGTAGATGCCGCAGTTCTGCCAGTAGAAGTTGTGCTGGCCGCCGACGGGCGGCGTCTCCTTGTAGGAGACCTTGTTCCAGGAGTGGTCGGAGCCCTTGTAGGTGTAGGTCTTGACGGCGCTGAGCGACTTGGCCGAGCGGTCGTTGACCACGTAGACGGCGACGAGGGCGACGAGGACGACGATCACGAGGCCGCCTATCCCCCACATGAGAAGCGCGGCGCGCCGCTCCTTGCGCTTCTGCTCGGCGCGCATGCGGGCGAGGTGCTCACGCCTCGCCTGCGCCTTCTCCTTGGTCATCGCTCCTCCATCCGCTGATCACTGACACCCCCGCTGCGTATGGAGAATAGTGGCTAAAGGTATTGCTTCGGGCAGAGCGACGGCTGTGGCGAGTAGCCTGTGGGCGGTGAGCACTGACATCGACGCTCCCGTGGAGACCGCTCCCCCGGCCCGGCGCCGCCTCCCCGTGCTCGGGCTGGTCGCCGTCCTCCTCGCGACGGCGGCGCTCGTGGTGTTCTTCACCAGGCAGGGAACGCCCGGGGACGTCTCCCCCGAGGCCGGGTTCGCCAGGGACATGGGGGTCCACCACGCGCAGGCGGTGGAGATGTCCTTCATCCTCAGGGACAAGACCTCCGACGAGCCGCTGCGCAGCCTGGCGTACGACATCATCACGACGCAGAGCACCCAGCGTGGAATTTTCATGGGCTGGCTGCAGCAGTGGGGACTGGACCAGAGCTCCGGCCGCCCGGCGATGGCCTGGATGGCCGGGCACGGGCACGGCGGGGCGGCCACGACCGCGGCGACGCCCGGCACGATGCCCGGCACGATGCCCGGCATGGCGACCGAGGAGGAGATGAACCGGCTCCGCCAGGCCACCGGCAGGGACGCCGAGATCCTCTTCCTCCAGCTCATGATCCGCCACCACCAGGGCGGCGTGGAGATGGCCGAGGGCCTGCTCAGGCTGTCGGACCGCGACGAGGTGCGCGCCCTCGCCCAGCACATCGTGGACGGCCAGAACGCCGAGATCCGCACGATGAAGGACCTGCTGGCCAAGCGGGGAGCCCAGCCGCTCCCCGCACCGTGACCCTCTCCGGCGACCCTCTCCGGCGACCCTCTCCGGCGACCCTCTCCGGCGACCCTCTTCGGCCGGTCCGGCGGTCTCGTTCAGTGCCGCGCGGCGTGGATCGCGGTGAAGGCCAGCAGGGGGCCGGCGGTCCGCGCCGGGTCCTCGAGTATGGGTGAGTGTCCGAGACCGGGCAGCAACTCGACCTCCGCGCCCGGAACCGTCCGGTAGTCGGCGGCGGATGAGGATCGCCATCTGCGGTCGTCCTCGCCGAAGATCACCAGTAGCGGTTTGCCGAGGACCGCCAGCCGATCCGGAAGCGCCCGCTGCTCCAGGTAGTCGCGGGTGCCCCGCATCGTCGCGGTGAGCGTGTGGTAGGTCATGACGCGCACCTCGTCCAGCAGCTCCTGCGGGATCCGATAGCCCTCGCGGCTGAAACCGGTGCTCGCGAACCGGCGGATCTGCTCGTCTGTCGGCGGCCACTGCGACGGTGCGATCGCGGCGGACTCCGGTGCGATGAAGGCGTGCATGCCGGGTCCGGTGTTGATGAGCGCGAGCGCGGTCACCAGGCCGGGTCGTTGCTCGGCGAGAGCGGTGGCGACCGCGCCGCCGCTGGAATGACCGACCACGATCGCGCGCTCGACGCCGAGCCGGTCCAGTGCCACGCCGGCCCGGCGTCCCTGGTCCGGGAGCGCGTAGCTCGGGCCGGCCGGTTTGGCCGAGCGGCCGTGCCCGAGCAGGTCGATCCGGATGACGCGATGCGCTCCGGTCAGCAGCGGAACCAGACAGTCCCACGAGCGGGTCGAGGAGGCGGACCCGTGGATCAGCAGGAGTGCGGGGGCGTCGCGGGGGCCGTCCTGGCACACGTGGATGTCGCCGTCGTCCAGGGACAGCGTCGAACTCTCGGTGGAATCGCCGTCCACATGACGCTTGCCGTCGAAAACAGTCATGCGCCCACTGTCGCCGCCGGTGCACGCGGGTGTCTTGGACGAATGTTCCCCGCCCGCATATCAGTTGGGTGCTCGAATAGCCTGGCAGCCGTGTCGACATTCGTGCACGGTGAGGCGGTGTGGGACGTCGCCTGCCCGCGGCGGCCCAGCCGGGTGGCCGGTGTCACCATGGCCGGGTTCCGCGTCGGTGACCTGGACGCGCTCCGGATGGTCCCGCACCCGGCCGTGACGCTGCTCCTGGAGTTCGGCACCGGTTCGCCTGTCCTGGACTACGCCGCCGGGCGGCAGCAGCGGGGAAGTCTCGTCGCGGGGCCCGGGCTCGGGTCCGGCGGCGCGGCCTGGGCGCGGGGTGAGAACGTCGAGTGCGTGCAGGTGCGCCTGTCCCCGGTCGTCGCACGCGCGATTCTGGGCGTCTCCCCCGCCGACCTCGACGGGGCCGTGGTGGCCCTCGACGACCTGTGGGGCCGCGAGGCGTCGCGGATCCGTGAGCGGCTGGCCGACGCCTCCTCCTGGGAGGATCGCTTCGCGCTGACCGACGCGCTGCTCGTCCGCCGGCATGAGGCGGGGCCGCCGGTGGACCCGGAGGTGGGCTGGGCCTGGCGCCGGATCGTCGGCGGCCACGGCCTGGTCCGGGTCGACCGGCTGGCCGCCGAACTGGGATGGAGCCGTAAGCGGCTGTGGTCCCGGTTCCACTCGCAGATCGGCCTGCCGCCCAAGCGCGCCGCGAAGCTGGTCCGCTTCGACCATGCCGCCCACCGCCTGGTCGCGGGTGGAAGCGCCGCCCGAGTCGCAGCGGAGGCCGGCTACGCCGACCAGTCCCACCTGCATCGAGACATCATGGAGTTCACCGGAGTGACCCCGGCGAGCGTGGCGGACGAGCCGTTTCTGGCGGTCGACGACATGGCGTGGCCCAGCCGGGAGGCTCCCGCCAGGCCGGACCTCTCATCGGTCGTCACTCCAGGTCCTTGATCTCGGCCGGGCGCGGCCGGCCGGGGAGACGTCCTCCGGCCGCCGCGGCTCGTATGCGAAGTCAGGCGCGCAGTTCCTCGGCAAGCGCCGCGGCGAACGCGTCCACGTCGGCCTCGGTGGTGTCGAAGGCGCACATCCACCGCACCTCGACCATGCCCCCGCCGACCTGCTCGTTCCAGTTGTAGAACCGGAACCGCTTGCGCAGCCGGTCGGCCACGTCGGCCGGCAGGACCGCGAAGACCGCGTTGGCCTCGACCGGGCGCGGCACGGTCACCCCGGGCAGGTCCCGTACGGCGCCGGCGAGCCGCCGGGCCATCGCGTTGGCCTGGCGGGCGTTGCGCAGCCACAGGTCGCCCCCGAGCAGGGCCTCGAACTGCACCGACACGAACCGCATCTTCGAGGCGAGCTGCATGCTCGTCTTGCGCAGGTACGGCAGGCCCCGCGACGCCTCGGGGTTCAGCACGACGACGGCCTCGCCCAGCAGCAGCCCGATCTTGGTGCCGCCGAACGACAGCACGTCGACCCCCGCGTCCGTGGTCAGGGCGCGCAGCGGCACGTCCAGGGCGGCGGCGGCGTTGGTGATCCGCGACCCGTCGAGGTGGACGAACATCCCCAGTTCGTGGGCGTGGTCGCAGATCGCCTTGATCTCGGCCGGGGTGTAGAGCGTGCCCAGCTCGGTCGCGTTGGAGATCGACACGACCCGGGGCTGCGCCCGGTGCACGTCGCCGAACCCCCACGCCTGCCGGTCGATCAGGCCGGGCGTGAGCTTGCCGTCCGGGGTCGGCACGGTCAGCAGCTTCAGCCCGCCGGTGACCTCGGGAGCGCCCCCCTCGTCGGTGTTGATGTGCGCGGTCTCGGGGCAGACCACGGCCTCCCAGCGCGCGCACATCGAGCGCAGCGACACGACGTTGGCCGCCGTGCCGTTGAACACGGGGAACACCTCGGCCTGCTCGCCGAAGTGCCTGCGGAAGACGCCCCGGACCGCCTCGGTGTAGACGTCGTCGCCGTAGGAGACCTGGTGTCCCCCGTTGGCGAGGGCGATCGCCTCCAGGACCTCGGGGTGCACCCCCGCGTAGTTGTCGCTGGCGAACGTCCGGCTCGCCGGGTCGTGCCGGCGTACGGCATCGGTTGTCACGAGATGTCTCCCCATCGCGGTTTCGGGCCCGCGGCCGGCCCGGTCAGGCCGGCCGCGGGTCCGGATCGGCAGCGTAGATCAGGGCGTGAGGTCGATCCTGCGGCCGTTGACCGCAGCCGGCTCCTCGTCCCACAGGCCCGCGACCGCTGCCGCCAGGTCCTTCACGTCGGTGAAGGTCCGATACGGCTTGTCCGGGTTCGCGGCCCTCATCTCATCGTGCACCAGCGCGTTGACCACCAGGACCACCGCGGCGGCGGAGGTGTCCTTCAGCGCGTCGGCCAGCGACAGGGTCCACGCCTCGGCGGCGGCCTTGGCGGCGGCGTAGGCCGCGCCGCCCTGGGTCGGCTTCTGGGCCGCCCGGGCCGACACGATCACGAACCGGCCGTCCCCGCTCGCCCGCAGCAGCGGCTCGAACTCCAGTGACACGTTCTGCAGGGTCCTGATCAGCAGGTCGTGCAGCAGGTCCCAGTCGTCGAGCGAGGTGTCGGCGAAGGTCTTCGACCCGCGCCAGCCGCCGACCAGGTGGACGACGCCGTCCACCCGGCCGTGCTCGGCCCGCACCCGCTCCGCCAGGCCGCGTACGGCGTCCCGGTCGAGCAGGTCGACGGCCAGGCACCCCTCGGCGCCCGACTTGTCCACACCGACGACGGTGTCCCCGAGCTCGGTGAACTTGCCGACGACGGCACGGCCGGCCGGGCCGCCCGCCCCCGTGACCAGGATCACCCTGCTCATCGCGCGCTCCTCTCCGGCCCCGCTCACGCGCGGATGCCCCGGGTCGACTCCACCACGTCGGTGAGCTTACGGCGCAGGGCCTCGTAGAACATGCTCAGGGGGAACTCGTCGGGCAGCACGGCGTCGACCATGGCCTTCTGCTCCGTAGGCAGCGCCTCGACGCCCCGCTTCCACACCGAGGCCGGGTCGGGCTCGACGTACGTCGCGACCAGCGCGTGGGCGGCGAGCCAGTGCGCGCGCTTGGACCGGTCGATGCCGTCCCGGTAGAGCTTCTCCACCTCGCCGCGCAGGTCGGCGACGCCGTCGGCGACCCGCGACCAGTCGATCGAGAGCCGGTTGTCGGTCCACCGCACGATGCCCTGCCGGTGCAGGTAGGCGAACAGCAGCTGGCCGCCGAGGCCGTCGTAGTTGCGCACCCGCTCGCCCGTGATCGGGAAGCGGAACAGCCGGTCGAACAGGATGGCGTACTGCACGTACCGCGCGTGCGGCACGCCCGCCGCCTCCAGCTTCACGGCCTCGCCGTACGCCGTGAGGTCGCAGCGCAGCTCCTCCAGGCTGTAGAGCCAGTACGGCATGCGCTGCTTGATCATGAACGGGTCGAACGGCAGGTCGCCGTGGCTGTGCGTGCGGTCGTGGACGAGGTCCCACAGCACGAACGTGTCCTGGGCGAGGTCCTGGGACGCCAGCAGCCGGGCGGCGTCCGGCGGCAGCTCCAGCTTCAGCGTGGCCGCCGCGGCCTCGCTGACCCGGCGGAACCGGGCCGCCTCGCGGTCGCAGAAGATGCCGCCCCAGGTGAAGCGCGGCGGCGTCTGCCGCACGGCGACGGTCTCGGGGAACAGCACGGCCGAGTTGGTGTCGTAGCCGGAGGTGAAGTCCTGGAACGCGATCGGCACGAACATCGGGTTGTCGTAGCCGCCCCGCTCCAGCTCGGCCAGCCACTCCGGCCACACGACCTTGATCCAGACCGCCTCGACGTTGCGGTTGGGGTTGCCGTTCTGGGTGTACATCGGGAAGACGACCAGGTGCTCCAGGCCGTCGATCCGCTGGGCGTCGGGGTGGAAGGCGTTCAGCGAGTCGAGGAAGTCGGGCACGCCGAGACCGGCCGACACCCACGCGCGGAAGTCCTTCATCACCGCGTCGAGATACTCGGCGTCGTGCGGGAAGTGCGGCGCGAGCCGGCCGACGCCATCGACGATCTCGCTGATGCACGCCACGGCCTCGTCGTGGTCGCCGGTGATCGAGCCGTCCTTGGCCTGGAGCGGGCGCAGCCGCTCGACGGCGGCCTTCAGCCGGGCGAACTCCTCCGCCACCTCGGGGCGGGACGCGCCGGCGGCGCCGGACGCCTCGGGCACGCGGGCGGCCCAGGTCACCAGGTTGCCCCACAGCTTCTCGTGGTCGTAGTCACGGATCGAGTCGTCGCCGAACAGGTCGGAGTCGGCCAGCACGACCACCCGGCCCCGGCCGTGCCGTACGGCGGCCACGAGCGGGGCGTTCGCGGGGTCGGCGGACCCGGAGGTCGTGAACAGGACGTCCGCCCCGGCGGGCACGCCGAGCGTCCCGGCGCGGTAGAAGCAGGCCCGCCTGACCTCGGCGAGCAGATCCTGGGCCACGCCGCCCTGCGCGGTCACGGCCTGCGCGGTGGGGACGCCGAGGATCCAGGTGGCCACGGTGTTGTGGCAGTTGCCGGGGTCCTGCACGGTCGCGTGCTCGACCGTGATCCCGAAGCGGGCGAGCAGGTCGGCCAGGTTGCTGCCGTACTTCTCCTGCTCGTGCTCGGCCAGCACGATCAGCCCGCCGCCACCCGCGACGTACGCCTCGACCGCGTCGATCTCCTCCGCGGAGAAGACGGGGCTGCCGACCCCGGTGGTGCGCTCCCAGCGCTCGGCCGAGGGGTGCGCGACCACGAAGACGTCACACCCGTCCAGGACGGCCGGGGTGACCGGGCCCTCGGTGTGCGCGCGCACCGAGTGGCCGAGCCGCCGCAGCGCCCCGGCGGCCTCCGCGTAGCTGTTGTCGTCGGGGTGGGCGGGATTGATGGCCTCGGCGACCTCTCGCCGGATCGTCCACGCCTCGCTGTGCGCCTCGTCGAACAAGACCGCCGGGAAAGCCTTCATGAAAAATCTCCCGTAGTGTGAGCCGTCTTCCGGAAAATATACACATACCTAGCCTCGCGGCGATAAGTCGCTCTAGCGGATGAGGGCGCATCATCCGAGCGGCGGACGAGTCCCCGGGGGTCGCTCACCTACCGTCACCGGCCGTAGGGAGAAAGACCCGAAGGGGAAGATCGATGTTCAAACTGTCCGACTCGGTGGCCTTCCGGCGCACCGCCACCGGAGTCCTGCTGTTCGTCGCGCCGCTGCTGCAGTTCGTCGCGCTCCTCGTCGACCCCGGCACCTGGGGCGACGACCGCGAGATGCTCAGCTACGGTGACAACCCGGCCCTGGCCCAGCTGGAGTCGGCGCTCTATCACTGGAGCTGGCTGCTCGTCCCGATCGCGGCCTTCGGCCTGCTGCACCTGGTGCGCAAGAGGTCCGTCGTCCTCGGGCACATCGCGGGCGGCATGACGATCGTCGGCTACATCAGCCAGTCGGCGCTGCTCATGATGGACCCCGTGGAGTGGTGGTTCGGGCAGCACTACCCGGTCGAGCAGGGCCAGAAGATGTTCGACGAGGTGTTCAGCCTGCCCGGCACCGTCTTCGGCTTCGTGATGCCGTGGCTCTACCTCGGCATGGTCGGCCTGCCGCTGCTGCTGCTGGCCGTCTGGCGCGCCGGCTTCGTCCACTGGTGGGTGCCGGCCGTCGTCACGGTGGGCTACCTGGGCTCGCTCGCGGTGCCGTACAGCCCGGTGATGATCCCGTTCTGGGGCGCCCCGGTCGTCGCCCTGGGCTACCTCGGCCTCAAGGTGCTGCGCATGACGAACGCCCAGTGGGCGTCGTACTACCCGAGCGCCGACCCCGGCGTCACCACGCCCGACTCGTACGCGAACACGACCGCCTGAGCGCGGTCGCGCAGGTTCAGCTTCATGAGCACGCGGGCGACGTGGGTCTTGACCGTGGCCTCGCCGACGAAAAGTTCCTTGGCGATCTCGGCGTTGGTGAGGCCCCGGGCGAGCATCCGCAGCACCTCCAGCTCGCGCGGGGTGAGCTCGGCGAGCTGCGGCGGCCGGACCGGCTCGTGCCGGCCCGCGAAAGAGGCGATCACCCGTGTGGTGACGGCGGGGTCGAGCAGGCCGTCACCCGCGGCGACGACCCTGACGGCCTCCACGAGCTGCTCGGGCGGCGACACCTTCAGCAGGAAGCCGCTGGTGCCCGCGCGCAGCGCGGCGTACAGGTTCTCGTCGGTGTCGAACGTCGTCAGCATGATGACCTTGGGCGGCCGCGGCGCGTCGAGCAGCTGCCTGGCCGCGGTGAGCCCGTCCATGCGCGGCATCGAGATGTCCATGAGCACGACGTCGGGCTGCACCCGGCGGGCCACGGCGACCGCCTCGGCGCCGTCGGCGGCCTCGCCCACGATCTCCATCCCGGGCTCGCTCTCGACCACCATGCGCAGGCCGGCCCGGATCATCGCCTGGTCGTCCGCGAGGACGATGCGGATGGTCAATTCGTGGCCTCGCTCATCGGCACTCCCTGGGAGATCGGCAGCGTCGCGCGGACACGGAAGCCGCCCTGCGGCAGGGGCCCGGCGTCGAGGGAGCCGCCGAACAGCTCGGCCCGCTCACGCATGCCGATGAGCCCGTTGCCGGTGGACAGCGCCGATCCTGCGCCCCCGCCATTATCGGTGATCTCGAGCTCCAACCGGTCGGGGTGGTAGGCGATCCGGATGCGCGCGTCGGCGTCCCCGGCGTACTTGACCGCGTTGGTGAGGGCCTCCTGCACGATCCGGTAGGCCGACAGGTCGAGACCGGGCGCCAGATGCACGGGCTCGCCCTCCGTCTCCAGCGTCACGCGAAGCCCCGAGGACCCGACCGTGGAGATGAGGTTGGGCACCATGTCGAGCCCGGGCTGGGGCAGCGCCTCGTCCTGCGGCATCCGCAGCGCGCCGAGCATGATCCGCAGCTCCTCGACCGCCTCCCGGCCCGCCTGCTCGATGCCGGACAGGATCGTGGCCTCCGGGGACCGCTCGCCCTCCTGGGACGCGCCCATCCGGCGGCGCAGCGCGCCCGCCTGCATGACCATCATGCTCACGCTGTGGGCCACCACGTCGTGCAACTCCCTGGCGATGCGGCCCCGCTCGGCGGCGACGGCCTCGGCGGCCCGGCGTTCCCGCTCCATCTCCAGCCGCGCCGCCCGCTCGGCCATCCGGTGCACCCGCAGCAGGTAGCCGCGCAGGGCCAGGCCCGTGGCGTACGCGGAGCCGAACATCACGGTGAGGAAGATGACCTCCTCGAACGGCAGGAAGCGGTGGTCGACGGCCCCCGAGTCGAAGACGAGGATGCCCACCAGGGCCCAGGTCCCACCCGGTCTGAACGGCAGATGCGCGCCGATCGTGTGGAAGACGATGAGCAGCGCGGCGAGCTGCCAGACCGGGCAGCCCGGGTTGCCCTGCCGGTGCCAGACGTACTGGGCGAGGATCATGAGGATGAACACCGCCACCGGGGCCGTGCGGCGGTACCAGACCAGGACTCCGGTGACCAGCGCCTGCGCCACCCACCACAGCTCGGGCCGCGGCTCGTTGTAGGCCGGCGCCACGGTGAACGCCTCGAGAGTGCCCAGCCCGATGATGGCGAGGCCGATCAGGAGATCGACGCGGGGGACCGAGCGGAGCGGGGACAAGCGCATGCGCGCAGAGTAATCCCTGCCCGGCATAGCGCGCATCAGGGAGCAGACGTCCCGCAATCGGCCTGCAAGTCATCGTCAAGCGACCGCACGATCATCGCCCTGTATCAAGTGGGTGTCGGTCACGAAACTCACCTTGTCCAACACTGTCCGCGCTGAGACGCTTGAACCGATCCGAACAGGCCTAGGAGAAGCAGATGCCCCGCCTGCACTCCCTTATCGCGGGGCTGGGCGCGCTCGCCGCGCTCGCGGCGCCCATGCTCCACCCGCATCCCAGCGGTTCCACCGACCGGGTCACCCCCGGCGCCGTACGCGTGGAGTCCTCCTCACACGTCCACATCACGCTGCTGGACGACCGCGGCGTGATCAAACAGATGGCCCGGGACTACGACGTCGACCTGGCGAAGGGCAGCGGCTTCACGGTCACGCCCGACGGCGTGGTCGTCACCGCGACCCAGGTCGTGCAGGCCGCCGACGACCCCAGGGTGTACGCGGCCAACCGGGTGTTCGCCGAGTACTTCAAGGTGAAGATCCCGGCCGACTTCAAACGGCACTCGCTGGACGACCCCGACCTCGACCGGCGGCTCCAGGCGTGCTACCCGCCGCAGCAGACCGACTCGACCTGCATCGCCGACGTCAAGACGAACGTCAGCGTCTACCCCAACCTCGACCCGCCGCCGGCCGGGGGCCTGCCCGCGCAGATCCTGACCACCGGCACGTCCCCGGCGGCACCGGCCGTGCTGAAGGTCACGAAGGGCGGCGAGAAGCAGTCGCTGCCCACGGTCCCGCTGGGCACGGCGCTCGGCGCCGCGGTCGAGTCGCTGGACGTGATGACGCTTACGGGCAGGCCGTCGGCGAAGCTGCCCCCCAAGCTCGACACCGCGCACCTCACCCCGCCGGGCAGCCGGACCTTCAAGGAGCGCGACAAGGTCGCCAAGCTGCTGGACGACGGCGCGCCCGGCGCGGCCCTCATCGACGACGGCAAGAGCGAGGTGGTCGGGTTCGTCTCCGGAGGCGGTGACGAGCCGGTGACCATCACCCCCGCCGACGAGATCCGCAGCGCGCTGGTCGCCGCCGGGGTCACCCCCCGCCGCGGCCCGGTCGACGTGGTGTACGAGAACGCGCTCGCCTCCTACCACAACAAGCTCTACAGCGGCGCGATACCGGCGCTGCAGCAGGTGCTCAACCTGCGGCCCGACCACGCGGTGGCGGCCGATCATCTGCGGGCCGCCCAGTCCAAGGCGGGCACGGCGGAGGACGCGGGCGCCAAGCCGGCGGCGCGTCCGGTTCCCGTGGAGCAGCCGAAGTCGCCGGTGCCGCCGTACGTGTGGGTGGCCGGCGGCGTCGTGGTCCTCGCCCTGCTGGCCGGGGGTGTCGTGCTGCTGCGCCGCAGGAGCGCCGCCGGGCCACAGGACGGCGACAGCCACCGCGACGGCGGCCGGACGGACCCCGGAATGGGCCCCGGAATGGGCCCCGGGATGAGCGAGGCCGGGTCCTACCCGCCCGCGGAGAACTCCTGGCCGCCGTACGCCGTGACGAGGGTGTTCGGGGCCGAGGCAGCCCGGTCTCCGGAGGTCATGGGGCCGGCCCCGGTGGCGGCGACTCCAGTGCCGTCGAACCCTGCACCGTCGAACCCTGGGCCGTCGAACCCTGGGCCGGCGGATCCGTCCCCGCCCGGCGGGCAGGCGTACCCCGCGGACCTGTCACCGCCGCACGGGCACGCGCATCCGGGCGACCCCTCACCTCCGCGCGGGCATTCGTACCCGCCGAACCCGTCGCCGCCGCGCGGGCAGGCGCAGGTGAAGTTCTGCACGCAGTGCGGCATGCGGCTGGGCCAGGGACACCGTTTCTGCGGCTTCTGCGGGAACCCGGTCGATTCGTGATCAACAGAACGTTCAAGGGGGACACCGCATGACCGAGGGGCCCGTGATGCCGCCGCTCGTCGGGCGGCGGCTCGGCGACTACACGGTCGAGGCGGTCGTCGGGCGGGGCGGCATGGCGACGGTCTACCGGGCGCGCGACCAGCGGCTCGGGCGGGCCGTGGCGCTGAAGGTGCTCGCCCCGCAGCTCGCGCACGACGACCGCTTCCGCGACCGGTTCGTGCGGGAGTCCCGGATGGTGGCGAGCATCGACCACCCCAACATCATCCCGGTGTACGAGGCCGGCGAGCGCGACGACCTGCTGTTCATCGCCATGCGCTACGTCGAGGGCAGCGACCTGCGCAAGCTCGTGCAGTCGGAGGGCGCGCTGCCGGTCGGGCGGGCCAACCCGCTGTTCGCGCAGATCGCCTCCGCGCTGGACGCCGCGCACGCCCACGGCCTGGTGCACCGCGACGTGAAACCGGCCAACATCCTGGTCACCCGGTCCGACCACGTCTATCTGACCGACTTCGGGCTGACCAAGAGCTCCGCGGCCGAGGCCGGGCTGACCAGCCACGGTCACTTCATGGGCACCCCGCGCTACGTCGCCCCCGAGCAGATCCGAGGCCTGCCGGTCGACGGCCGCAGCGACCTGTACGCGTTCGCCTGCGTTGTGTACGAGGCGCTCGCCGGGCAGCCGCCGTTCCAGCGGGACACCGAACTCGCGCTGCTCTACGCCCACGTCTCCCACGACCCGCCGCCGCTCACGCCGTACCGGCCGGACCTGCCGCACGCGGTGAACGCCGTGATCAGGCAGGCGCTGGCCAAGTCGCCGGCCGAGCGGTTCGCGACGTGCCAGGCGTTCGTGTCCGCGCTGCGCGACGCGATCAGCGGCGGGGCGGGCGACCCGGCACCGGTCTCCCCGTCCTATCCCCCGGTCCCTCCGGTGTCCTCGTCGTCCCCCGCGTATCCGGCGTCCGCCGGATCCCTCCCGCAGGGGTCCTATCCGCCGGTCACGCCCTCCTCGTTCCCTCCCGGCACCAGGCCGCCCGTCTCCCATCCCTCGGGCTCGGTGCCGCCGCACTCGGTGCCCGCGGCGTCCCACCCGCCCGTGAGCCACCCGCCGGACGCCGGGGCCGCGGGCCGGGCACAGGGCCCAGTGCAGGGGCACGGCTCGTACCCTCCCGGGGCGCCGCACGCACAGGCCACGGTCGCGTCGGCGGCCTCGCCAGGCCGTCGGCGGGGGCTGCCGCTCGGGCCGCTGATCGGCGGCCTGGCGGTCCTGGTGTCCATCGCCGTCGCCGCCGCGCTGCTGCTCACCAGGGGCGGGGACACCGCCGCGACGTGGAACACCTATACAGGCAGCACCGCGGCGCCGTTCACCATGGCCTACCCCTCGGCCTGGGGCGAGGCCAGGACCAACGCCGACCAGTGGATGATCGCCTCCCCGGCGGTGGACGAGTTCAACGCGCTGTTCGCGGTGCCGGGCAACACCGACTGGTCGAAGGTGAACCCCATCATCAATGGCCGGCCGGACCGGGCCACGGGCGTGTTCGCCCAGGTCAGCAACACTCTGAGCACCTCGGACTCGCCGTTGGAGCTGCAGGAGAGCCTGAGCCCCGCGCTTCCCGGCGTCACCACCTACTACGGCGCCCCGGTGCCCACGACGGTCGGGGCCAGGCCGGGGTTCCGGATCGAGGGCGTGCTCAGCGACCCCCAGCAGGCCGGACGCCTCGACTTCCTCGCCTACGTCGTCCGCCAGGGCGACTCCGGCACGACCGTCCTGATCACGTTCTTCTGCCCGACCGGCAGGTGCGACCGATCGAACATCGACCACATGGTGAACACGATCACCTTCACGTCCTAGCCCGCCCATCCCGCGCCGCACCGTCCAGCCAGTCCCGCGCGCCGTCGAGGACGGCCCGGTGGACCGCACGCGCGATCCGCGCGCCCCAGACGGAGCGCGGCCCGCCGAACGCCTCCGCCGGGCCCTCCTCCCGTACGGCGACGCAGACGGCGTCCGACGCGGTCCCGGTGCAGGGGAAGCCCGCCTCCAGCAGCGCCTGCGTCTTCGCCTCGGTCACCGTCATGACGGCGTTCACCAGCGCCGGGTCGCAGAACGCGACCGGCACGGCGACCAGGATGTTGATCGTTCCCGGGCGCGGGGCCGATCGAGGCGGCGCGTACGCCTCTGTCTCGCCCACGCCGACGGCCTCCCGCGCCGTCTCGGCGACGGCCACGCCGACCGCCTTTCCCGCGATCTCCGGGGCGGCGTCGCCTGGGTTCTCCTGCTCGGCGTCCAGGACGGCCTGGCCCAGGGTCTTCCGCTCAGGCTCGGGGGCGGACGGCAGGCCGGGGTCGGGCACGCCCTCGGGCGCGGCCGCCCAGGTCGGCACGCCCAGGCCGACCGTGGCGACGGCCTCCGCTCCCCCGTCGGCCGCCACGGCGTACCGCTCCACCAGTGCCGCCGTCATCATGCCGACCCCGGGGCCGCCGGGACCGAGCGCGGCCATGTGCTCGACCGGGTCCATGCGCGAGTAACCGGCGGCCACCTGCGCGTTCAGCACCCACTCGCGGTGCCCGATGCCGCCGCCCAGCATGGCCGAGGAGATCATCCGCCAGCCGGGGCCGAACCGCCACAGCAGCGTGCCCAGCCGCAGGCCGTCCTCCACCCGGTATGTCAGGGACGGCCGCGGGACGCCCGTCATGCCTCCTCCACCATCGAGGAGATCGACGGGCGGACCAGGTGGACGACCGGGCGCCCCTCCGGGCCCGGCTCCACCCGTACGCTGGCGCCGAAGTGCTCGGTCAGCAGCGGCTCCGCCAGCACCCGCGCGGGCGGCCCGGCCGCGACCGCGCGCCCGGCGGCGAGCAGCACGAGCGCGTCGGCGTACTGCGCGGCGAGGCTGAGGTCGTGCAGCGTCGTCACGACGGTGAGGTCGTCGGCCAGGCGCAGCCGGTCGACGAGTTCGAGCACCTGCTGCTGGTGGCCCAGGTCGAGCGCCGTGGTCGGCTCGTCCAGCAGCAGCACCGGCGCCTGCTGCACCAGCGCCCTGGCGAGCACGACCCGCTGCCGCTCGCCCCCGGAAAGATGCCCGAGCGGCCGGGACGCGAAGCCGTCCAGGTCGAGCCGTTCCAGCACCGACCGCGTCACCTCGCGATCCCGCGCGCTCTCGCTGCCGAGATAGGGGATGTACGGCGTGCGGCCCAGCAACGCGTAGTCGTAGACCGTCATGTCGGGCGGCAGCGCCGGGCTCTGCGGGGCGTAGGCGATCAGCCGGGCCCGCCTGCGCGGGCGCAGGTCGTCCACGGCCGTCCCATCGACGAGCACCTCGCCCTCCCTCGGGACCAGCCCGGCGACGGCCCGCAGGAGCGTGGACTTGCCCGCGCCGTTCGGCCCGATGACCGCCAGCCACCGGCCGGGCGCGGCCGTCAGCGTGACGTCCGTGAGCACCCGCCGCCCGCCCAGCGTCACGCCCACGCCACGCGCCTCGATCGCCGGCACGGCCCGCCCGCTCACGTCTCCACCCGCCGGGTCAGGCGCAGGACGGTGACGAAGAACGGCGCCCCGACGAACGCCGTGACCACCCCGATCGGCAGTTCGGCCGGCGCGAGCACCGTACGCGCGAGCGTGTCCGCCAGCACGAGGAACGCCGCGCCGCCGAGCAACGACAGCGGCAGCACGATCCGGTAGGACCAGCCGGCGAGCCGCCGGACCACGTGCGGCACCACGATCCCGACGAACGCGATCAGACCGCTGACGGCCACCGCCGACGCGGTGGCGAGCGAAGCGGCCAGCAGCACGACGAAGCGCACCCGCGCCGCGCGCAGGCCGAGACTGACCGCCTCCTCGTCGCCCACCGACAGCACGTCGAGCAGCCGCCCGTGCAGCAGCATGACGACGGTCGACACCACGGCGTACGGCGCGATCATGCGGAGCTGGTCCCAGCCGCCGCCGACGTCGCCGAGGATCCAGGAGTAGATCCGCTGCAGTTCCTCCACCTTGAGCTGCTGCACGAAGGTCTGGATGGCGGTGAGGAACGAGGTGACCGCGACCCCGGCGAGCACGAGCGTGGCGGTGCCGCCGCCCCGGCCCGCCGTGTGGCCCAGCGCGTACGCGAGGAACACCCCGCCGACGGCCCCGGCGAAGGCGGCGATCGGCACCGCGCTCACCCCGGCGTCGCCGCCCACGAAGACCACGACGAGCGTCACCGTGAGGCCGGCCCCGGCCGCCGCCCCGAGCAGGTACGGATCGGCCAGCGGGTTGCGGAACACGCCCTGGTAGCCCGCCCCGGCCGTGGCGAGCAGCCCGCCCACGACGGCGGCGAGCAGCACCCGCGGCACCCGGAGCTGGAACAGCAGCCCCTCCTCGACCGGGGTGAGCCCCGAGTGCACGGACACCAGCGGCAGGCGGTCGAGCAGCGCCAGCACGATGGCGCGGGGCGAGATGCCCGCCGCGCCCGCCATCAGGCCGAGGACGAGACTGGCCGCCAGCACGGCGGACGCGACGAGCAGCGCCCGGCCGCGCGGCCGGACCGGCGTCATCACGCCACCACCGGCCTCACCGCGCCACCACTCAGCACGCCACCACTCAGCACGCCACCACTCAGCACGCCACCACTCACCGCGCCACCACGGGTGTCCGTGTCACCACCGGCTCAGCTCGCCGCCTTCTGCACGGCGTCGCTGACGGCCTGGGCGAGGTCGGCGACCCGAGGCCCCCAGCGGGAGGCGACGTCGTCGTCCAGCTCCACCACGCGGCCCTTCTTCACGGCGGACAGGCCGGACCAGCCCGGTCGCTTGGCCAGCGCGGCGGCGTTCTGGCCGCAGCACTTGGTGTCGCCGAGGAAGATCAGGTCGGGGTCGGCCTTGGCCACGAACTCCGCCGACAGCTTGGGGTAGCCGCCCGCCGCGTCGGGCGCCTCGTCGGCGATGTTCTTCAGCCCGAACAGGCTGTAGACCTGCCCGATGAACGTGCTCGACGTCGCCGCGTAGGGCGTGGTGTCCAGCTCGTGGTAGTACGTCAGGTCCTTGCCCTTCGGCGCCGCCGCCGCGAGGGCGTCGATCTTCTGCTTGACGCCGCTCGCCACCTCCTCGGCCTTGGCCGCGTTGCCGGTGGCGGCGCCGAGGTCCCTGATCTGGTCGTAGGTGTCGTCCAGCTTGGTCGCGGCGGGTTCCAGCAGCACCGGCACGCCGACCTTGCCGAGCCCGGCGACCACGCCCTCCAGGTCGTTGGCGAGCACGACGAGGTCGGGCTTCGCGGCGACGATCGCCTCGACGTTGGGTTTGAACCCCGACAGCGACGTCTTGGGCGCCTCCGGCGGGTAGTTCGACTGGTCGTCCACCGCCGCCACCTGGCCGCCCGCGCCGATCGCGAACAGGATCTCGGTGGCCGTCGGGGACAGCGACACGATGTGCTCGGGCCTCTTGGCGATGGTCACCGCGCCGTTGCCCGCCTGGACCGTGACGGGGAACGCACCCTGCCCGGCGCCGTCCGAGGCGGTGGATGTGGGGGTCGCGGACGTGGCGGCGCCGTCGGTCTGGCCGCAGCCGGCCAGAGCGAGCACGCCCAGCACCACACCCGCGACGGCCGTGCGTACGGGCCTCACGAGGTCCTCCATCAGGGGGAATGCCGGGAATCGAGGGACCCGCTGGAAGCGACGGATCACCCTTTTCCACGAGGGTCGATGGCGTCGGCGCACAGCGCAGGCGACCTGGCTCGTCCCCGGGGCGGGGAACCACAGTTGCGGGACAGCGCCGGATTCTCACCGGACTTCGCTACGCGGCGCGCGTCGGACGCAACGGTACCAATCCCTCACACGGCGTCCACCCCCGGCCCGTCCGCGCCCGGCACCGCACCGCACCGCGGTGTGTGCGACGCGCGTCGGCCGGGCCGCCTGCCTCGGCGTACGCGGGGATGGTAGGGCAGGCCCCACCCCGGCGGTAGGGGACCGCGCATGATCGGAAGTAGGGACCGCGTCGCTGCGCCGGGCGGGGCCGAGGCGAGACGCTTGAACCGCTCCCGGATCCGAGACTCCGAGACCCACCGAAACTCCGAGACCCACCAGGACCCCGAGACCCACGGACCCCGAGACCCACCGGGACCCCGAGCCCACGGACCCCGAGACCCACCGGGACCCCGAGCTCGCCGAGACACCGAGCTCACCGAGACACCGACACCCCCGCCGCCCGCGGGTCCACCACCCCCCCGGCGGCCGACACAGCGAAGGCGGCCCCCGTGTCCCTGACCATGCTTCCTCCCGCTCCCCAGAGGGCGCCGGCCTCGCCCGCGCCACGGGACCGCTTCATCGACGTCCTGCGCGTCTTCGGGATGGTCCTCGTGGTCGTCCAGCACTGGACCATGCCGGTCCTGTCGTACGCCCAGGGGCGGCTGACCACGGGCAACGCCCTGGCGGCGATTCCGTACGTCACCTGGATCTCGCAGGTCATGCCGCTGGTCTTCTTCGCCGGCGGCGCGGCCAACGCGATCAGCTTCCAGTCCGCCGTCCGCCGGGGCGGCACGGCCCGCGAATGGACGGCGCGGCGGGTGCGCCGCCTGGCCTGGCCGGTGGTGCCGCTCGCGGTCGTCTGGCTGCCGCTCCCCCACCTCCTGGTGGCCCTCGGAGTGCCCGCGCAGCCGGTGGAGGTGGCCGCGCGGACGGTCGGCCAGTTGCTCTGGTTCCTGGCGGTCTACCTGCTGGCCGTGGTGGCCACGCCGCACCTGCTGCGGGTGCGGGCCGGGGTGGCCCTGCCGGTGCTGGCGGGCGGCGCGGTGCTGATGGACGTGGTCCGGTTCTCCGGTCTGGAGGCCGCCGGCTACCTCAACGTCGCGTTCGTCTGGCTGGCCGTCCACCAGGTCGGGTTCCGGTACGCCGAGGGCGGCCTGGAATGGCTGAGGGGGCGCCGCGCCGCCTGGCTCGCGGTGGCCGGGTTCGGAATGGTGGCGGCCCTCGTGGCCACCGGGCCCTACCCCGCGAGCATGATCGGGATGCCCGGGATGATCTCGAACATGGCACCGCCGAGCGCCTGCCTGCTCGCGCTGTTCGCGGGCCAGCTCGGCCTGGCGATGCTGCTGCGCCCCGCCCTGAACGCGCTGGCCGCCCGGCCCCGGGCCGAGGCGGTGCTCACCGCGCTCGCGCCGCGCATGATGACCGTCTACCTGTGGCACATGACCGCGCTCGTCGCCGTCGCCGGTGTGGCGACCGTCGGCTTCGGGCTGGCGACCCCGCACGCCGGCTCGGCGGCCTGGTGGAGCGCCGTCCCGCTGTGGCTGGCCGCCCTGGCGCTGGTCCTGGTCGCGCTCACCGCGCTGCTCGGCCGGTTCGAGGAGCCCGCGGGCGCCGCCGCCCACCGGCACGTGGTGGCGGCCGCCCCGCTCGTCGGCGGCGCGCTGCTCGCCCTCACGATCAGCGGCTTCGCACCCGGCCCGGCGCCGCTGATCGCGTCGGCCGCCCTGGTCGCGGGCCTGGCCCTGGTCAGCCGGCCCGCAGCTGCCGCTCCACGTCGTCGATGACCTCCTGCAGGCGCAGGCCGTGGCGGGCGTCGAGCGGATGCCCGCCGCCGTCGCGCACCGTGCCCGCGAACTGCCTGACCACCTCGGGGAAGACGTCGCCGAGTTCGGAGCCGAGCAGCGTGGCGCTGCCGAGCCGTCCGTACACGTCGATCCGGCTGGGCGGGGTCTCGCCCTCGGCGGCCATGCACAGCGACGCCTCGCTGACCGCGCCGCCCTCGTGCTCCAGCAGCAGGCCGACCCAGCCGAGCGGGTCGCCGTGGGCCCTGACGGCGACCACCCGGCCGAGCGCGGCGTCGAGCAGGTCGATCATGTGCGGGCCCACGTCGAGCACCGCCCCGCGCTCAAGCCGCCAGGGGGTGGCGAAGGGGCCGCCGCGCAGGCTTCCGGAGATGTTGGCGGCGTGCCCGCCGAAGGGCTCGATCCGCCGGACCCGGTCGAGGAAGTCGGTCGTGGCCGCCGAGTAGCGGAACGTGAAGAGCATCTGGGAGGCGACCCCCGCCTCCTCGATCGCCCCGGCCAGGCGCCGGGCGCCGTCGAGGCCGGCCGCGAGCGGCTTCTCCAGCAGCAGCGGCCTGCCCGCCCGGGCCGCGAGCACGCCCAGCTCGGCCTGTACGGCGGGCGGCACGCAGAAGGCGACCGCCTCCGACGCCTCGAACAGGTCCTCCAGCCGCTCGAAGGAGGGCGCGCCGTGGACGCCTGCCAGCGCCTGCGCCGCCTCCGGCCTGCGCGCCCAGACTCCGGACAGCGTCGTGTGCGGCCCGGCCGCGAGGGCGGGGGCGTGGACCATCTCCGCCCACGGTCCCGCACCGACGAGTCCCACCCGCACCGGCTCCATGGCGCCCCCTTTCCGCCGGGACCTTACTGGAGTCCACGGGCGTCCGGTCAAGGGGGCCGCCGCGCGTGAAATCGGCCGTACGGGCAAGATGGACCGTCTATGAACGTCATCCTGCTGAGGCACGGCGAGACCGAATGGAGCAGGGCCGGGCGGCACACGGGCCGCACCGACCTGCCGCTGACACCGCACGGCGAGGAGGAGGCGCGCGCCCTGTCCCGCCTGGTGGCGGACCGGTCGTTCGCGCTGGTCCTCGTCAGTCCCGCGCAGCGGGCCCGCCGTACGGCCGAACTGGCCGGCGCCGGGCCGTACGAGGTGGACCCGAACCTGTGGGAGTGGGACTACGGCGGCTACGAGGGCGTCTCCACCCCCGACATCCGCAGGTCACGCCCCGGCTGGTACGTCTGGCGGGACGGCGTCGTCCCCGGAGACGAGACGCACCCGGGTGAGACCGTCGAGCACGTCGGGGAGCGGGCGGACAAGGTCCTCGCCCGGATCCGCTCTTCGGACGGCGACGTCCTGGTGGTCGCGCACGCGCACATCCTGCGCGTGCTGACGGCCCGCTGGCTTTCGCTGCCCGCCGACCACGGGAGGCACTTCCGCCTCGACACCGGGACGTACTCCGTCCTGGGTTACGAGCACGGCGACGAGCCCGTCCTGCTCCGCTGGAACGCGCCCGTGTGAACGATCACGCGTGGGCGACCGGCTGGGGTTGCGGGCCTCGGCCGGTCAGCCATTCCAGGACCTTGCGGTGGCCGCGCCGGGCGTCCTCGAAGTGCCCCCACCGCCAGTACCTGGGCTGCTCCCGTACCCCGGTGACCCACGTCCGGTACGCCACCGACCTGGGCCGCCCGTCCGCCGGGTCGGCCGGTACGGCGACGCCGTAGGTGCGGATCACCACGCGGCCTCCGGGTGCGAACAGCACGTCGTCGGCCACCGGGTAAAGAGTCATCTGGTCCAGCACGGGTCCCCCTTGTGAGCTTTCCTGGGACTCACTGTGCCGGATCCGTGTTACGCCTCCCGCGTCGCGCTGTTACGCCCGTGAGAAGCGGGTGAACACGGGGTCACACCAGAAGACGGGTCACACCAGGAGGCCATCGAACTCGCCGTCCTTGACCCCGAGCACCAGGGCCCGGATCTCGTCGCGTGTGTAGATGAGCGCCGGCCCGTCGGGATAGCGGGAGTTCCGGACGGCCACGCTGCCGTCGGGAAGCTCGGCCAGCTCCACGCAGTTGCCGGTCGAGTTGCTGTGGGCGCTCTTCCGCCAGGTGACCCCGGCGATGTCGGTTGCGGGCATCCCGTTATATGTCTGCATTCATGTCTCTCTGAGAAGTTCGCCGAGGATCTCGGCAGTGCCGCCGGGCGTGGTGCTCTCCACGCACAGCTGCTCCATGGCCGTGAGGTAGGGATCGATGTCCTCACGTTTGTCCAGGTAGAGCGCACCCCAGAGCTGCTCGACGTAGACCACGTCCGAAAGGTCGGACTCCGGGAAGCGGAGGATGGTGAACGCGCCTCCCTCGGCCGCGTGCATCCCGTAGCGAAGGGGCATCACCTGAAGGGTGATGTTGGGCAGCGTGGACACCTCCAGCAGGTGCTGGAGCTGCTCCCGCATCGTCGCACTCCCTCCGATGGGCCGCCTGAGCGCGGCCTCGTCGATGACGGCCCACAACCGGGGGCCGTCCTTGCGCGTGAGTCTTTCCTGCCGCTGCAGTCGCAGATGGACGCGCTGTTCGAGCTCGTCGTCCGGGGCGTCCGGATGACCGAGCCGGATCACCGAGCGGGCGTACGCCGCCGTCTGCAGCAGGCCGGGCACGAACTGCACCTCGTAGGTGCGGATCACGCTGGCCGCCTCCTCCAGGCCGACGTAGGTGACGAACCAGTTCGGCAGCACCTCGCCGAACTTGTGCCACCACCCGGGCGTGTTCGCCTCGCGGACCATCTCCAGCAGGCCACGCCGCTCGGCGTCGTCGTGGACGCCGTACAGCGTGAGGAGGTCTTCGACGTCACGTGTCTTGAACCCGACCCGGCCGAGCTCCATCCGGCTGATCTTCGACTCCGAGGCACGGATGTGGAATCCGGCGACCTCGCGGGTCAGGCCCCGCTGCTCACGCAGCCGGCGAAGGCTCGCGCCGAGCATGATGCGTCGAACGGTGGAACCGGATCCGGGCGGATCTATGGACACGTGCTATTCCTCCGCTTTGTGGACTGGTTCACAGTCTGTCAAAGATCGCCCCCTTCGTCCCAGTGGTGTTCGGGGGTAACCGTAGCGCTTGCACAACGCGCTTGCACGTGCATTCGCTCTTGCACATGCACGGGAGTGTCCCTCATCATGATCCCGTGCAGTCCACGAACCTGACTCGTGGCCAGAACCAGTGGTCGGCGCTCGACTGGTGGCCGCCTATCGGCTGGTGGCCGGAGCCCGCTCGCGATCTCCTCGAACCCGGGTCGGCCACCGCCAGCGCCACCTTCGTCCTGCCGCCCCGCGCGGAGTCGGTCCACTCGGCGCGCAGCTTCGCCCTCGGGACGCTCTCGGGCTGGCAGTTGGCGGACCTGCTCGACGGGATGGAACTGGTCGTCTCGGAACTGGTCACCAACGCCCTGCGGCACGGCATGACGCTCGCCGACAGCCGCGCGCGGGAGGCCATGCGGCTGTCGCTGATCCGGCGGGGCGCGCACGTGACCTGCGCGATCACCGACCCCGGGTCGTCCGCGCCGGTGCTGCGGGATCCCACGCCCTTCGAGCCGGGCGGCCTCGGGCTGCACATCGTGGAGTCGCTGAGCGTGTGCTGGGGATGGTGCCCGCTCGTCCCGCAGGGCAAGGCGGTGTGGGCCGTACTGGCGGCCTGAAGCAGCGCGGCCCGAACAGGGGCCGGCGGCCGGACGGCGGGGCCACGCGTTTCGCCGGGGCCCTCCGCCGCCCCGGCCGGGGAATGACGGTTCTCCCGTCAGGAGCGCCGGAAAACCTAACCCGATCGCCAGATCTCCCTGTCGCCGGTCATGGTCCGCCGGCCGAAGAGCGCTCCCGTGCAGCCCGGAATGCATGGGAGCGCCCTCCGGCCGGCGGCCCGGATTCCGCGGAACCGCCCCTGAGTCCGGGCGCGGCACGCGATGATGTCCTGAGATCGGGCCGTAATGGCCGATCGGCATGCCCTCTTCCCACCGGTCGGCGGAGAGATATTGTGATTCCGGACTTTGTGACCGTCCCCTCCTCACCGGCGCACGGACCCGGCCGAGACCGTGATCCGCGCCACGACGCCTTCCTGGGGCTCGCGAGAGATCAACGGTCAGCGACCCCCTCCTGAAGGAGAGGGCTTGAGGTGCAGCAATGTGCCTTGAAGCCCCGCGTTGACCAGCCCTAGTCAATCACCTGAAGGAGGTGCATTCGATTGACTACGTTTCACGTGAGTGAGCAGACCCACCGGCAGGTGCTTCCTCAGCCTGCCGCTCTGGAATCCGTGGGAGCAGACAACCCCGAGGGTGGGGACGAAACGACTCACGGACTCCCGGTATCGCCGGGCGCTGGCGTGGAACATGGGCGAGGGGAGATCGGATCGGACGGCACCCGTCTGCTCCGGCGTCACCCCGAGGCGTCTTCGGACGCCGAGGGAGCAGCCCGTAAGGGCACCGCACACCCGGTCGTGTTCGTCTTGGACAGGCACGGCCGCCCGTTGGACCCGTGCCACCCCGCCCGTGCCCGCAAGCTTCCGGCGTCTGGGCGGGCGGTAGTGGTGCGGCGCACCCCGTTCATCATCCGGCTGAAAGATCGTACGGTCACCGACTCCACGACCCAAGGTGTCGCTGTCGGCATCGACCCCGGCTCCCAGCACACCGGCATCGCCATGTTCACCGAGCGCGACGGAAGCCGTACCGGCTTGTACGGCATCCCGCTCGACCATCGCGGCGGGCGTATCCGCGACAAGCTCAGAGCGCGGGCAGCGCTGCGTCGAGGCCGAAGGTCCCGCAATCTGCGCTACCGCTCGCCCCGCTGGCGCAACCGGCGCAGACAGAAGGGGTGGCTTGCGCCGTCCCTGCGGCATCGGGTGGACACCACGATGAACTGGGTTGTACGGCTGTCCCGGTGGGCGCCCGTCCGCGCCGTCCACGTCGAGCAGGTCGCGTTCGACACGCACGCATTGAGCGCGGACGGCCCACTGGAGGGCGTGGAATATCAGCAGGGAACCCTGCACGGGTACGAGGTCCGCGAGTACCTGCTGGTCAAGTGGGGCCGGAAGTGCGCCTACTGCGGCGCGTCCGGCGTTCCGCTGAACATCGACCACGTCCATCCGCGCTCGCGCGGCGGCTCGGATCGAGTCAGCAACCTGGCCCTGTCGTGCGTGGCGTGCAACCAGGCTAAGGGCTCGCGCCCGGCGAAGGAGTTCCTGGCCGAACGGCCGAAGGTCCTCGCCAAAGTCCTCGCCCAGGCGAAGGCCCCGTTGAGGGACGCCGCAGCCGTCAACACCACCCGATGGGCGCTGTGGCGGACGCTGGACGCGACCGGCTTGCCGGTGCACCCCAGTTCGGGCGGGCGCACCAAGTGGAACCGGTCCCGCACGGGCGCGCCGAAGTCCCACACGTTGGATGCGCTACACGTCGGCCGTTTGGAGCAGGTGACCAGCTGGCCTGGCCGTGTGCTGACCGCCACTGCGACCGGGCGCGGTTCCTACGCCCGTACCCGAACCGACAGATACGGGTTCCCCCGGCTCCGGATGCCCCGCGTCAAGCTCCACCACGGCTTCCAGACCGGTGACCTGGTCCGGGCGACCGTCTTGTCAGGTAAGAAGGCCGGCACGTACACGGGGCGGGTAGCGGTCCGCGCTCGCGGCAGCTTCGACATCAGAACCGCGACCGGGTTGGCCACCGGTATCCACCACAAGCAGGTCCGGCTACTTCAACGCGCGGACGGCTACGGCTACGCGACGCAGAAAGAAGCTGATCACAATGACTACCGGTTAGGGCAAGCTCGGGCCTTGGAGGCACTCCCGGTCCCGATTCCCGCGACGCCTGAAGGCACCGGCGCCCTCGGGAGGAATTAGTGGACGATCACCTGATCGGCTGGCTGACCAGTCTTGACGAAGACAGGCTCGCCCGCGTGCTGGCCAACCGGCCGGACGCGATCGCCGCGCCGTGGCCCCGGCGCCTGGACGCCCTCGCGCAGCGCCTGACCGACACCTACGCCGTCATGGAGGTCATGCGCGGCCTCCCCCTCCCCCCGCTCGAACTCCTGCAGGCGTGCCTGGTCATCGGCGGCCGCCCGACGGAGGACGAACTGGCCCGCTTCCTCGGGGTGAGCACCTCCGCGGTGATCCCCTGGCTCGACCACCTGTACGACCACGCCGTCGCCTGGCCCGGCCGCGACGGCAGGATCACCGTGGCCGGGGCCGTCGCCCGCTGGTGGACCGCGCCCTGCGGCCTGGGCGAGCCGCTCGGCGCGTACCTCGACTCCTGGAAGCTCAGCACCGACGCGCTGCGCCGCGTATGCCGGATGCTCGACCTGCCCCCGCACGGCGGCAGGCGCCAGGTGATCGCGCGGATCACCGCGCTGCTCGGCGACTCCGAGCGCCTGGGGGCGCTTCTCGACGACGCCCCGGACGGCACGCTCGGCATGCTCGACGACTTCGCCTGGGACGGCCCGGTCCGCAGCGTGAACGGCAACCGGTTCATCACTCCGGGGACGCCGGAGAAGTGGGCCCTCGACCGCGGCCTGCTCTTCCGCACCCAGTGGGACCTGGCGGAGATGCCCCGGGAGGTCGCCCTGGCGCTGCGCGGCCCCGACTACCGCGGGCCGTTCACGCCGTACCCGCCGGACCTGGCCACGACGGAGGCGGACCCCGACGCCGTCGAGCACGCGATGTGCCTGGCCGCGCCGCACGTGCTCGACCGGGCCACGGCGCTGCTGGAGAACGTCGACAAGACGCCGCTGCCGCTGCTCAAGAACGGCGGGGTCGGGGTGCGGGAGGTCAAGCGCCTGGCCAGGGAGACCGGCTGCGCCGAGGACGAGACGCGGCTGCTGCTGGAGATCTGCGCCGTCGCCCGGCTGATCGCGATCGACGAGGAGGCGGGCGGGCTGACCCCGGCCGGCCGGTACGACGCGTGGCGGCTGGAGGAGGCGCCCATGCGCCTGCGGGTCCTGCTGGCCGCGTGGTGGCGGATGGAGCGCTCGTCGCTGCGCCGGGTGGAGGGCCGCCACCCCGCCGCGCTCGGCGACGACCCGGCCGGCGAGACGATCGCCAGGATCCGGTGGGCCCTGTTCGCGGCGCTCGCCGAGATCCCCGAGGGCAGGGGCTTCGCCACGCTGCCCGAGCTGGTGCAGCGGATGCACTGGCGCGCCCCGCTGCTCGACCGGGAGCTGCTGGACGGCTGCGCGGCGGCCGTGCTCGAGGAGGCCCGCCTGCTCGGGCTCGTGGCCTGCGACGCGCTCACCGGACTCGGCCGGGCGCTCGCACCGCTCGCGGGTGTGGCCGGGGACGAGGGCCGCGAGTGCGTGCCCGAGGTCGAGCACGACCCCGCGCTGGCGAAAGCCGCCACGCACGCCATGGCGAGCGCGCGGCGCACCGCCCTGTTCGGCGCCGACCTGACCGCCGTGGTGACCGGGCCGCCGTCGGTCGAGCTCGCCGCGCTCCTCGACCGTGCCGCGGACCGCGAGTCGCAGGGCTCGGCGTCGGTGTGGCGGTTCAGCCCCGCGAGCGTGCGCCGGGCCCTGGACGGCGGGGACACGGCCGACACGCTCATCGCCGACCTGTCGGAGGCCGGGACGCTCCCCCAGCCGCTGACGTACCTGATCAGGGACGTGGCACGGCGGCACGGCGAGGTCACCGTGTCGTCGGTCGGCTGCATCGTGCAGGGCTCCGACCCCGCGCTGCTCGCCGAGATCGCCGCGCACCGGAAACTGGCCAAGCTGGGCCTGCGGCTGCTGGCGCCGACCGTGCTCGCCGGCGCGGCGCCCGCCGAGACCACGCTGGCCGCCCTCAGGGAGGCGGGCTACGCCCCCGTGCCGGTGGACGACACCGGTGAGATCACCATCCGGCGCGAGCCGCAGGGCGGGCGGCTGATCCTCCTGCCCGGCGGGCGGGTCGCCGAACTCGAACCCCCCGGCCCCCTGCTGGAGCCCCCGCCGGACCCGCGCGAGCACGCCAGACGGCTGCTGGTCAGCGGAGGCCCGGCCGCCACAGCGCCGCCGCGGCAGACGTGGGCCGTCATCGGGCGCATGGCGACCAGGCTTCCGGCGGCGCAGCAGTCGCTGCTGGGCTTCGTGGTGGACCGCGACGTCCGCGCGCTGATCACGCTGGCCGACGGGGTCACCGCCACGGTCAGCCACGGCGAGCTGCGCAAAGGCGTGCTCGACGCGTGGTGCGAGGAGGCCGGGGACTACCTGGAGTTCCCGCTCAACGAGATCGCTTCCGTCACCGCCGACTGCTGACACACACCCTCAGCGCCGCGCCCTCGGCGCTGAAACCGCTGCACCCTCGGCGCGCAAAGCGCTGCGCCCTCGGCGCGTCGGCGGCGAGGCCCCATTCGGCGAGCATGAGACGGTACGGCTCCCCCGATCGGCGTGGAGCCCCGGATGCACGTGCAGACGCGACGTACGCTGGATCTTTCACGAGGGAGTTCCGAGGATGGCGAGACTGACAGCCGGTTGGGTGGGCCGCCCGGGGATCTGGCGCGGCCTGCTCGCGTGGCTCGCGGTCGCGCCGTTCGCCGTGTGGGCCCTGCTGCGGCTGACTCCCGGCGACGTCCACTTCCGGTGGGTGCAACTGGTCGCGTTCACGCCGTACGTCGCCGTCGCCTCGGTCGTCGCGCCGCTGGTCGCGCTGCTCGTGCGGCGCCGGGCGGCCCTGGTCGCGGGCCTGGCGGTCACCGCGACGCTGGCGGCCTGCGTGCTGCCCCGCGCCCTGCCCGACCCGTTCCCGCACGGCTCGGCCGGCGCGGGTGTCCGGGCGGCCGGCGCGGCCGGTCCGGCCCTCCGGGTCCTGTCGGCCAACCTGCTCTACGGTTCCGTCCCTCCCGCCGCGCTGGTGGACCTCGTACGGCGGCTGCGCCCCGACGTCCTGACGCTGCAGGAACTGACCCCGGAGGCCTCGGCGGGCCTGCGTGCGGCGGGCCTGACCGCGCTCCTGCCGTACGCGGACGACCGGGCGCAGGCGGGCTCGGGCGGCTCCGGGCTCTTCACCCGGTTCCCGCTCCGGCCGGAGGAGGTCACGGCCTTCGACGGCCGCCGGCAGGCGGCGGGCATCGTGGAGGTCCCCGGCGCCGGGCCCGTCGCCGTCGTGTCCGTGCATCCGTGCGCCCCGCGCTACTCGTCCCACTTCAGATGCTGGTCGAGGTCGCTCGCCTCGCTGCCCGGCCCCGGCGGGCCCGTACGCATCCTGTCCGGGGACTTCAACGCGACGCTCGACCACGCCAGTGTCCGGCGCCTGCTCGACGCGGGCTACCGGGACGCGGCCGACGCCACCGGCAACGGCCTGGCCGGGACCTGGCCGTACCGGCGGTGGGACTTCAGGGGCCTGCCGGTGCCGCCCGTCACGATCGACCACGTCCTGGTGGACCCGCGCGTCGCGGTCCGGGCGTTCGGCGTCCACCGGCTGCCGGCGACCGACCACCGGGCGATCTTCGCCGAACTGGTCCTGCCTGCCGCGCCCCGCGCCTAGCCCGATCGAGGGCGGCCGGGTGAGGCCGCCGGCATCAGGAGATCCGTGCCTGCGCGGGCGGGAGGCGGGCACGGCGCTGCTCGCCCCCATGCGCGCGATGGGAATGTGGGCCGTGCGTTACGGGGACGCCGTGATCGACGCCCAGGACCGGTTCGAGGCGCGGGGACGGGCGCAGTAGCGCCGCACTACGTCAGCGACACGCGGCTGAAGCGGGTCTCGAAGCCCTTGCCCGCCGGGGCGGCGCACATGACCCCGGCGAGGGCCGGCGCCTGCGGCGGGAAGTAGGCCAGGCGCAGCATGTGCTCCGGCTCCGCGCCGTTCACGCCGCACCGGACGGTGACGGCGTCGCCGGCCCGTTCGAAGTCGAACGTCGCGGAGACGAGGCCGTCGGGCGCGGGCGTGACGGACCAGTCGGAGAAGCCTCGGGTGACGACGACGCTGAGCTGGTGGCGGCCGTCGACGAACTCGACCCCCGCCTTGATCCAGTTCTCCTCGTCGATCCGCAGCACGGCCCCGGCCTGGTCGTACTGCTCCGCGTAGTCGGCGTCGAACGTCACGGTCAGCCGGGCGTCCCCCGTCACCTGGCGGCCGAACATGTGCGCCGTGTCGTACGAATAGCCGTAGTGCGTCTTCTGCCACAGGTCGGTTCCGGCGCCGGCGACGGCCCGCAGGCCCTCCTCGGTCTGCGACCACTCTGCGGGCTCGTTGATCCATGCGAAGCCGTCGAAAGCCATACCGCCCCCTTGCCGTCGCTTTGACCGATCTTGCTATGAGAGCGGTTTCAGGACCGCCGAGTCAAGAACGATCTACCTGCAATTTAGATCAATTTGTCCGCTTTACTCCCTCTTTCCATATACTCGTGCCTCACATCACCTTTTGCCCCTGTAAATCCCGTACATCTCGCAACCGTCGTATCCCCGACCCCAGGGAACGCGCGGCCCGCTTCCGGAGCCTTCCGCCCCTCCTCTCCGAGGGCTGCTCCGCCATGCCCGGGCGCGCGTGCGGAGCCCGCCCGCCAGCCGGGACTCCTCGACGACGGGAGGCCCTGTTCCCCCGAGGGCCGCCCCGCGACCGAGACGAAAGGAACCTCATGCACAAGCGAGCCCGTCAGGTGATCACCATGGCAGTGGCCGGAACCACGCTCGTCGCCGGCGCGGCCACCGCCGCGAACGCCTCGGTGATCCCTCAGGCTCCCTCCTCCGCGCCCCTCCTCCGGACGGCGCCCGTCGCCTCCCCGGACGGCGCCCGCCCGATCCCGACAGACCTGGTCTCCCTGGGCGCGGCCTTCAACGCGGCCCTCCGCACGGCGTACGCGGACATGAAGGAGGCCGCCTCGCTGCCCTCCGGCGTCTCCACCGCCACGTCCTTCTGGGACGGCGAGACCGCGTCCGGCAGGCCGATGCGCTACCAGACCATCGCCAGCCCCTACTGGCCCCTCGGCACCAAGGTGCGGATCACTCACAAGGGGAAGAGCGCGATCGGCGTCGTCGAGGACTTCGGCCCGGCCGAGTGGGCCGTGGCCCAGCACGACATCCCGGCGATCGTCGACCTGTCCGAGAAGATGATGGCCGACCTGACGGGCGTCGCCTCCAACACCGTCCACGTACGGTTCCAGGTGCTGAAGTGGGGCAAGGGCGGCGTCTACCGCCGCTCCGGAACGGGCTACGACCTGGCCATGGGCCGCCGGTGAGCCCCCGCCGCCGGTGAACCTCCGATGACGGTGCCCGGGGCCGCTCCGCGTACACTGCGAGCGTGGCTGACCCGAAGTTCGAGATCCAGATGCTTCACGACCGCGTGATGGTCAAGGTTGAGCGGGAGCTTGAGGAACGGCGCAGCAGCGCGGGCATCGTCATCCCGGCCACGGTCAAGATGGCCAACCGGCTCGTCTGGGGCGAGGTGTGCGGCGCGGGCGCCAGCGTCAGGTCGGTGAAGACCGGCGACAAGGTGCTGTTCAACCCGGAGGACCAATACGAGGTGGAGGTCCAGGGCCAGCTCTATCTGGTGCTACGCGAGCGCGACCTGCACGCCGTGGCGACGCAGCAGACCGACCACGGCACCGGCCTCTACCTCTGACCTCCCCGACCTCGCGCTAACCCCCCGACCTCGCGCCAAGGTGGACCATGACCCTCCAGGATGACCTCGTCGAGCTTCGCCGCGCGCTGCACCGGGAGCCGGAGATCGGCCTCGACCTGCCCCGCACGCAGGAGAAGGTGCTCTCGGCGCTCGACGGCCTGCCCCTGGAGATCACCACGGGCGAGCGCCTGTCGTCGGTGACCGCCGTGCTGCGCGGCGGCCGTCCGGGCCCCGCCGTGCTGCTGCGCGCCGACATGGACGCGCTGCCGGTGCACGAGAAGACCGACGTGCCCTACCGGTCGCGCTTCGACGGCCGCATGCACGCATGCGGCCACGACCTGCACACGGCCATGCTGGTGGGAGCCGCCCGCCTGCTCAGCGAGCGGCGCGCCGACCTCGCCGGAGACGTGGTGCTGATGTTCCAGCCCGGCGAGGAGGGCCAGGAGGGCGCCCGGCTGATGATCGAGGAAGGCGTGCTCGACGCGGCCGGGGCGAGGCCCGTCGCCGCGTACGGCATGCACGTCTTCGCCACGACGATCCCGCGTGGGCTGTTCCTGACCAGGGGCGGGCCCGTGCTGGCGGCCTGCGACACGCTGACCGTGACCGTACGCGGCAGGGGCGGCCACGGGTCCTCCCCGCACCGCGCCCTCGACCCGATCCCCGCGGCCTGCGAGATCGTGACGGCCCTGCAGACCCACGTCACCCGCGGCTACGACGTGTTCGACCCGGTGGTGGTGACCGTCGGCAGCTTCCACGCCGGCACCACCGACAACGTGATCCCGGACGAGGCCGTCTTCGAGGCCACCGTGCGCACGTTCTCGTCCGGCTCGCGCGACCGCATCAGGGAGGGCCTGGTCCGGCTCGCCCGCGGCATCGGGGAGGCGCACGGCCTCACCGTCGACTGCGCGTTCGGCCTCGGCTATCCCGTGACGGTGAACGACGACGCCGAGGCGGAGTTCGCCGCCATGACCGTGCGGGAGGCCCTCGGCGAGGACCGCTACTTCCCGATGCCCACCCCGGCGACCGGCTCGGAGGACTTCTCGTACGTGCTGGAGCAGGTGCCGGGGGCGTTCCTCGTGGTCGGCGCGTGCCCGCCCGGCCGGGACCTCGCCACGGCCCCGGCCAACCACTCGGCGGAGGCGGAGTTCGACGACGCCATCCTGTCCGACGGCGCGACGCTGCTCGGCGAACTGGCGGTCCGCAGGCTGGCCCGCGCCTGACGGTCAGCCCAGGAGCTCGCGGGCCTTCTGGATCAGGTCGACGCCGAGGGTCAGCCGGACCGACACCCAGACGATGGCCCCCGCGCAGAGCAGGGTGAGCGCGCTCGCGACGATGCGGACGAACCAGTTCTGCCGCTTCAGCCAGTCGGTCGCCGCCCTGACCCTGTCCTTGGCGAACTCCAGCAGCCGGGACGCCCAGGGGAACTCCGTGGCCAGCACGGCGAGCCCGGCGAAGACCACCAGCCAGCCCGGGCCCGGGAAGGGCACCATGATCAGGCCGGTGACCACGAGGGCGGCGCCGATCACCCCGATGACGATCCGCAGCGTCAGCCGGCCCGCCGGAGTCGCGCGGACCCGGTCGAGCCAGCCCGGCGAATCGTCAGTCCCTTCCTGTCCACCCGTACGACTGTCCTCAGCCGTCGCCACGCGGCTCACCCCCATTCGCTGACCACCATAGCCACCGGACGACCGCGGCGACGATGGGCGGGTTCACGCGTCCCCGAGGCAGGCGGCGGTCTGCTCGGCGATCTCCAGCTCCTCGTTGGTGGGCACCACCAGCACCGTCACCTCGGCGCCCTCCGGGGAGATCACCCTGGCCTCCGCCGACTCGGCGGCGTTGCGATCGGGATCGACCTCGATGCCGAGCCGGGTGAGCCCGGTCGCCGCGAGCGCGCGGACGCGGGGGCTGTTCTCCCCCACGCCGCCGGTGAAGACCAGGGCGTCCACGTGGCCGAGCGCCGCGTAGTAGGCGCCGATGTAGGCCCGCACGCGGTAGCCGTAGACGTCGAGCGCGAGCCGGGCGTCCTCGTCGCCGGAGTCGGCCAGCCGCCAGACCTCCCGCATGTCGTTGGCGCCGCACATGCCGAGCAGGCCGCTCTCCTTGTTGAGCGCCGCGTCGACGCCGGCGAGGTCCATGCCGGCGACCCGGCCGAGATAGGCGCCGAGAGCGGGATCGACGTCCCCGGAGCGAGTGCCCATCACCAGCCCGGCGAGAGGGGTGATGCCCATCGAGGTGTCCACGCTGCGCCCGGCCCGCACCGCCGTCGCGCTCGCGCCGTTGCCGAGGTGCAGCACGATCGAGTTCACCTCGTCGTACGGCCGGCCGAGCAGCGCCGCCGCCCGGCGGGAGACGTACGCCGTGGAGGTGCCGTGGAAGCCGTAGCGGCGCACGCCGAGCTTGCGGGTCCACTCGCGGGGGACGGCGTAGGTGTGCGCGTGGGGCGGGATCGTGCCGTGGAAGGCGGTGTCGAAGACGGCGACGTGCGGCAGGCCGGGGAAGGCCCGCCGGGCGACCCGGATGCCCTCCAGATTGGCCGGGTTGTGCAGCGGCGCCAGCGGCGCGATCTCCTCGATGGCCCGCTCGACCGCGTCGTCGATCAGCACGGGCGTGACGAACCGGCTGCCGCCGTGGACGACCCGGTGGCCCACGGCGGTCACGCCGTCGAGCGGCGGCCCGTGCTCGGCGAAGGCCGCGAGCACCGCCTTCAGCCCCTCCTCGTGGTCGGCCACCCGGCGCTCGGTCCGTACGCCGTCGTGGGTGAGCACGCTCTCGTCCTCGCCGATGCGCTCGATCAGCCCGCCGGCCACCGCGCGGCGCGTCCCCATGTCGATGAGGCGGTACTTGATGGACGACGACCCCGTGTTGAGGACGAGGACCTGCCCGCTCACTGTGTCTCCTCCCGCGCCTGCGCGCTCACCGCGTCTCCCCCTCGCGCCTGCGCGCTCACTGTGCCTCCTGCCGCGCCTGCGCGCTCACTGTGCCTCCCGCCGCGCCTGCGCGCTCACTGTGCCTCCCCCTCGCGCCTGCGCGCTCACTGTGCCTCCCGCCGCGCCTGCGCCTGGATGGCCGTGATCGCGACGGTGTTGACGATGTCGCCCACGGTCGCGCCGCGGGACAGGTCGTTGACCGGCTTGCGCAGGCCCTGCAGGACCGGCCCGATCGCGACCGCGCCGGCGCTGCGCTGCACGGCCTTGTAGAGGTTGTTGCCCGTGTTGAGGTCGGGCACCACGAACACCGTCGCCCGCCCGGCCACCGGGCTGCCGGGCATCTTGGTCCGCGCCACGCTCGGCTCGGCCGCGGCGTCGTACTGGATCGGGCCCTCGACGGGCAGGTCCGGCCGCAGCTCGCGGACCCGCGCCGTGGCCTCGCGCACCTTGTCCACCTCGGGCCCGGCGCCGGACTCGCCGGTCGAGTACGACAGCATGGCCACGCGCGGCTCGACCCCGAACCTGGCGGCCGTGGCGGCCGACGAGATCGCGATGTCGGCGAGCTGCGCGGCCGTGGGGTCGGGGACCACGGCGCAGTCGCCGTACACGAGGACGCGGTCGGCCAGGCACATGAAGAACACGCTGGACACGACGCCGACGCCCGGCGAGGTCTTGATGACCTCGAACGAGGGCCTGATCGTGTGGGCCGTCGTGTGGGCGGCGCCGGAGACCATGCCGTCGGCCAGCCCGAGGTGGACCATCATGGTGCCGAAGTAGGACACGTCGGTGACGATGTCGCGGGCCTGCCCCAGGGTCACGCCCTTGTGCGCGCGCAGCCGGGCGTACTCCTCGGCGAACAACTCGCGCAGCTCGGGGTCGAACGGGCTGACCACGCGGGCGCCGTCGACGGCCAGGCCCATCGTGGCCGCCGCCAGCCGGATCTCCCGCTCGTCGCCCAGCAGGGTCAGCTCGGCGACGCCCCGGCGCAGCAGGCTGTCGGCGGCCCGCAGGATCCGCGGCTCGGCGCCCTCCGGCAGCACGATGTGCCTGCGGTCGGCGCGGGCGCGCTCCAGCAGGTCGTACTCGAACATGAGCGGGGTGATCGCGGCGGCCTTGGTGACCCGCAGGCTGCGCAGCAGCGCCCCGGTGTCGACGTGCTCGGCGAAGACCCCGAGCGCGGTGTCGATCTTGCCCTTGGCGTCCGGGCTGAACCGGCCCTCGGCCTTCGACAGCTTGGTCGCGGTCTCGAACGTGCCGCCACCGGTCGTGATCATCGGCAGCCGGATGTCCATGCCCTTCAGCAACCGGACGACCGCGTCGGGCAGCTCCAGCCCGCCGTTGAGGATGATCGCCGACAGGGCGGGGAACGTGGGGGCCTTGTGCGCGGCCAGCAGCCCCGGCACCAGCGCGGCGGCCCGGTCGGCGGGGACGACGACCGCCAGGCCCTCGGTGAGGCGCTCCAGGATGTTCGGCAGCGACATCGCGCCGATCATCAGCCCGCCCGTCTCCCGGCCGAGCTGGTCGGCGTCGCCCATGAACAGCTCGCCGTCGCAGGCGGTCATCAGGTCGCTGACCGTCGGCGCGGACAGCCGCCGCACCTCCGGCAGGACGTACGCGGGGACGCGGGCGGCGACCTCGTCCACCAGGCCGGGGGCGACCCGCGTGACGACCGTGGCCAGCTCGGTGGCGTGCCGCTCGGCCAGCTCCTTGCGCGACATCTCGACCGCCGCGGCGATCTCGTCGGGGGTGCGGTCGAGCCCGGTCACCACGTTCATCACCGGTGTGCCGAGGTTGGCGGCGAGCTCGGCGTTGAACACGAACTCGGTGGGCGCGCCCACGTCGGTGTAGTCGGTGCCGATCACCACGACCGCGTCGCACCGCCCGGCGAGCGCCCGGTAGCGGGCCAGGATCTCCCCCGCCGCGCGCTCCTCGTCGGCGTGCACCTCCTCGTAGGTGACGCCCGTGCACATGGCGTACGGCAGGCCGATCCCGAAGCGGCCGCGCGCGGTGTTGACCAGGCTGTCCTCACGGCCGGACCGGACGACCGGCCGGAACACGCCGACCGTGCCCACCTGGCGGGTCAGCAGCTCGATCATGCCGAGGGCGATCGTGCCCTTGTTGCTCCTCGCGTCGCCGGCCGCGACGTAAACCCCGATCGCCATCGCGCAGTCACCCCTGTCCAGGCGCGGCCCGACGGCCCGCCCAGGCAAGGCTATGCGAAGGGCCCCACGCGGATACCAGTCGGATGTCACATCAGTAGGGCCCTTTCGCACTGGTCGTGCGGTCCCACAGGCGCGGCGGAAAGTCGGCCCGCCGACCTGCCGTGAGAACCAGGGGCCCGTGTGTTCAGGCCGGAAGGCGGGCGAGGACGCCTTCCAGCCCGCTGCGCACCGTGTCCCGGTCGCCCGTGTCGAGGCCATAGGTGACCTCGTGCCACGGTCCGAGCCGGTGCCACAGCAGCGCCCGTTCGGTGAGCTCCGGCGCGGCGCCGTACTCCGCCGCCACGGCGCGGGCGAACGCGGGCGGGGCGCCGTGGAGCGCCCACGCCAGGTCGAGCGCCGGGTCGCCGACGTGCGCGTCGCCGAAGTCGATGACGCCGCTCACCGCGCCGTCCCGCGCCAGCACATGCTCGGGCCCGAGGTCGCCGTGGACCAGGGCGCCGGCAGGCAGCGCGGCCACGGCGTCCAGCAACGCCGAGGCGGCGCCGCGCCGGTCGTCCGGCAGGAGCGGCACCACGCGCGTGCGGAAGTCCTCCACCGTCGCCGCCCGCTCCCGCAGCGCTTCCCGCGCCGGCGGCGCACCCTGCCGTACGGCTTCCGCGGGATCGGTCGCGTGCAGGGCCCGCAGGAACGCGCCCAGCGTCCGGCCACTCACGGCGTCGAAGGTCTCGAGCGGGTCACCGGCGACCATCTCGTGCCGTACGACCAGCGGCTCCCGGTGGAGGACATGGGGAACCGGGACGGGCAACGGCAGCCGCGGCGCGAGCCACGGCATCAGGCGGGTCTCCATGAGCAGCCGCGCGGCCACCTCCGGCCGCCTGGGGCGGCGCTCCACCCACCGCCCCCGGGCCACCCGCGCCAGGCTGTCCCACCCGGTGCCGCCCCACTCATCCGTCAGTCCCGTCACCACTCCAATAGATCACCTTTGCCCCGTCGGGCCCCACCCCTTTTCCGGCAGGGCCCCCGGCCCTTCTCCCTTGGGAGAAGAACGGGCCGTACGGACGTGCCACTTCGGCGGCACGTCCGTACGGCCGTTGTGGTGCTATCTCACGACCCGGTGCAGGTCAGCGGCGACGGGACGGCGTTGGTGCCGTTCCAGCTCGCCTGGAACCCGAACGTGGTGGACGCCCCGGAGCCGACCGAGCCGTTGTAGCTCACGTTGGTGACCGTGACGTTCGCCCCGGACTGGCTGACCGTGCCGTTCCAGAGCTGGCTGATCGTCTGGCCGTTCGCGAAGGCCCACTTGACGCTCCAGCCGCTGATCGAGGTGCTGCCGGTGTTCTTCACCGTGACCTCGCCCTGGAAGCCGCCGGGCCACTGGTTGACCACCGTGTACGTCGCCGAGCACGCCTTGCCGCCCGACGGGCTCGCCGAGGGCGACGGACTCGGGGACGGGCTGGGCGAGGGCGACGGGCTGGCGGACGGCGACGGGCTCGGGGACGGCGACTTCGACGGCGAGGCCGACGGCGACGCGGACGGGGACGCGGACGGCGACGCGGACGGCGAGGCGGACGGCGACGGCGACGGGGAGGACCCGCCGTTGCGGTCGCCGTAGATGATGCCCCGGCCGTTGGTGCCCAGGTAGACCCGGCCGTAGATCCGCGGGTCGCCGGTGAGGGCCTCGCCCGCGTTGCCGTACTGGTGCTGGTCGTCGTTGATGCGCACCCAGCTCGCGCCGGTGTCGTCGGACCGGAACAGTCCCTGCACGCCGTCCACGGTGCCCATCAGGTAGAGGGCCTGGTACGTCTTGCCGGGCGCCGCCTTGCCGAAGCCGATGTTGATCGAGCTGCTGACGTTCGACAGCTTGGTGAACGAGGCGCCCGAGTCGGTGGAGTGCCACAGGCCGCCCTCGCCGGCGAGCCAGACGTCGCCCTCCTTGCCGGGCAGCGCCTTGAAGTGCACGCCGGTCGTGGGCAGCCCGGTCGCCGCGGTGGCGCCGAAGCTCGCGCCGCCGTTGGTGCTCACGTAGAACTTGCCGCCCGAGAAGGCGTAGAACTTCTGCGCGTTCACCCGGTCGGACTCGACGATCGCGTTGGCCGGGACGCCGCTGGAGGCGGTCCAGCTGTTGCCGTAGCCGACGGAGTAGACGACCTGCTGGCCGGAGTCGCCCGGCGCCCAGACGAAGCGGCTGCCGTCTGCCGCCGCGGCCACGGTGCCGCCGCTGTTGATCCCGCCCGGCTCGGTGCCCTGGAACCAGTTGGCCCCGCCGTCGGTGGAGAACGCCACGTGGCTGTCGTTCGGGCGGTCGGAGTCGGTGAAGTTGCCGGCCCGCACCATCACGCTCGGGTTGGCCTCGGCGTAGTCGAGCGAGGTCGTGGAGGTGAAGACGGGCTGGGTGAACATCATGGACGGCACGGCGTCGAGGTTGGTGTGCCGGAAGCCGCCGATGTCACCCAGCGCGCTGACCAGCGGGGCGCCGCTCGGCGGGCTGATCAGGTCGAGTACGGCGGTCTCCTCCAGGCCCTTCACCATCGGCTTGATCGTGAACTGGCCGCCCGAGTCCCACTTCGTGAGGTCGGTGGTGCCGTAGATCGTCGCGCCGGTGCCGTACATCATCCGGTCGGAGTTGAACGGGTCGATCTCCACCGACTCGTTCATCCAGCCGAGCTTGGGCGTGACCTCGGGCGGCTGGGGGTTGGTGCCGAAGGTCAGCCACGGAGCGGCCGAGATGTCCATCTTGTAGCGGAAGCTGCGGTTCGGGTAGGACGTCCAGTCCCAGATGCGGGTCCAGGTCGCGCCGCTGTCGGTGCTCCTGAAGAAGATCGCGTCGGGCCACCAGGAGACCTGCGTGGCGACCATGATGGTGCCGGGGTGCTGGCGGTCGATGGTCAGGCCGCTGTAGCCGAAGTAGTCGTCGGAGCTGCTGGACGGGATCGGGCTGATCTGGGTCCAGGTGCCGGTGGCGGTGGCGTAGCGCCACACGTCGCCCTTGGCGCCGTCGTACGGGCCGCCGGTGTCGCTGGTGGCGATGTAGAGGTAGCCGTTGGCCGTGTCGAGCACGCCCTTGTGGGCGATGTAGCCGGTCGGCTGCCCGGCGACGCGCTCCCAGGAGGTGCCGCCGTTGGTGGTGCGGTAGACGGTGTTGTCCTTGTCGGCCACGCCCACGTAGATGGTCTGGGTGGCGCTGCCCGACGTGCCGGTCCGCTTGTCGAAGGTCACCCAGACGACGCCCTGGATGTCACCCTGGTAGTCGTCGGTGCCCGCGCGGTAGTTGCCGACGTTGGGGAAGTTCGTCACCTTCGACCAGGTAGCGCCGGAGTCGGTGCTCCGCCACAGGCCGTTGCCGCTGGGCGCGCCGAAGTAGAGGATGCTGTTCTTGTTCGGGTCCACCGCGAGGCGCTCGCCCATGCCGCGGCCCGGCATGTTGCCGCCCAGCTTGAACGGCAGCGGGCTCACCTGCCAGGTGTCGCCCTTGTTCGACGAGCGCAGGATCGCGCCGTTGTTGGGGTCCCAGCTATTGGTGTACATGCCGACGGCGGCGTACACCTTGTTGGCGTCCACCGGGTCGGGGGCGATGCTGGCGACGCCGTTGTAGCCCCAGTTGGACTGCCCGACCCAGTCGAGCAGCGGGGTCCACGTCTGGGAGGACTGGCTCCAGCGGTACGCGCCGCCGATGTCGGTACGCGCGTAGATCAGGTCCTTCTGGGCGGGGCTGAAGACGATCCCGGGGACGAAGCCGCCGCCGAGGATCTGCACGTTCTTGAACGTGTACGGGTCGGCCGCGACGGCCGACACGGGGCTCATTCTGATCACGGCCGTGACCAGCGCCACGGCGGCGACCACGAGCATGGTTGCGAATCTTCGCATGGACGGTTTTCCCTCCGAGCACGGACAACCGGCCATGCACGACCAGGTGGGGACCCTGACCGTCCTTCTCCAACGTGCATGGAAATCTGAAGGGAAGATTCACACACCGGCGGAAGCGCCGTCAATAGTTTGGCGTCCAGACAAATCGCAACCGGTTTCACCACGGCCCGGGCACGCGCTCCCGTGGAACATAATTCTGGACATGACTACTGCTCTCGTGCTCGGCGGCGGCGGAGTCGCCGGCATCGCCTGGGAGGCGGGGATCGTCACCGGCCTGCGCCGTCTCGGCGTGGACCTGGGGACGGCGGACCGGATCATCGGCACCTCGGCCGGGTCGGTCGTCGGCACGCTGGTGGCCACCGGCGCCGACCTGGAGGAGGCGATCGCCCACCAGGCCGAGGTGGACACCGGCCCGCCCCCGGCCATCGACCACATGAACGAGGTCATGCAGGCGTTCGCCATCATGTTCGACCCGAACATCGACCGGCGGGAGGCCCGGCGCAGGGTCGGTCAGATGGCCCTGGCGGCCAGGGTCGACCACTACGCCGAGCGGCTCGCGGCGGTCGGCGAACGGCTGCCGGTGAAGGAGTGGCCCGAGCGCGAGCTGCTGATCACCAGCGTGGACGCGGCCACCGGCGAGTTCGTCGTGTGGGACCGGTCCTCAGGCGCGCCGCTGGTGCTCGCCGTCGCGTCGAGCTGCGCCGTGCCGATGGTCTTCCCGCCCGTGGAGATCAACGGCCGCAGGTACGTGGACGGCGGGGTCCGCTCGGCGACCAACGCCGACCTCGCGGAGGGCGCCCGCGCGCTCGTGGTGCTCGAACCGCTCGGCAACCTGACCCCCCGGGCCGTCCTGGAGGCCGAGATGGCGAAGGCGGGCGCGGCCGCGTCGTACGTCGTCCACCCCGACACGGCGTCGGTCGCGGTGTTCGGCGAGAACGTCCTCGACCCGGCCCTGTGGGGACCGGCCTTCGCGGCGGGGATCGACCAGGCCGCCGCCCTCGCCGAGCCGATCGCCGCCGTCTGGTCCTGACCGTCGCCTCTGCCCGCCGTACGGCCGGCGGCGGAAAGCGCGGTCACGGCGGCCGGGCGGAGACGCGAAGACGCGGCGCGAGCGGGAGCGCGGAGGCGACAAGGCGGCACAAGCGGGCGGCCGGCGCGGGAACCCTCCCGCGCCGGCCGCCCGAAGCCGTGACCGGCCTCTCACCCGGCCTCTTACTCACCCGGCCTCTTTGTCGCGTGCCTCTTTGTCGCGTGCCTCTTTGTCGCGTGCCTCTTTGTCACCGGGCCTCGGTGACCGCCTTGCTGACCGCGTTGGGGCCGTCGTACTGCCGGTCCGGGATGCGTTCCAGCGCGTCGATGACGTTGTCGTCCGCGCCCTGGTCGCGGGCCGTGCGGATCAGGTCCGACTTGCCGGCCGGGTAGTCCACGCCCTTCAGGTGCTTCTGCAGCTGGATCGGGTTCGGTGCGTCGGCCATGGCGTGCCTCCCCTTCGTCGGTGTTCTCCTGCTCTCCCTCGCCTACCCGGTTACTCCCCCGTCACTCGGGACTCCGCCGCAGGCGTCCCCGGACGCGGCTTTGCGGAGCGCTCACCTGCGGTTTTGTCACGATTGGGTATACGGAAGCCAAGTTTGTGAAAGGAGAAGACGTGCGGGTAGCTGGCGTTGCGTGCCTGATGCCCAACTGCTGGCCGCACAGGATCTGCGGCTCGACGTCAACGTTCTGGACTACGTGATCCTCGCCCTGTACTTCCTCGTCGTACTGGGAATCGGCTTCGCCGCCAAACGGGCCGTACGGACGAGTCTGGACTTCTTCCTCTCGGGCCGCGCACTCCCCGCCTGGATCACCGGCCTGGCCTTCATGTCCGCCAACCTCGGCGCCACCGAGGTCCTCGGCATGGCGGCGAACGGCGCACAGTACGGCGCGATGACCCTGCACTACTACTGGATCGGCGCGGTCCCCGCCATGGTGTTCCTCGGCATCGTGATGATGCCGTTCTACTACCGGTCCAAGGTGCACAGCGTCCCGGAGTTCATGCGCCGCCGTTTCAACGGCGCGACCCAGCTGCTCAACGCCGGAACCTTCGCCGTCGCGCAGATCCTCATCGCCGGGATCAACCTGTACGCGCTGGCGCTCATCATGGACGCCCTGCTCGGCTGGCCGCTGTGGCTGTCCATCATCGTGTCGGCCGCGATCGTGCTGGCGTACATCACCCTCGGCGGCCTGTCCTCGGCGATCTACAACGAGGTCATGCAGTTCTTCGTGATCGTCGCCGGGCTCGTGCCGGTGGTGATCATCGGCCTGACCCGGGTCGGCGGCTTCTCCGGTCTCGGCGAGAAGGTCAAGCAGAGCGTGCTCGGCGAGGGCGGGCTGCACACCTGGGCGCACACCGCCGGCACCGGCAACCCGCTCCAGGCCAACTGGATCGGCCTGGTCTTCGGCCTCGGCTTCGTGCTGTCCTTCGGCTACTGGACCACGAACTTCGCCGAGGTGCAGCGCGCGCTGTCGGCCCGCAACACCAACGCGGCCCGGCTGACCCCGATCGTCGCGGCCTACCCGAAGCTCGTGATCCCGGTCGTCACCGTGATCCCCGGCCTCGTCGCGCTCGTGCTCTTCAACAACCTCGGCAAGGACGGCGGGCCGACGTACAACGAGGCGATCCCGCTGCTCATGAACGAGTTCCTGCCCAACGGCGTGCTCGGCGTCGCGGTGACCGGCCTGCTCGCGTCGTTCATGGCCGGCATGGCCGCCAACATCAGCGGCTTCAACACGGTCTTCACCCAGGACATCTGGAAGGCGCACATCAACGGCGACCACCCCGACGAGTGGTACGTGCGGCTCGGCCGGATCGCGACCGTGGTCGGCGTCCTGGCCGGAATCGGCACCGCGTTCATCGCGGCCGGGTTCGGCAACATCATGAACTACCTGCAGTCGCTGTTCTCGTTCTTCAACGCCCCGCTGTTCGCGACGTTCATCATCGGCCTGTTCTGGCGGCGGATGACCGCCTGGGCGGGCTTCTGGGGCCTGCTCAGCGGCACGGTGTGCGCCTTCGCCTCGTACATCCTCTACAAGGCGGGCGTGTTCGACTTCGGCACGGAGCTGAACGCGAGCTTCTGGGGCGCCGGCATCGCCTTCGTGGTCGACGCGGTCGTCTCCGTCGTGGTCACGCTCGCCACCACCCCCAAGCCGGAGAGCGAGCTGCGCGGGCTCGTCTACGGCCTGAGCGACGCGTCCGTCGCCGACGACGCACTGGCGGGAGACGCCGCCTGGTACCGCTCCCCCATGATCCTCGGCGCCGGGGCGGTGGTCCTCGCCGCGGCGTTCTACCTGCCCTTCCTGTAGGAGGTTCGCATGGCCGCCCCGCATCGGCTCTTCGACATCCGCCGCGTGATCGGTGGTCTGTTCCTGGTGTACGGACTGATCCTCACGGTCACCGGGCTGTTCGACAGCGCCCAGGAGATCCAGAAGGCGGAGGGGATCCGCATCAACCTGTGGACGGGCGTCGCGATGCTCGTCGTCGGCGGCGCGTTCCTGCTCTGGGAGCGCCTGCGCCCGTCCGACGCCCCCGCCGCCTCCGACGAAGAGGAGTGAACCCGCTCTCCCCGGCCGTGGTCGCACCCCGGTGCGGCCGCGGCCCTCTCATTCCGGCGATTCGGTGGAGGCCGGGCGGCGGCGCCGGGGCATCCGCAGGGTGAGCAGCCGGGCGCGCGGCGCCACCCGCGCCGCGAGGCCGAACAACGCCTCCGTCCGCGTACGGTCCGCGTCGAGGTGCGTGAACAGGTTGACCCCCAGGTAGAAGGTGATCGCGGCGTACGCCACGTCGCGCGGGGGCAGGAGCCGGGCCAGCGGCGAGCCGCCGATCACCCGATCGAGCGTCTGCTCCACGAAGTCGATCCAGGGGTCGGCCCGTTTGACGATCTCCGCCCGTAGCTCGGGGCGGGCGATGCTGGCGCCGACCAGCTCGGAGAAGAGCGTGATGTGCCCGCCCTCCATGTCGGCCCGGTAGACCCGGGTGGCGGCCTCCACCAGCTCCTCCAGCGTCGTGGCCCCCGCGACGGTCTCCCGGTGGGCCCGCATGCGTTCTTCCGACGAGCGGTCGAGGGCGGCCAGCAGCAGCGGGTCGACCCCGCCGAAGTGGTAGAAGACGAGCGCCGAGTTGACGCCCGCCGCCTTCGCGATCGTCCGGGCGCTCGTGCCCGCGTACCCCTGGGTCTTCAACGTCTCCGCGGCCGCCTCGATGAGCCGGTCGCGCGTCTCCGCGCCCGAGTCCCGCCGTGTCGTCAACCCGCCCTCCCTTGACAAAGCCCTCGATCCTCATCATACGGTTTAATCGCTCGATTAAACCGTTCGCTCAAGGAGCGCCGTATGGAGACGGAAAACCGAGAGCGGCCCCGGCTCGTCCTGGTCGTGGTGCTGGCCGCGCTGTTCGCCGCCTACCTGCTCTACGTGGTGCTCCACGCGGGCCGCCTGGAGCAGACCTCGCTGTTCTACGTGGGCATCCCGGCGGCCATCGCGATCACCGTGGCGATCACGGCGCGGCCGAAGAGCGCCACCGGGGTCGCCATGGCCACGATCACGATCGGGCTCGCGCTGGCCGGGCCGCTGCTCGGCGAGGGCGTCGTCTGCCTGCTGATGTCGGCCCCGCTCTTCTACCTGGTCGGCTTCGTGGTCGGGAACGCCGTCGACTACGTACGCCGTCACAACCGGCACGCCGTGGCGATCGTCGCCCCGCTGCTCCTGGTCGCCGTGCTCGAAGGCGTCACCCCGCTCACCTCCCTGCCGCGCGGCGAGGAGGTCACCGGGGTCGCCACGGCGGCGCGGGACGTCGACATCGAGGCCGCCCTGGCCCGCCCGCCCGCCTTCGGCCCGCTCACGTCGCCGTTGCTGCGGCTCGGCTTCCCCCGGCCGCTCGGCTCCGAGGGGCACGGCCTCGCCGTCGGGGACACCCGGACGATCACGTTCACGCCCCGGCGGTCCCTCGGGATCAACGCCCCGCTCGAGCCGCGCGCCATGACGCTGCGGGTCTCCGAGCGCGCCCCCGGCCGGGTGGTCTTCCGGGTGGAGCGCGACACCACGCTCGCCCGGTGGATGGACCTGCGCGAGGCCGAGTTCCGCTGGCGGGGACGGCGCCTGGAGGTGACCTTCCGCTACCGGCGCACCTTCGACCCGGGCTGGTACTTCGGGCCGCTCCAGCGGTACGCCGCGACGCAGGCGGCCGGCTACCTCGCCGCGACCTTCACCTCGTGATCGCGGACATCGTGTCCACCGGCCCTGTCACGGCGGATTCCGCGATCGGGCTCCTGCGCGGCGCGGCCCTGTTCGGCCCGCTCGCCGCCGTCCTGGTCGCCGCGGCCGTACGCCGGCCGTCCGAGCGCGCGATCGCCGCGATGATCCTCGCGACGGCCTGGAACCTGCTCACCCTCGCCCTGGTCAACGCGACAGCCGTACGGGCCGGTTGGTGGTCGTTCTCGGCGCGGGGCGCGGTGGTGGAGGGCGTCCCGGTGGACCTGCTGCTCGGCTGGGCGCTGCTGTGGGGGGCGCTGCCCGCGCACGCGTCCCGCCGCCTCCCGCTCCCGCTGACCGTCCTCGCGCTCGCCTGGCTGGACCTCGCGTTCATGCCCCTGGCCCGCCCGCTCGTCCGGCTGGGCGGCGACTGGCTGTACGGCGAGGCGCTCGCGGTGGCGCTCTGCCTGGTGCCCGGCCTGCTGCTCGCCCGCTGGACCGTCCGCCGCGTCTTCGTGGCCGGGCGGGCGGTGCTGCAGGCGGTGCTCGCGGGCGGGCTCATGCTCGGCCTGCCGGTCGTGCTCACGGGGGTGTGGCGTCAGCCCGGCTGGCTCGCCGGCCTCGGCGTCCAGGTGCTGGCCGCGCCGCTGACGCTCGGTCTGGCGGCCGTCCGGGAGTTCGCGGCGGCGGGCGGCACGCCGTTGCCGTACGACGCGCCGCGCCGCCTCGTCACCAGCGGTCCGTACGCGTACGTGCGCAATCCGATGCAGGTGTCGATGACGGCGAGCTACCTGCTTCTGGGCGTACTGGACGTCCGCTTCCTCGCGGCGGCGGGCATGACCGCCGCGTACGGCGCCGGGCTCGCGGCCTGGCACGAGAGCGAGCAGCTCACCGGCCGCTTCGGCGGCGCGTGGGCCGCCTACCGGTCCGCCGTGCGAGCCTGGCTGCCCCGCCTGCGGCCCTCCCCGGCCATGACGGAGGCGGTCGTCCACGTGTCGGCGACGTGCGGGCAGTGCGCGCCCGTCGGCAAGTGGATCCTGCGCCATGCCCCGGTCGCCCTACAGGTGCGCCCGGCGGAGGAACATCCCCGGGGCCTGCGCCGGATGACGTACGAGCGCGCGGACGGGCTGCGGGCCGAGGGGGTGGCCGCCCTCGCCCACGCCGCCTCCCACCTCCATCTCGGCTGGGCGCTCGCCGGGTGGGTCCTGCTGCTGCCCGGCCTGGGCTGGTTCGCGCAACTGTGCGCCGACGCCTTCGGGGCCGGGCCGCGGAGCGTGCCGTCCTGGCCCGCAGAACCGGGGACGGGCCAGGACGGCCGGACGCTCACAGAGCCAGCGGACGCGGCCGGTTGACCATGTGTCAGTGTGGTCGCGCGGTGTCAGTGTGGTCGCGCGCCCCGTCCGCGGGCGGTCCCGGGGGCGGGGGCCTCGTGAGCCGTGGCCTTCGTGACCACGGCGGGCGGGACCAGCACCGCCGGAATCGAAACCGTCGTCCCGTTGGACACGACGGCCGTGCCGTACACGGTCCTGCCGCCCGCGACCTCGACCACCAGCCTGGCGGCGGCCGACGCTTCGGCCGCGACGTCGGTGCTGACGGTGGCGGCCCGCGTGCCGGCCCTGAGACGCTCCGGCGCGGCGGGCCGCCCGCCGTGCGCGACGAGCGGCACCCCGGCCATTCCCGCCCTCGCCATCTCGGCCGCGGCGGCCTCCGCCACCGCTTCGCTCGCGCAGCACACGCCCGCCACCTTCGCGGCCCCGCCGAGCGCGGCGACGGCCGCCGCCACCTCGCGCACGGCCTCGTCGGGCCGCGCCAGGTCCCGTTCCCAGCCGATCGTCACCCGGCCGTCGAGCACGGCGTGCAGGCCCCGCTTCACCCTCGCGGCGTACGGGTCCCCGGCGGGACCGTTGAGGAGCAGCACCGGCCCCGCGATCTTCATGGCACCGAGCAGGGCCAGCGCCTGCTCCCGCCCGACGCGCGCGGGATCCGTCGCCACGTAGGCGTCCACCGGCCCGTTCGCCAGCCGGTCGTACGCGACGACCTTCGCTCCGGACAGCTTGGCCCTGGCCACCCAGGGGGCGGCGGCCTCGGGATCCACCGCGTCGAGAACCAGCACCCGCACGCCGTCGGCCAGCATCCGGCCGATCTGCCGCCCCTGCCTGGCCCGGTCGCCCGCGGCGTTCGCGTACTGGACGTGGCAGCGCGGGCACAGGGACTCCAGGGCCCGCGTGAACAGAGGCCGGTCGGGCCCCTCACCGGGGAGCAACAGGCCGACGGTGAAGCCTTCCCGCACGTCGCCGACCGCTCCGAGTTCCGCTCCCGGCTGCCGCCCGCCCTGCCCGCAGGCGGGAAGGGACATCAGGAGAAGCACGCAGACGCCCGCCAGTCGTCTCCCCACGGGGCACCCCCGATTCGTTGCGGAGCCACGTTTCGCAGAGCCGTCTTGTGGAGCGATGTCGCCTCAAAAGTCACATACCCGGACATACGCCACATAACTCCCAGCTCGGGAGTCACACCCCAACCGCGGACGATCATCGCCAGGGTGATCGGGTGGGGATTACGCCCAGGGCCGAAGGCCGCCGCTCGCCTCCGCACGCGGATCCCCTCACCCGCTAAGTTGTGAGAGACTCCCACCATTGCGGGGCGGTAGCTCAGCCGGTCAGAGCATCGGACTCATAATCCGTGGGTCGTGGGTTCAAGTCCCACCCGCCCTACCACGTTTGATCAGGGAAACCCTGCCTGAGCTGCGGTTCCTCCATGGATCATGGTTACCGGGCATGCAGCCGTAGGCCACCGAGAGCCACCGTTTGTCGCCAGTCACGGGATATACGCGGGATGACGCGGACCGCGTTTTCCCAGGTCGCGCTTTCCAGGGCCTCTGCGGGATGGGTACCCGCCCCTGGAAACGCCGAAGGGTCCCGGAGTAACCCGAGACCCTGAGACGAGGCTGTAGGCGTTCACCCGACGAGGGCCGCCTGTATCCGCTGATTGGCGATCTCACGCTGTCCGTCGATGCACTTGGCGTAGACCCGAAGCATGACGTCAATGCCGTGACCGGCGCGCTCCGCCGCTTCCGGGGCGTGAACCCCTGCATTGAGCCAGAGGGACACGGCCGCGTGGCGTAGGTCGTACGGCCGGGCCGCGAGGGGCGAGGCGACCTGCTCGGGCGTCAGCGCGTACGTTCGAGCCTCCTTCCAGATCTTCGCGTAGGCCGAGGCCGAGATCACACCGTCCGTCCTCGTTCGGAACAGCCGGCCGTCCTTCGCCGCGCCGAAGGTCTCCAGGTGCGTACGCAGGATCTTCACCAGTTCCGGCGGGATGGGGACGATCCGCGTCGTGCCCTCCGCACGGTGCTTGAGGCCCCGCTCGTCGAACCCCTCCCCCGAGTCAGTGAACCGCTTGCCGCTCTGCGGCCGGGTCTTCTCCAGCGTCAGCAGGCCCCAGCCGCATTCGGGAAGGTGGCAGTCCTTCTCCCGTAGCCCGGCCGCCTCGGCGGGACGTAGGCCGCCGAAGTACATGCAGGCGAACATCGCCACGAGCATCGGCCCGCGCTTACGGCCGCAGTAGGTGAGCGCGACGAGGAGCTCCCGCGCCTGGGCCGGGTTGACGACGACGCGCCGGTCTATCTCGCCGCTCGTCTTGGTCCGGCGCAGCTTCACCCGGTCGAGCGGATTTGCCGAAAGCTCTTCCAGCTCCACCGCGTACTCCAGGGCGTGATGGAACACCGCCCGCTTGCGCCGGAAGGTGGACGCTGCGGCGGCCTTGCCGTCGAGGAGGAGCGAGAGGGCTTCCAGGGCCGCCCTGGTGTGCTTGGCGTCCTCCAGCGCGGTCAACGGCAGCGAGGCCGCTTCCAGCCAGCGCAGCGCCGCCGCGATCTCCGGCGAGGGGGCCGGGCAACGGTCGGCCGGGATGAAGGCGAACTCGCGCAGCGCCCGCCGCAGAGTCTCGTCATCGGGGCGGCCAGGCCGGTCGCTTGTGAGTACGGGCGTGATGTTGGACAGCGCGTCTGTCATGCCCTCCCGGCTCTTGGCCGCCGAGTGAGGCCATCGGGTCTCGACGTAGGCGACGGCGAAGGCGTACCAGGTGCGCGCCTTCTTGGCCTTGAGCATGGATTCCGGGAGGCCGGTCTCCACGTCGAACGCCTCGCCGCGCTTGGCGGCCTGCCGGAGGTCGGACAGCCAGTTGTCCGCCAGCGCCTTGGTCCCGAAGCTCTTGGACTTCTCCCGGCCACCGACCTTCCAGCGCACCTCATAGGACGATTTCTTGCTCGACTTGTTCCGCCTGGTCTCCCAGAACTTCACGTCGTAGGAGGCGTTCACGCGACCTCCCGGAGGCTCTCAAGCCAGGCGGTGAACTCGCTGCGGTAGATGCGGATCTCGCCGTTGGGGAGCTTGAGGCCCTCGGGGGCCTTGCCGATCTCGCGCCAGCGGTAGAAGGTGCGGCGAGAGATGCCGCCGAGTTCGGCGAGGATCTCGGGGACCGTCATCAGCTTGTCGTCCTTCTTCACGCCGCCCTCCCCTCAGTTGCCGAACGATCTCTCCCGTCTGCCTCGGCTTGGAGACGGTCGAGGTGGTTGCGCCAGCGCTGGCGTTCGTGGACCGAGCGCAGGAGGCGCACGCCGATGGGGGCCAGGTCGGGATCACCGGGCTTGACCGGTCGCCAGATGTAGCGGTGGGGGTCGACCGGCTCGTCTGGCAGGCCGAGGGCTTCCAGGACCCAGGTGCGGCGGTCCTGCTTGTGCTCGGTGAGGGTCTTGTTGGACCACTTGCGGGAGACGAGCACGCGGCGGCCCGCGTAGCCGAGGTGATCGGGCTTGTGGGCCTTGCCCTTGCACCGGCCCGGGGCCATGCCGGGCTTGGCGCCCTTGGGCTGCACCCCGTACCGGAGCCAGTTCGGGCATGTGGGCGAGCACGGCTCGAACCGCAGAGCGTCGAGCAGCCGTTCGGCGTGCGCCTTGCGGCGTGGGTCGTCGGTGCCGAGGGCTTCGCCGAGGCTCTTGGTCAGGTACTTGGACAGGTAGCCGATCAACTGGTCAGCGTCCGGCGTTCCGGCGAGCACGCCCTTGATGTCGAGCTGGTCGCCGAAGCGGAGCACGTGCAGGGGTTCCGCCTCGTCGTCCTGGTCGAGCTTGTCGAGGGCCTGTTCCCAGGTCGGCAGCACTTCCCCCGTGGTGGGGTCGAGGTAGCCGGCCCCGTCCTCCCACATGGGCAGGTGCTCCCCCTCGAACCGCACGTCATCGGTTGAGGGCCACCACACCTGGTGATACGTGGCCGCGATGATCTGCCGCAGCTCTGCACGGGGCAGGGTGCCGCGGATCGCCATGTGCAGGTGCGGGGCGAGCCGCTTTTGAGGCTCGACGGTGGCGAAGTACTGCACGTCATAGCCCGCCACGCGGCGGAGGTTCTGCACGAAGCGGTCCACGAGCTTGGAGAAGTGCAGCGCATCACGGGCCGCCCGCCCGTAGTCATACCGGTCGGGGTTCAGCGGCGCACCGTCCTGGACCCGGCCGTAGGACGGCAGAGTCAGGGTCACGAACATCGACGGCCGATAGGTCTTGCCGTCGGAGCCGGTGAAGGTCCGCCCGAGCGTGGTCTTGGTCATCTGCCGCTTGGGCAGATCCGGGGCGTCCTGCCGCCGTTTGGTCGAGCGGGACCGTTTGCCGGAGGTGCGGCCGAGGACGTTGCCGCGCATCCCTGCCTGGTTGATCTCCTCGTCTAGGTCCTCGATGGCGGCGTCCAGGTCGGTGGTGTCGCCGCCGGCCTTTTCGACCTCGTCCCGCCAGGCCTGGGCGTCGGCCCGCAGCTCGACGAGGTGGCGCTGATAGTCGTCGGCGTTGTCGGGGAGGTTGACCGGTTCGTGGTCGAGGTGCCAGCCCTCCCGGCACTGCGCCCGCCGAAGCTGGCGGTTGCGCTTGGCGCACGGCGGGCACTTGCTCTCCAGGGTGGCCCCGCAGGGCACGTCGATGACCTCAACCTGGCCGGTGAGGATGTCCTGCCGCCGGAGCGGAACCGGCCGGATGCACACGCCGTACTGCTTGGCGATCTCCTCGACGACATCCCGGGCCAGTGGCATCGCCATGCGGACGGCGCGAGGGGTGGCCCTGTCATTGGCGAGTGTCATTGGTCACCGCCGGAGGGCTCGGCGAACACGTTTGCCTTCTCGCCGCACTCGCGGCATTCGATGACGCCCCGAATGGGGTAGAGCCACAGCGCGTTGCGGGTGCCGCAAGCCGCGCAGGTGAGCTCGTCGAGGAGGTGGGAGATCTCAACCACGGGCATGCGCCCCCGCCCTGCCGGTCGAGAAGGTGGCGACCATGGCGCGAATGTCCTCATCGGAGACGTAGGCCGCGCGCACGCGGATCGGGTCGGGTGAGGTTTCGAGCCGGACGTAGCCGATGCCCGCGCCGAGTTCGGGGACCGGTGAGATGTGGTCGGCGAGTGCGCCCCGGTCGCGTGCGCCGTCGCCGAGGACCATGTCCACCTGCTCGGACTCATCCAGCCGGAGGGCGATCTTGTCGGGGAACAGGTTGCGGATGTTCATGACCTCCTTGCGGGGGTCCTGGAGCGCGGCCATGACGCCGACCCCGACCGCGCGGCCTTGGGTCGTGAGCGTGGCAAGGGCTGCTTTGGTCCGCTCGCGGAGGCCCTTGTCGGACTGGTAGGCGGTCAGGAAGGCGACCTCGTCGACGACCACCAGGACGAACGGGTCGGCCACGGTTGGTGTGTGGGAGCGCTGGTTGCCGCCGAACCGGTCGGCCCGCTCCTGCATCACGGCCACGGCCGCCTCAAGCAGGTCGGCGCACTCGGCGGGGGTGGCGGCATAGCGCGCGCCGAACAGCGCCCGGCCGAAGGACAGCTCCATCCGCTTGGGGTCGAGCGCCCAGACCTGCACCAGGCCCGCCCGCATCGCGGGGAGCAGGCCGCGAATGGCACTCCACAGGTAGGAGCCCTTGCCCGCGCCGGTCGCGCCCGCGATCAGCACGTGCGTGCCGTGGACCTTGAGCCGGTACGGCGTGCCGTCCTCGCACCGGCCGATCTCGACCGGCCCCACCGAGGGTGTCTCGGGGATGGGGATGGCCGGCAACGGCTCGGCGAGGGGGTCATGCCGGGGCAGGGTCAGCACGAGGCGACCGGCCCGCGCGATCGACATCCGGCAACTTCGGGCGCCGAAGCCGTGGGCGAGGTGGTCGGCCCGGTCGGTCCAGTCCTTGACCGCCTGCCCGTTCAGCATCTTCACGGTGACCAGGTCGGCCCAGGAGGTACACCGCACCTTGACCAGGCGGGGCAGGTAGCCCCGGCCGCGCAGGTGCCGACCCAGACCGGAGACGATCATTACCGGTTGCCAGTGCCGCCGGTAGACCCATACCAGTCGCCACCAGGCCAGCAGCGGCCAGCCGATCACGCGCAGGAAGGAGTCCCGCTCCAGCAGCGCCCACGACAGCCCGGCCGAGGGCAGGAAACCGGCCAGGATCACGGCCATGCGCCAGCCGTACACGAGGGTGACCACGACGGGGGCCACGGCGACGGTGCAGGCGATCGGGTGCCGCCACAGGGTTCGGATCAGCCCGCGTAGCAGGCGGGCCAGCCAGATCACGATGGTGACGATGGCGGGGGTTTGCATGACGGCCGGGCGGAAGACCACGGCCGTGTCGGGGGTGGTGGAGACGAGGTTACGTGCCTCGTCTCCGGGCAGTCTTCTCAGCATTAGGCTGGAGTCCTCTCAAGCATTGGCGTGCGTGGGAGATCCGAGGGGCCGCCGGAAGTTGCCGCTTCCAGCGGCCCCGCTTGCGTGTCAGGCCGCCGAGCCGTCGACACCGGGAAGGGCGAGTTGGTCGGAGTCGGCCGGCTGCTGCTCGACCAGGCGCTCGCAGTCGGCCAGGTAGCGCGAGGCGGCCTGGAAGATCTGCCGGGCGATCTCGACGTCCCGGGGGGTGACCGGCCCGGCCGCGGTGGTCGAGACGGTAACGTCCACGCTCGGGCTGGTGATGGCCAAGTAGGGCCGCCCGGAGTCCAGGACCGAGGCTCCGGCCCGTAGCTCGGGCGAGTAGAACGAGATGCCGACGTTGGCCGGGTTGCCGGGGCTGAGCGAGAGCGTGACGTAGGTGTAGGGGTCGCGGAGCATCAGGCCGCCGCCTCCTTACCGGCACCCGTCTGCTTGGTCGAGGCGGCGACGGCCCGGGGAGCGCGCATGCCCCTCGCCCGAAGGGAGTAGGCCAGTCGTCCGGTGTTCTGGTGGACGTACGGGGTGACCGTCATCCCCTCGAACTCGACCGGCGTGATGGGCAGGCCGGGCGTGGGAGTCGGCGGGACCGGCTGCACCGGAGCGATGATCTTCACTGCGACTGTCTTCTGGGCGAGCTTGGCGGCCGGGTCGGCGTCCATGACGGCGACCTGCCAGACCAGTTCGCCGGTGGTCTTGTCCTTGGCGAACACTGTGCGCCCGCCGGTCGAGGCGGTGAAGTCCTTGACTTGCTCCACCTCCCCCACGAGGTAGCAGCCGTGCGGGAAGACGTGCTCGAAGGCGATCGGGATGGGTCCTGCAATGGCCATGTGCGTGATTCCTTTTGCTCGGGACGAGTAGCTCATGCGCTCGTCCACTTGTCCGATTAAGTTCCACTGTAAGTCTTGCCCACTCGTCCGCACAAGTAACCGAGCGAGCGGCAGGGGTAAGACTTGGCTTGCCGTGCGGCTAGGTGGGGATTAGTGGCAACGGATGTCCCATCCGGGATCGGTGCTGTCGAAGATCTCGACGATGAACAGCTCAGGCCAGCCGGCCTCGAACCGGCTTGAATACTTCGGGAAGTAGACCGTCACGTAGGCGCGGCCGCCATCAACACCGGGGACGTTGAGCTTTTCGTAGTAGCGCGTGATCTCCTGGTCGGAGAGCTGGGTCGTGAGCGAGAACCTGACGAGGTAGTCACAGTGGTTCCCGTTCGATCGGAGCTGGACCGAGCCTTGCGCGTCGTAGTCCGCGAACTCGGCGGAGGGCGGAAGCGGAAGCTTGTAAAAGCGCTCCGCGAAGTCGTTCAGCCTCCCGTCATTGACCCACATCGGGATCTTGATGAGGAGGAACAGGCAGAGGACCGGCACTGCCAGCGCGATCAGGCATCCCTTGGACGGCTTCCCAAACAAAGACGGCCGCCGAAGCAGGTCCTGCGGGTCGATGGGGGGATCGGTCTGCATGGCACCTGCTCCGGCAAGGGTTAGGTCACGGGATAGACATCTTCCAGCTCGTGAAGATCACCAGGCAAGGCCACGCTCATCACGAGGAGCACCGTCCCGCCCGGGTCGTGCACGGTGGCCAGCACGCCGAGAACCGGGGACGAGGAGCCGAGGAGTTCGGATTCCTCCTTGGTCGGCTTCCGTGCGGTCAGGCGTTCGGTGACGTGGTCGACCCGCAGATGCTTGACGGCCTGGAGATGTTGCCGGACGCCATGCCGCAGCGGATCGGGCTTGTCCAGGTCGGTGCCGAGGGCGACTTCCAGGGGGAACCACAGCGTTTCCGCCGCCGAGACCCGGTCGCCCTGCCGCATCACGCGGTGACGGGCGATCACGGGGGTTCGCTCGTCGACGCCCATCAGCTTGGCGATGTGCCGGGGGGCCGGCACTCGGGCAACGCTGACGATGTTTTCGGCGCTCTCAGGATGCTCGGCCGTCGACAGGCCCGGCCGTACCCGCTCGACGGGGCTTTCGGGGCGGCCCTTCACGAACGAGCCGCGGCCGTGTTCGCGCTCGATCCAGCCTTGCATGGCAAGGGTCTGAAGCGCCCGCACAACGGTGGTGCGGCCGACGCCGAACTCCCGGACGAGTTGTGTCTCCGAGGGCAGCATGTCGCCGGGCGCGTACTCCCCGTCCCGGATACGCTGCTGAATCGCCGTCATCACCTGGGCGTACTTCGGCGGGGCGAAGTCCATGCTCATGTTAAGCGCCCAATCACTTTTCCACTTGTCTGCATAAGCACAGTAGCGGCTAAGCGAATGCCTGTCAGGACCTCAGCCACCAGCGGGAAGGCTATTGAGCCCGCCCGGACAGCAGCGCCAGCCACACCGCCCGCGCCTCGGCCTCCCGCCAGGCATGGGTGTGCGCTACCTCCGGCTTCAACTCATCCCCCTTAAATCGGCGGATGTATGCCAGGCCACCGGCCGCGCACAACTCGTACCAGGTGTTGCGGTGCTCGTGGCAGGTCCAGGCGAGCACCCGCGACCAGGCGAACTGTCCCGGCTTGTGCCAGGCGAGCGGCTTGGCCCCGTTCTGCAGTGGCGGGAGATGTGGGGATGGGCACGGCCGGCCCCATGCCGGGGTGCGGTTGCTCACCGGTCGGTCCGTTCGAAGCGGACCTGTCCGGCCGCATCCAGCGTCGCGCGGAAGATGATCCGGCGGGACCAGTCGTCCGGCACGGTGCCGAAGTCGTAGACCCGGTGCGTGATCCTCCCCCATGGCTGCCGGGCCGGGTCCATCCGGCGGAGCGCCGTGCGCAGCTCGTCCATCGAGGTGGCCTGTCCGGCGCTGGTGCCGCACGGCCCGAGCACGTCGGTCCCGTCAGCGGTGACGAAGACCTCCCACTCGAACATCTCCACGAGCACCTGGCCGCCGTCGCAGTACAGGCAGTCCTCCCGAGACGAGGTCTCCAGGCCGAGCGCCACGGCGGCGACCTGCCCGCGTCGAGTGACGATCTTCCAGCCGCGACCGTCGCACGCGGTGCACTTAACTGGTGTGGTCATGCCGGAAAGAATGGATCGCAGACGAATCCAGTCCTATTCCCACGGGATATATCACCGGGAGCTATAGAGTTCTCAGCACGAGCCATGCACCACCAGCCTGGGCGAACGACCGGAGGCCGGAATGCACGGGAACGCTTTCGAGCCGATCCAGCTACCCGAACGGGTATGGGAGCGCGACGAAAGCAGAGAAATCCTCAGAAAACGCGACGTAGCGGGCTTGTTCACTCTCGCTGTCAAGTACGCGGGGGCCAGCCAAGTTCGTCTCAGCGCCGCCACCGGCATCGCCCAGGGCCGCATCAGTCAGCTCATGCGCGGGCAGCGCCAAGTCACCGACCTTGAGGTCTACGAGCGCATCGCCGCCGGCCTCGGCCTGCCTGACCACGCCCGCATGCTGCTCGGCCTGGCCCCGCTCGACATCGCCTCCCCCACCGGCGACCACGGCGACGAGCATCAGGAGCAAGCCGAGGAACTCTCTGCACGTATCGAGGCCGCCGCCGTCATCGACCCCACGATGGTGATGATCCTCAACACCGACACCAACAACCTGCGCCTACTGGACCGCCGGCTCGGCAGCGCCGCCATAGCCGACAAAATGCGCGCTCAAATCTCCCAAATACAGCGCACCCACCATCACGCCATACGGCCCGGCGTACGCGCACAACTCGCCCACGTACTCGCACAAACGGAATCCCTCGCTGGATGGCAGGCCATCAACACCGGCGCCCTTAACGACGCCTGGAACCACTACGAAAACGCCAAAGCCGCCGCCCGCGAAGCCGACGACCCCGCCGTCATCGCCCACGTCTCCGCCGAACAGGCATACGTCCTCATGGACCTGGGACAGCCCGCCCAGGCAACCGAACTCCTGCAGTACGTCCACGCCACCTACCGCGACCGCATCCCCGCCCGACTGCGCTCATGGCTCTCGGCGGCCGAAGCCGAAGCCACCGCGATCCTGGGCGACGAGGCCACCTGCCGGGCCGCACTCGACCAGGCCGCCGCTCTCCTACCGAGCGGGCACAGCGACCCCGACATGCCCTACCTGTCGCTCGACATCCATCACCTCGCCCGGTGGCGTGGCAACTGCCTCGTCCGGTTCGGCGACCCCGGCACCATTGAGGATCTCCGGTCAGCGTTGGCCGGAATGGACGGCACCTACAACCGAGCCGAGGCCGCACTTCGCTGCGATCTGGGACATGCCCTGCTGGCCCTGGGCGACCCGGAAGCCGCCCAACCACACATCCAGCGCGCGAAGCACCTGGCGACCATGACCGGCTCACGCCGCCAACGCAAGCGCATCGACGAACTCAGCCGTCGACTTACCCGCGCTCTCCGTTGAGCCGATCCCGGGCCGCGTAGAGACCCACCAGCGTCCCCGAGGTCCAGATGTCCCCCCGGGCGATCATGTCCGGGATCTCCTTCATCGGAACCCACTCGATCAGGTCCGCCTCGATCTCCCCACTGGGCTCCTTCACCAGCTCGGCACCGCGGGCGAGATACAGGTTGTGCTCGGAGTCGACCATGCCGGCCATCGGCTGATAGGTCACCAGGTGCTCGATCTCCTTGACCCGATACCCGGTCTCCTCCTCCGCCTCCCGGGCCGCCGTTGTCATCGGGTCCTCCCCAGCGTCGACCAGGCCGCCCGGCAACTCCCAGCCCCACCGGTCGAACAGGAACCGATGCCGCCACATCATCAGCACCCGCTGCTGCTCGTCGACCACCACGGCGATAGCCGCCCGGTCCAGATGCACCGCGTGATGCTCGAACCGCTCCCCATCGGGGATCTCCACGTCCACCAGGCCCAGCCGGATCCACCGGTTGTCATAGATCAGCCGCTCACCATGCACGACCCACCGCGACCGCTCTTCGTTGGTAGCCACACAGCGAAGCTACCGCCCAACATCGCCCACGTACATGCAGAACAAGGAGGCAAGCCCTATATGACGCTGCCCAAATATGAGGATTTAGGCCATCCCATCTATGTTGTGAGACATCGGCCCCACTCCACCTATCGCGTACCGAAGTGGCCTAGCTGCCGTCTCTCGGCTATCGTGGACCAGCTAGAGAATTTAGGACGAAGATGAACGACTACCGTCTTGATGGACTCGACCCTCGAGCATTCGAACACCTCGTACAAGCCCTCGCCTACGATGCGATAACAGCTTTGATAACGCCCTTCGGCGATGGCCCCGACGGAGGACGCGAGGCAACGTTCGATGGGCCTACAAACTACGGGCCCACCACTGACCGCTGGTCAGGCTACGGCTTATTGCAGGCTAAATTTCTACGGCGACCCCGTTCGGCCCCTCTCGATGGGCGATGGGCGATCAAAGAACTCAAAGCGGAACTGAGGAAATTTACCAATCCCGGAAATCGTCGACGAATTCCAGAATACTTCATCTTCGCAACCAATGTGACGCTCACTGCAACAGCAGAGAGCGGGAGTAAAGATAAAGTATTTGAGCTGCTAGCAGAGTTCGCAGAACGCTTCCAGCTGAAAGGGTTCGACGTTTGGGACTATGACAAGCTTCGCCTATTGCTTGACCACAATGAAGATGTCCGCATGTCATATGCAGCCTGGATAACTCCAGGCGACGTTCTTGCAGAGCTTGCGCGTCACATCAAGAGCAGAGAACGCGACTATTACAAGCTGATCGTCAAATTCCTGCAGAGAGAGCTTCTATCCGATCAATTCGCACGACTGGAACAGGCCGGGCATTCAGCGGACGAAGCTATCCCGCTATCGCAAGTTTTTGTTGACCTTCCCACTAGCGCCGAGCCTACGTCGCCTGATCATGATAGCCGTGGCCTACCGGGGCCAGAGCTCGATCAAGGGTTTGTGGCAACCCTAATTGGTCACGCTGCTAGTTCTTTTGCCAATCATGCTGACCCAGAGGCCAACCCAGGCAAGGGCAGGTTTGTTTTGATTGGCGGTCCTGGGCAAGGAAAGACGACACTAGGTCAATTCGTATGTCAAGTATTCCGGGCAGCCCTTCTACAAGACGTACCGCCTCTAAAGCTAGCACCTGAGGTTGCAACGGCAATCGGAACAATCAGGCAACAGTGGAAGACCGGTAGCCTCCCTGAGCCGACAGCTCGTCGCATCCCCTTTCGAATCGTATTAAGCGAATTCGCGGCCGCTATGGCCAGCAACAAGAGTGACAGCGTTCTGTCATATATAGCCCTTAAATTTTCGAGCAGGGTGGGAGTGACCGTCTCCGCGGAAGAGATGGAACGTCTTCTCGTTCAATACCCATCCGTGCTCGTGCTAGATGGCCTCGACGAGGTGCCAGCTTCTACTAATCGCGAGGATGTCCTAAGCGCCGTTAGCAGTTTCTGGATCGATATAGCGACAGCGAATATGGACATTCTTGTGGTCGCAACTAGCCGTCCGCAAGGATACAACCAGGAGTTTTCTCCGAAACAATATGTGCATCGTTATCTGGTCCCGCTTGCACCACGCACGGCACTTGATTACGGGCAGAAACTAGCACAGGTGCGTTTTGGCGGCGATCCTGATCGCGTCAATAAAATCGTTTCACGGCTACAGCGCGCTGCAACAACGCCTGCTACTGCTCGGCTTATGCGCAGCCCCCTCCAAGTTACAATCCTGACGCTGCTCGTCGATCGCGTTGGAAGCCCCCCAGAAGAGCGTTGGGCATTATTCCGGGCATACTACGATCTAATTTATGCACGGGAAACCGAACGGGACATCGCGTCCGTCCGCGTACTGAAGGAACATCCGTCCGATGTTCACGCTATCCATCGCCGTGTCGGCCTTCTCCTGCAGGTAGCTAGCGAAAAGTCTGGAGGTACTGAAGCCCGGCTAACGTTGACAGAGTTTTCCCAGATAGTCGAGGAATACCTCATCGAAGAGGGTCATGAAGGAAATTCGCTCAGCGAGCTCAAACGGCAAATAATCGAAGCTGCCGGACAGCGCTTGGTGTTCCTAGTAGGCCTTGAGATTAATCAAATCGGCTTTGAAATTCGATCCCTCCAAGAATTCATGGCAGCTGAAGGGCTTATGGAGGGCCAGGATTCGGCCGTACAAGATCGCCTCAAGCAGGCCGCTTCATCAACGAATTGGCGTAACGTCTTTCTGTTTGCCGCTGGACGTTGTTTCGAGGATCGACGCCATCTACGGGACACTATCGAATCCATCTGCTTCGAGTTGAATGACGATCCTGAAGACCCCCTCTCTCGTGCCCTACGGACCGGATCCGAACTGGCACTCGATCTGCTAGAAGATGGGCCGGCGCGTAGACAGCCCCATAAGCGCCGGTCTCTCTCGCGTTTGGCTCTCCAACTACTAGACCGCCCGTCATCTGGTTTGGCACGTCGACTGGCGGGAGTGTATCTGCCAGAAACATCTGACATCTTCTTAGAAGAAATAGAAGGACGCATAGGGAACCTTACGTCTATAGACAGAAAGCACGCGGCGTGGGAATGCCTCGTGCTCCTGGCAGAGACGCACGGCAATCAGTTTGAGGAGCTGATACAAAGAAGTCTCAGCGAGGTCACAGTCGACGCAGGTCTATTCAGTACCTTGGTAGGTGCGACTACAGGGAAAAGCCAGTGGCTGAGCGAGTTCCTTCTTCGGGAATATCAGAACCATTATATACCCGGAATCATGCCCCAGTATGGTGTTACTGCTAGGCAGCGTGCTGGCAACGACATGCCGAGGAGGCTTGGTCCTTGGGTCCTCTCCGAGGCTCCCGAATGGTTGCGATGGACTGCCAAGTACGAAGGCCGGCGTTACCATAGATCGGGACCCACTGAACGAACCATAAGGTTGATGCAGGGAAAGCGAGAAATAGGAGTAGTTCGGATACACCAATCGCGCATGTCAGTTCCACAGGAGCATCTTATTCCCCCACATGACTTTCCGGTGGAATCCCCTGCTATGGCATGGCTGAAACTGGCGGGAGAGTTTACTGCGAATCCAGATCCGCAGAAGCTTGCGGATCTCATCCATCGCTTCAATCGGAACAACGTCCGCGATAACCTACCCTATAACCGCCTGCACGAGTATCCATGGCCGCTGGCGGAATGCGTTGAATCTATACACGCTGGCGCCGATCCCGAAGCCATAGCGAATTTCATCCGCGAAGGCGGTTTTGGAGACAGAGCCAACTGGCAGTCAGTAGAAGATTCATGGGAAAATGATGGGGTGGAAATTGAGGAGTTAGTGGGAGCACCTCCTGCTCTTACAATCCGGGACGTACCCTACCTCTATCGATTCCCTCTTCGTGCGTTGAAGGAGGGGGAGGCCGTCCAGCTGAAAGCCGAGGCTCTGATTAGAGCTTTCGATATGGCCCCCCCTGGGCCCGTTAGGACTACTCTGGCGACGCTACTCTTGGATCGCCTGCACCCTGAAGATCTCAAGTCGCATAATGCTCAGTGGTATCAACAAGCGCTTCTTGAGGTGGCACAGAACAACAAGTTCATCTCTCCACAGTTCTTCTCAAGCTCGTGGTCTGTAGACTTAACAGATTATAGATGGTCCGAACTTTTCGCATCCCTGCCAGTCGAGCATCTACGTACTTATATGGATACAAATGGCATGGATACTACGCGAATCGAAGAGGCTATTATCAGGCACCCTAATTTCACAGGGCTTCTCGTAGCTCTTGCCTTTATGACAACAGGCCCGCGGGATTTCCCAGAGGCACTGATGTCGATAGTTCACGACTATCGGGATACGGACTCGAGCATCGTTCGAGCAGCTAGGGTCCTTCTCCGGCTAGCGAACAGAGAGTCCGTCGATGTCCTGAATTCAGAACTGCGAGAGGCGCTATCGGCGGCTCCCCTACTCTCGCACACCCTCGCCCGGATAATTAGCGTTGCCGACTATGATTACCCGAAGAAGAGCCATGAGCTTCTGGCGATGCGCGACCTTATGCCCGTCAGGGGACTCGGGTACATCGGCGACCAACTCAGGCGGTTGTACGGAAAGCGCCAGAGCCGCTTCGATGAAGCATCTGTGTGGAGGAAGCTCCAGCTACCCAATGAACTTCTCGCATTGCTTTCTCAACTGAGCTGAACCGACGACTCTCTACCTCAAGCCTTTTGTCTAATCCCAAGAGGTACCTGACGTTTCTGTCCCAGGACATGAGCGACAGGTGATTCAGGAAACATAGGTGTTGTGGGGCAAGATGGCTATGATGTTGCGGCTCGACATCCGCTCGCATGCTCGGTATCTTCTGGCGAGATGATCAGGCTGCGAACGTACGCGGACGGGCGTGCGCCGACGCCGATGGTGGGGCGCGGTCGCCGTCCCCCTGGCGGTGTGCTTGGCCGGTACGGCCACGGGAGCCTGCGCCCGGGCCATGCGATCAGAGCGGGCGAGCACAGCCGCACCCTCGCCCAGCACCTCATCGACACCCTCACCCGCTGGCTCCTCGGACTGCGAGCGGCCGACCTGCGTCAGATTCGACTTGTCGACCCCAGCGCCCCCGGCGCCCCCCGCAGTGGCCTGGCCGAAGGGAAGCCGGGGCGACCTCGTCCGGCGGGCACTGCTTAAGCGGTTTCACAGCGCGAGGACCCTGGACGAGGTACCGCCCGAGGCGGCGCCGTTCACCAGCAAGCGGATCGCGACCATCGGCCAGACACAGCTCGGCGCCCCACCCGTCGACCACCCAGAGTGCGGGCAGTGGACCCAGGGCGTCTGGAGCGCCATCGCCTCCCTGAAGGAGCCTGACGGCGTGCTCGGCGGCGCCTTTCTCGTCGACTCCGCCGGGGGCGCCTTCGCGGGGCTGAAGATCAGCGAGTCGATCGTGTACGCCTCCCGATCGAGCCTGGATCGCCTGGCGGCCGACCCGCCAGCGTCGTGTCCACCGTGCGGCTGACCGACGGGCAGGGCTCATGGACGAGCCGCTACGAGCAGGTCGCGCTACCGCACCCCGCGGACGTGAGCGCGTGCCGCCAGTGGGACACGTCCAGCGCCCTCCCGGTGACCTGGGGTGCCCTGATCCGCTGCGGCGACTACCTCATCGAGGTGCACCTGGGCGTGCTCCCGCCCCAAGAGATGATGCCAATGACCCGGCCCGCGAGCAGGCCATGGTCGCCGACCTGGCCGGTCAGGCGTACACCAGGGCCGTGTCGATCCTGGGATGAGAGCCCGCCAACTCCTACCTCAGGGGCATCCACTGCCTTCTGACGTGCGCCACCCGCAAACGACGCACGAAAGATCGGCCGACAACGGCACCTCAAGCCTTTCAATTGCAGAATTGCGCTTGTAGGAATCGAGGGCGGCGCTTCGCGCCGCCTCGCGGCCCTGCGGCCGCTCGGCGGCCGGGCATGCGGCCTGGGGGCCGGTCCCGGCCGCCGGCGGCGCCCGGCCCGTTACATGAAGTACTCCTCAGCAGCGGTCTGCAACTACCGCCCAGCCCGACTAGAACGAATCAAGGAATACCATGCGATGACTATTAAGAATGCGATTTAGAACAACCACACTACCGTCATCCCTAACTCGCCTCTCTTCAAGAAGCACGGCAGCTGCCTCCGCAAAACGCCTCTGCGATGTCACCTCCATATAAAGGTCCTCTTCCTCTCCATCAAACTTGATCTTTCCTCGCGTCGCTGCATGTACAGAGATGGGGGCGCGTCGAATCAATGCTTTTCGAATCTGCTCCGTTACAAACGATTCTGTAGTTTGCGGCCACTCCTTATATGTATACTTGTAGACGCTAATGCGCCTTTGGACGCTTTCGCTTTCACCGATATATATCAGCCGTCCGTGCTCGAACTCCATTGTGAATCTGTAGAGCCCGGGTCCGCGCGGAGCCCGTAATGGCATCCATACGTCAGTAATCGCGTCAGTATCCGGCAAGAAGTTCGCGCTTACTTCACCGATGCGCCGCCATCTGAGAGCTACCTCTACGTTCACCTGTGCCGCTGTGTTGCTGCGTGTCTCCGCCATGCTCAAGATGATAAAGGTCGCTACTGACAATTCAAATGACCATGCTTCGGCAGGCTCTCCGGCTTCGAAGTGATCGTTTAGAGCCTTCTCATCGTGACGGCCATAGAGGGCTAAAGATAGGAGCCTGATCGCCCCGCTGGCCATCGACCGGGGACAAGCTGAGCACACGCCCAGGTGCGTTCGCCTGCAGGGCGCTCTGCTTTACGCCGAGACCAGCGGTCATATCGCCGTTGTCCGGCCGAACGGCGTGCTACGTTATGTCAGCCTTCCACCCTACTGGCTCGTGTCCCATCGGGTCAACGGAAGTAGCGCTTGGTTTCTGTCCGATGTCCTGACAAACATCTCGTCTACGGTTACTATCCACTCATGCCTACCGCTTACGAATACACTGTCGAGTGTCCTACATGTCAACAGCGACAGTTGGCGACCGAGAAAGCGGAATACGCAAACGAATATCCCTGGGATCCCGAACCATTCACGCGGTTCGCGATCACCGAATGCAAAATGTGTTATTCAATTCTGGTCGTCAAGCATCAGATGCACATGGGGGAAGACTACTCGGAAAAGCGGTCAGCTCGAACAGCGGCCCAGGTGATATGGCCCCAGGTCGAACGAACTCTCAGTGCGGCCATACCGGAAGCGATCCGGCGCGAGCATCATGAAGCCCGATCTTGCTTCAAGGTCGGCTCGTATACTGCGGTATTAGTCATGGTAAGGCGCACCCTAGAAGGCGTATGTCGCGACCATGACGTCACCGTCTCGCCCCTCTATAAGGCCCTTGAGGAGATGAAACGCCTGGGACTCATTGAAGGCAGGCTCCTAGATTGGGCTCAAGAGCTTCGGGTCCTTGGTAACGAGGCTGCCCACTTCACCGGAAGACCCGTTGCACGCCAGGATGCCCAGGATTCCCTTGAATTGGCGGAAGCACTGATGGATTACCTCTATGTATTCACGGCCCGCTTCAATGAATTTAAAAAGCGTCGTGTAGCGAGCAGTGCAAGTGGAGATTTCACTGAACCGTCAGCCGCGCCTTCGGCGGCAGAGTAACTCTGGGAGGTTATTATGGCGATCTCTGAGCGGACGCGGAAGATCCTATGGATAGAGGCGGGCGGCAGATGTGCCATTTGCCGTCGTCAACTACTTACTGCGGGAACAGAGACGGACGACCCCTCCGTTTTTGGCGAGGAGGCGCACATCGTTGGACGAGGATCTAACGGCCCTCGATCGGGCGGACTAGCCGAACACTTAGTGGATAGTCACGAAAATCTGATTCTGCTGTGCAGTGAGCATCATAAACAAATTGACGATCAGGTCAATCACTTCACTGTTGAACGGTTACGCGAAATCAAAAAGTCCCACAAGGGGTGGATCTCCTCTCTTGGAGCCTCCGGCCCAGGGCCCGTCAAGCTTGTACCGGACCCCAGCTTCGCCGAACCTCGCACTCTGAAGTTGTTCCTAAGAGGCAAAGAACTCTGGAGCATAATCAAGGATTGTCAGGCGTTCGAGTACACAATACCCGACGGTCTATCAGAGGAAGAGGAAGACTCCATTCTGGGGTTCCTGGACCTTGTCAGGGATTATATGGACATCTCAGGGGATCTTCATAGCATCCGCGAGCAGCGAGACGCAGAAAAGACGATAGGAAACTATCTCAAGGACCTGCTTGACCAGGGCTTCCTGGTAGGTGGATTCCTGCGCCGAATGCTCTTAGCTGGCGGAATCTCAGAAGAGCCGTGGCCGTGGTCTATTTTAAGGATCGAGGTTCAACCCGCAGAACTCGCTCAGATCGTTGATGCCGAGGGTAAGCCCTTCAACCCTCCCTCGGATCTCAAGCATGCAGCTGACCAAAAGTCGGACTGATCACCTGGTGCATGGCGAAACGGCTCTGACCGATCAGAGCATGTCAGCGCATCCTCGGGCCGACCAAAACGGCCCACTTTCAATTCGATGCCTTCGCCCTCCTCGCTGCGTGAGTGTCCCAGACGAGACCGCCGCGTCAAGGGCGCCTACGGCGTCGCTTCGCGATCAGCTTCGCTGACCCTTGCCTCGGCGGTCTCGTCCTGGGGGTCAGCAGCTACGAGGAGGACGGGGGCGGACCAGGGGACGGGGCCGCAGTCCGTTAGCCGAGGCGGTCGCCCCGCCCGTGCATGCCCGACGGGGCGACCTCTGATCATGTTCACCTTGACTCCCCGCGCCTCCCACTTGCTCAAGGCGAGTAGTAACAACGGGGGTCGCGCGTGGTTGCTTACGCGCTTGCAAGCAGGCATTCCGAGGTTGTCTGGGGGAGCCACCCAAACCTACGATCATGAACTGGGCCGAACGAACTTGAACAACGGGGCGATCGCGGACCAGACCGCCGAACGATCCTGAACGGCACTGGCGATCGTTTTGAGACCTACGGATCAGAAGGTCGGTATCTCAGTCTCACCTTCTCTCTACCGGTAGCGAGCGGGCGACCGCCTTGTGCTGGGCGCGAAGCGCGGAAAGCCTTCGATGGAAAGAGCTGTGGCGGTTCTGATCGAGGTTGAGCGGCAGGACCAAAGACCTGATCAACTGCTCCTCAAGCTCCCAGGGGTTATCCACGGCCGTCCACACGACCCGAGCGTGTCGAGCCATCCAGTCGGTAAGCTGTGCATCCCCCTCGTGACCGAAGGTCATGCGCTTGCCGCTGCCCACCCGACGAAGGCTGATTTCCAACTCATCCGCCAGAAGTCAACCCAAGGTGAGGCGAAGGGTCGAACCTTCCGCGTTGCCGCCATAGTGGTAACGGACCCTGTCACGAATGGCCTGCCGGCTAGGCGCACGCCCGTTCTTCGGCGGCGCCTTCGGCGAGATGCCAACGTAGAGAAGCACCGCACCACTCCAGCCATGGCAGCCATCGGTTGGCACGCCTGGCGGTGGCGACGTGAAGTACCAGGCGTAGACGCCGGAGGTCGCCGGTATGGGGCAGTCCTTCGAGCGGACTTCCTCCGCCGTGTGAAGCCGGGCGGGGTTGAGCAGAGCTTCCTCCGGCGACACAGCAGCTCCTATGGATCTCGACAGCAGGGGGAACGGTTCCGCACGATCCTGGAGATCGTTCTCCGACATGGACGAGAAGAGTACGCCTCACCGCAGCTGCGGGATATGTGCGGGATGATCTTTCTACGGGTCAGAGATCAGCACCACAACAGAGCAGGTCGGCGACCGCGAGGGCAGCGTAAGGAATCCTCCACTCATAATCCGTGGGTCGTGGGTTCAAGTCCCACCCGCCCTACCACGTTTGATCAGGGAAACCCTGCCTGAGCTGCGGCTTCTCAACGGATCATGCCTGCCCGGCATGCAGCCGTAGGCCACCGAGAGCCGCCGTCTGTCGCCAGTGACGGGCTATACGCGGCATGACCACCGCGAGATCCTCGGCCTGGACGTCACCTCCGCCGAAGACGGCGCGGGCTGGTCGGCCTTCCCGCGCGGCCCGGTCACCCGCGGCCTCACCATCCCCCCCGTACGCGAACGCGGTTTTCACTGCCGCGCGCGCCGGTTCTTCTCCACCGCTCGCTGGCGCGCCGACGCCCTCGGGCTTTCTCACGCCCGGCACAGGCACGGCGGAAGGAACATCGGCGCCAACGAGGGGAAGCTCAAGGTACCGTGCAACTGCGCCGCGGTGTCGTACCTACGACTGCAGCGAACAAAAGCCGGACGTCCGGCGACCGTCAGGCGCTTACCTTCAACTGGTGGACACGTTGCATGGATAGGCCCATGACGCGTGCCGTGTCTGGCTAGGACCAATGACTCGTCAGCACCTTCGCGGCCTTGACGGCCAGTTCCATGGCGCGCTTGGTGTGAGCTTCCGCTAGTTCCTTCTCACGGCTGTATTCCGCTACCACCCCTGCGACCTCCTCTGGAAGATCGAACACGAACTCCACTCCAGGGGTTTCCTCGGGCCAGGCCCAGGCGTGGATCTCCGCCAAGTCGCGCTCCAGTTGAGACAAGGAGCTTGCCCCACCGACTCCTTCGACCTCCCCCGTAGGGCAGCGCGACACCCACCGCCCATTCTCGAAGGTGACGACATACGTGATCGTCTTGCTCATCGGCTCATCCTTTCTACGACCGCCTCCAGACGCTTGAGGGCTTCGCGAGAGAGCTCCGGGTCGCGATCCGGGTCGGCAGGGGTGAGGCGGCTATCTCCGGGGCTTCGCCGACGGCGACCTGCTGTCGATCCTTGACCACCAAAGCGAGCAGGACCGCGTCTTCTCCTCGGCCTTGATTCCTCGCGGGCCGTCGCCCGCTCGCCGGCCGTGCGTGCGGCCTGGGTCCGGTCGCGGCCGGCAGCGGCTCCCGCCGCCCGCCGCACACCGGCCGCACCGTAAGCAACGCGCTCGCCGCCCGTGCCGTACCGCCGCGAGGATGAAGCCGCCACGAACTACCGGACTCGAACCGGCTCACCCCGATCACCGGGGGACGAACGCACAAGCGCTTGCCTGAACTCCCATTCAGCATTTGAACGCGACGGCACGGGAAGAATACAGCGACATAGGGTTGATGTCGAAGAATTCACCTCCGGCGGGGGCCTCCGGTTCCGGGATGATCCACCTGCAAACCCCAGGGGCCATAACTGGTTGCGGACGCCTGATCGTCCCGTCGCCGTCGCCCAGGACAAGCACAAGCAGACCAAGGGCCAGGGTCGACGGGAAGATCAGCCCAAAGCGACTGGTGCGGGAAGTACCACTGCAATAATCTTGTCCCGTCTTGATCGCTGAAGGGTGCTACGTGCGCACGTTCGGTTTTGCCATTTCCGTCGTCTCCCTCTTGGCCGGTTGCGCAGTTTCGGTTCGTGGCCAACACGGCCAGGACTCCGGATCAAGGCCTTACGGCCTGGTCGACCCACCTGCAACCATGCGTCCACTCGCCGATCTTGCGCGGGGCGTCAAAGGTAAGGTGTTGCTTCATCATGTCGATGAGCAGGGCCAGAACTCTGCCTGGAGCACAAAACTCAAGATGAGGGCGTCGTTTGGCCTCACCCTCGACTGCGTGGGAGCAAGTGGGACGATGATTGTCCACGTGGATCAGAGCCGGCTGCCTCACCAATGCTCTGTCGGACCTGGCAACATTCGGGTAGGCATGATCCCTGACGAAGTAGCTGTTCGTAGCATCACGGTAGAGGTACCCCCAGGCGCCAAGTGGGCCATTCTCATTTCGAGGCCACCGCAGAGCCAGCATCAATGAGGTTTTCTCACTGAGTTTCAGCTGATCCGATGACGTTCGAAGCGCATCAGAACAAGGGCGGCGCGGACGAGATCACCGATTCGGCTGGAGCTGAGCGTGGTGTGCCGATCGGTGCCGAGCGCGAACGGCAAGTCTGCGAGGGGAAGCGGTTCGTCGGGGCTGTCGAGCAGCACGGTACTTCGACAGGGGTTATGGAACCTCGTCCTTCTTCCACGGGCTGACGCCGAGTTTCCCGGTGGTGCCGAGATCGAGCTCCGGCGTCACCATCACAGGACGGGCACCGGCCTTGACGTTCACCCTGACGTACGGCACGTTCACGGAAGTGCCGGCAGTGACGGTGTTGCGCCACATCAGACCGGCGGAGGCGCTCTGGCCCGGCTTCAGGGTCACCGGCTGGGGCGGGTCGTCGAAGCCGGTCACGGTGGAGATGCCGCCGCCGCCGCGCAGGACCTCGACGCCGGTGACGGGCTTTCTGTCCTCGTCGAGGAGCTGGAGCCGCGGGTAGCCGTCGATGTGGTAGGCGCGAGTCGAGCAGTTCTCCAGATGGAGTCCCACGACGCGGAGCCCCATGGCGGCGTCAGCGTCGCCCAGTGTGACGCGGATGCCGGAAGGCGGGCAGGGACCTGCCGGGGCGGGCGCCTCGTCCGCCGGGACGCTTCTGACCTTGGCGATTCGCACACCCACCGCGGTGGACTCGTGCGGAGGAAGCCGGCCTATGTCGACGGTGCGATTCACGGTCTGACCGGGCTTGACCGCTGGGACCGTCCGTTCCGTACCTGCCAGCACCTCCCCGGAGTGGGACACGAAGTCGAAGCTGATGGTGTACGTGAAGGGTTCGGCTTCGTGATTGGTGACCTGGAACTCGGCGGAGAGCGGGTCGAGTTCGCAGTCGCGGGACCGAACGTTCAGCCTGGTTATCTTGACGCCGTCCTTCTCCAGATCCTCCGAGCGGCCAGGAAGCACCGAAGCTCCGGGCGTGAATGGCGTACCGGTGGACGGGGCACCGCATGAGGGGTCACCGCGCCGGTCTGCCGAGTCAGGTCCCTGGTTCCGCTGCCAGCCGTCGCTCCGTGCAGTCTCCGATCCGCACGCCGAAAGGAGCAGGACGCCGGCGAGCACGGTGGGAAGGCTGAGGGGAGTGGTGCGCATCCGACCGTGACGCATGGCAAACCTTAAGTCGTAACGATGGGAAACAGACGCCGAGGCCCTCGGGGCGTGATCGTATGAGGCCGCAGATGCGTGGTCAACCTGGTGTTGCTCCAAGATCCGGCGCCGGCGCGAGCTCCGCCTGAAAGCCGCCCTGCCTGGACGATCAGGGGGCGCGTGGATCATTTTCTCGTCATTCAGGCGGTGAGTCCCGCGTCGCGGGCCAGGAGAGCGGCTTGGACACGGTTGGTGACTCCCAACGCGGTCAGGATGCGGCTGACGTGGGCTTTGACGGTGCTTTCCCGCATGGCGAGGTGAGTGGCGATATCGGCGTTGGTCTCGCCCTGGGCGAGCAGGGCCAGCACGTCCCGTTCGCGGGGAGTGAGCTGGTCCAGCCGGGCCCGGGCGGCGGCGGCCTTGGGCCGGCTGGTGGCGTGGTAGCGGTCGATGAGGCGACGGGCCGCGGTGGGATGGAGCATGGCCGAGCCGACGGCCACCAGGTGGACGGCCCGCAGGAGCTCCGCCGGGTCGGTGTCCTTGAGCAGGAACCCGTCGGCTCCGGCGGCGAGGGCGTTGTAGACGTACTCGTCGAGGTCGAAGGTGGTCAGGGTGATCACCTTCGACGGGTGGGGCAGGGCACGCAGCCGCGCGGTCGCGGTGATGCCGTCCATGCGCGGCATGCGGACGTCGACCAGAGCCACGTCGACGCGGTAGGCGGTGGCCTGCTCGACGGCCTGCAGGCCGTCGGCGGCCTGGGCGACGATCTCGATGTCCGGGTCGTCGCCCAGGAGGTCGGCCAGCCCCAGGCGGACCAGGGCGTCGTCATCGACGATCATGGTGCGGATCATGCGGTGGTGCCGTTCTGTTCGATGTCGACGGGGTGCGGAATGTGGGCGGCCAGCCGCCAGGACCCCGCGCCCGCGGGCCCGGTGGACAGGTGGCCGCCCAATGTCGTGACGCGTTCGCGGAGGCCGACGAGCCCGTACCCGGAGGTGACCGTCCTGGTGCCAGGAGAGCCGGGTGCGCCAGGAGAGTTGGTGACCTCGATGCGGGTGGCAGGGGGGCGGGATCGCGGGCGCGAGCAGCGCTCGTGGATCGGCGGCTTCGGGATCGCGGAGAGCGCCGAGGACGTCACGCAGGTCGCTCAGGGCTTGTGTGGACGTGGTGCGTAAAGGTCGATCTCGGAGGCCAGCGCGCCGAGCAGGCGCCGCCGATTGCCCCGCCACAGGCCGATGACCACGGCCAGCAGCAGCAACAGCACCATTCCGTAAGCTGTCCGGAGCCACAGCGAGACATCGTGCCGGCTGAGGAGGAGATTGGCGGTCAGCGCGACCACCGCGCAGCCGACCGCCACCCGCAGGCGGCGGCGTGCGGCCAGGTCGTACAGCGCTATCGCGAACAGCGGCACGGTGATCCAGCCCCACCACGCCGTTGCCGCGGTGGTCAGGAGCGATGCGACCGGCCAGGGCAGGCGGGGCACGAGCAGGGCCGCTCCGCACAGCAGCGCCACGGCCGCGACCATGGACAGGTAGCCGCCGTCCGTGGTCGCTGCACCGTTGTTCACCACGATCCAGGTCGTTAACAAGACCAGAATCACCCGGCCGACCCCGGCCCAGTTCCAGTTCACCTCAGCGAGCTTAGGCAGCTCACCGTGTGGATGACTCCCACGATCCGCCATGCCGGCCCCCTACTTTCGTACGGCGTGGCCGCCGCATAACTGCGGATCTGGAGAAGGAGACTGATCTCTAGCGTCGAGGCCCATGGACAACTGGAGCACTGATTCTCTCGATCGCGTCATGTTCCTTCTGGAGGCGGTTCGCGATTTCCGGACCACCGGCGCGATCGCTCCGAGCGGCAAGGCCCTGGCCCGCCTCCTGACCGATCCGATCCAGCTCCGGGCACCGAGCCCGCTGACCGTGCTGGAAGCCGGCGCCGGCACCGGTGCGGTCACCCGGGTGCTGCTTTCCCGGCTTCCGCGCGGCAGCCGGCTGGACATCGTCGAGGCCAACCCCAGGTTCGCCGGACGGCTGCGCGACATCGTCGCCGCGCACCGTCTCTCGGACAAGTCTGTCCAGGTCGCGTTGCACCAGGCGTATGTCGAGGACCTGGGCGCGGACCGTCAGTACGACGTCATCGTCTCCGGCCTGCCGTTCACCAACTTCGTCCCGGAACAGGTGGAGCGCATCATGGCCCGATACATGGACCTGCTGCATCCCGGCGGCACCCTGAGCTACTTCGCCTACCTGGGCACCCGAAGAGCGCGTGCCCTGTTCTCCTCCCGGGCAGAAGCGCGCCGGCACGCCGCGGTGGACGACGTCACGACCGCCTACCAGCGCGCCTACGCGACCAGCCGGTGGAAGGCGTGGGCCAACCTGCCCCCGGCCCAGGTGTGGCATCTGCGCCGCCCCCTCGCGTCGTCCCCCACTCCCAACGCGCTCCTCACCGACGGCGCCCGGCGGTGACCTTCCTGCCGGACACCCTCGGTCAGCTTCTCTCGACCCGCCTGGTGTGGGCATTGCGCGGACCAGGTGGTTCTGGCCCGCGCAACGGCCGGCACTCAGGCAGGAGCACAGGCAGGAGCTCAGGCAGGAGACCAGGCGGCGGCCTGGGCCCCGACGAGGGCGGCCAGCCCGCCCGCGTCCACGTTGAAGTCCAGGACATGCAGTCCGAGGGTGTCGCCGGAGGATTTGATCTGGTCCAGCCCGTTCACCTGGAGCCAGTCCAGCCGCCCCTTGCTCGTGACGGTCTGCGAGCAGGCGCCGGTCGCCAGGTCCTCGTAGGCGGCGAAGCCGGTGGGGTAGCCGGTCGGCGTGAATCCCATGATCGGGCTCAACGATCCGCCGGGGGTGAGGAGGTTGCCCTTGAGCAGTTGCCGGGTGGGCAGGTAGGGGCGCAGCGGCGTGGTGGCACCGGGAGCCGCACCGGCGAGCAGGGCGGCGGGGTTCACGCACAGCACGCGGTGATCGGGGTCGGGCGCGTGCCCGAAGGAGACGGTTTCCCCCTGACCGGGAGCGAGGTCGGCCGAGTTGTAGGCGATCACGCAGCCCACCGGGACCGGGCCTCCGGAGCAGGCGGGCAGGTGCTGGAAGGTCGACACCGGGTCGGAGCCGCCGCCGGAGGGAGCGTCCACCGGCACTCTGACGTCGGCGCCGATGAGGTAGGCGGCGACCAACTGACGAGTGTGCTCGGCGTCGCCGTCGAACTCCTCCTGGAGGAGCCGGGTCAGGTCGAAGGCGCCCTGGGAGTGTCCGAGCATGACAACGCCACGTCGCCGTCCGGTCGCCGGGTCGTGGTTGTCGTTGTCCCAGTAGTGCCGGAAGGCTTGCTTGAGGTCCTGGTAGCCGGTCTCGAAGTCGGGCGGCCAGATGGCGCCGAGCAGGTAGCCGCTGATCGCGACCTGCCGGTAGAGCGGGACGAACAGCCTGCAGTGGCGGGCCAGCCGGCCCACCTGGAGCAGGGTCACGGCCGTTTCCGTGTCCCGGGCCACCGGCGGGTTGCTGCCGGTCAGCAGCAGGGGGTTCGGCAGGATGTTGACGGTCGGGTAGGCGTAGAAGCAGTCCACCTGGGGCGACGCCGGGGGCGGGAGGGGCTCCTGCGAGGTGGTCCCGTCCGGGTGGACGACGGTGGCGTCCAGGCCGGTGGTGTATCCGTCGGGGTAGCGGCCGGTGAGAGCGCCGCCGGCGGCGTTGCCCGCCGCGTCCTGCCCGCACGGGTTGGCGGTCATCCCGGGGCGGCACAGCCATACGGGCTGTGCCAGCGAATCGGCGTGGGCGGCGGTGGGGGTCCCGGCGAGGACGGCCAGGACAGCGGCGCACAACACGATCGCTCTACGCATGGGTGACCTCCGACACGACCGCGTCCACCACGGCCGCTCGCCACTCCCGCGCTGAGGGGAGGAGCGCGGTCAGGGTGTGCGAGCCGTGGACGTGGCCGGCGAACTCGCGGAAGGTGACCGGCACGCCCGCGGCGCCGAGCCGGTCGGCGTACCTGCGGCCGTCGCCGGCGATGGGGTCGCACTCGGCGGTGAGGATGAGCGCGGGCGGCAGGCCGGTCAGATCCGGGGCGTGCAGCGGTGAGGCGATGGGGTCGGCCGGATCGTGGTCGCCGAGGTAGTTGCGCACGCACCAGCGCAGTTCCGCCTCGGACAGCACGTATCCCTGGCCGTAGGACTTCACCGACGGCGAGCCCAGGGTCAGGTCCAGCGCCGGGATCTCCAGCACCTGGAGGACCGGCGCCGGCCCTCCGCGCTCGCGGGCGAGGAGGCAGACCGCGGCCGCGAGGTTGCCCCCCGCGCTCTCGCCCCCGACGGCCACCCGTGCGGGGTCGAAGCCCAGCCGGTCGGCCTGCGCCACCGTCCAGGCCAGCGCTTCGTACGCGTCCTCGGCCGGCGTGGGGAACGGGAACTCGGGGGCGAGCCGGTAGTCCACGTTGACCACGGTCACCCCGGCACGGCCAGCGATGGCCCGCGCGCGGCGGTCGGAGTCGTCCGGGGAGCCCATCCACCAGCCCCCGCCGTGGTAGAGCACCATCGCGCCCGGGGTCGAGGGCGCGGGCCGGTAGACCCGCACGGTGATGTCCGGGCCGGGAATCTTCTCCTCCCAGATCTCGGCGACGGCCGGCTCGTCCTCGACGAACTCGGCGTAGGCACCGCCATCCGCCTTGCCCGCGTCCATCGCTTTGCGCCGCTCGGCGACGTCGACGGGGACATCGACGGGGACATGGACGGGGACCTGTTCCTGCCGGGCGTTGACGGCCGCGAGCAGCGGCGCGATGAGGGGGTCGACAGGCATGCGCACTCCCTATGTGAACGGAACGTTGCCAAAACTCTACCAACTGATAGGTAGTTTTTGTTAGCCTCGCCACACCTTGTTCGGAGGAGGTTCCCCATGGCGAGACCACGGAGGACGGCGCTGGCCGCCGTCACGGCCCTGGCACTGGTCGGCACCGCGTGCTCGAACGCCGAGAAAGCGACATCGACATCGGCTCGCGTGCTCACCCTCTCCGCGCCGTCCGACGTGGCGAGCTGGGATCCAGCAGTCGGCGCAGGCGCGACCTCGATGAACTACCTTCAGGCCGTCTACTCCTCGCTCACCACGCTCGGCAACGACCTGTCGATCTCACCCGGCCTGGCCGCCAAGTGGAGCTACAACGCCGCGCGTACCAAACTCACCCTGACCATCCGCGACGACGTGAGCTTCTCCGACGGGACCAAGCTGGACGCCGCGGCGGTGAAGGCCAACCTGGATCGCGGCCTCGCAACACCCGGCTCCACCCAGTCGGCGCTCGCCAGCGTCGCCAAGGTCACGGAGGCCGGGCCCGGCGAGGTGGAGCTGGAGCTGAAGAAGCCCGATCCCGGCCTGCTCTACCAGCTCGCGCTGGTCCCCGGCATGATCGCGAGCCCGAAGGCGTTCGCCACGCTCAAGACCGCCCCGGTGGGCAGCGGGCCATACCTCCTGGACGCCGCCGCCAGCACCCGCGGCTCCTCCTACACCTTCACCCGCAACCCGAGATATTCGCTGCCGGTCACGTACGGCTTCGACAAGCTCGTCATCAAGGCGTTGCCCGACACCAACGCGATGGTGAACGCGACGCTCAGCGGGCAGGTCGACGGAGGCGGCATCCCGATGGCCGGCCTGGATCAGGCCCGGTCGTCGGGCCTGGCGACCAAGGAGATGCCCGGGCTCATCCTCGGCATGTGGATCGTGGACCGCGCGGGGAAGCTGGCTCCCCCGCTCGCCCAGGTGAAGGTGCGGCAGGCGATCAACTACGGCCTCGACGCCGAGGGCATCCTGGCGGCGGTCGACAAGGGGAACGGCGACCGCCGCACCCAGATGTTCGCGGCGGGCTCCCCCGCCTACGTGGCCGCGCTCAACTCGCGCTACCCGTACGATCCGGGCAAGGCCAGGCGGTTGCTGGCGGAGGCGGGCTACCCCGACGGCTTCACCCTGACCATGCCGAGCGAGAACACCTACGTGCCCGCCCTCTACCCCATCATCGCCCAGCAGCTGGCGCAGATCGGGATCAAGGTGGTCTACAAGCCGGTCTCCAGCACCCAGATCACTCAGCAGTATCTGGCCGGAACGTATCCGGCGTTCATGTACACCTACACCGCCACAGAGAACTGGCTGGACGCCTCCCTCTTCCTGGAGAAGGGCGGCGCGTTCAACCCCTTCCACGTCGCCGACCCCACGATCGCGCGGCTGATGAGCCGGATCGCGGTCGCCGACGACGGCGAGCGCGGCAAGCTCTTCCAGGAGCTGAACACCTATGTGGTGGAGCAGGCCTGGTTCGCGCCGCTGTACGCCTCCAAGACCCTCATGGTCTGGAAGAAGGACAAGGTCAAGCTCGACGTGGGGGACGACCAGCCCTACGTGTTCCTCCGCGACTACCAGCCGGTGGTCTGAGGTGCTCCGGCTACTGTCGCGACGGGTGATCGCCGCGGCCGTCCTGCTCGTGGTGATCACCGCTGTCACGTTCGTCCTGACGAGCCTGGTTCCCGACCCGGTCCTCCATGTCCTCGACGCCACGGCCTCTCCCGAGCAGATCGCGGCCAAGCGTCACGAGCTGGGGCTCGACCGGCCGGTCACGGCGCGCTATCTGGACTGGCTGAGCGGCGCGATCGGCGGCGACCTGGGCGTCTCCTGGTTCACGGGGGTCCCGGTCGCCGCCACGATCGCGGCTCGGCTCCCGATCACGCTCTCGCTGGCCCTGATCGCCACGGTGGTGTCGGCGGTGGTGGGCGTCGGGTTCGGCATGGCGGCCGCCATCCGGCGGGGCCCGCTGGACAGGGCGCTACAGGCGGTGTCCGCGCTCGGCTTCGCCGTTCCGGGCATGTGGATCGCGCTGCTGCTCGTCATCGTGTTCGCGATCCGGCTGCGCTGGTTCCCCGCCACCGGCTACGTGCCCATGACCGAGGACCCCGGCGAGTGGGCGCGTTCCCTGGTCCTGCCCGTCGCGGCCATCGCCGTGGGTTCGGTGGCCGCGGTCGCCGCCCAGACACGCAGCGCCGTGGCCGGCGTGCTGGCCCAGGACTACATCCGTACGCTGCGCGGCCGTGGCCTGCCACGGCACAGGCTGCTGCGGCACGTCCTGCGCAACGCCGCTCCGGCCGCGTTGACCGTCGTCAGCCTGCAGTTCATCGGCCTGCTGGGCGGCGCCATCGTGGTGGAACAGATCTTCGCCATCCAGGGGCTGGGCAGCCTGGCCACGGCCGGTTCCAGCCGGTCGGACATCCCGGTGGTCCTGGGCGTGGTGGTGGTCGGCGTGCTCATCGTCCTGGCCGTCAACCTGGTGGTGGACCTGCTGGTGGGCTGGCTGGACCCGAAGGTGCGGCGGCGATGAGGCGGCCGATCGTGCTGATCCCCGCGCTGGTGCTGCTGGCGGTCGTGCTGGCGGCGGTCGCCGCGGACCTGCTGGCGCCGTACGCGCCCGGCTTCGTCGACCTGCGCGCGACCCTCACCGGGCCGGGCGCCGCGCACCCGCTGGGTGGTGACGGCTCGGGCCGCGACGTGCTGAGCAGGCTGTTGTACGGAACGCGGTCCACCCTGCTGGGCGCGGTGCTGGCGACGGCGGTCGCGCTCCTGGTCGGCGTCGTGGCCGGTCTCCTGGCCGGTTACTTCGGCCGGTGGGTCGACGCGGTGGCGAGCTGGGTGTTCAACCTGGTGCTCGCCCTGCCGGCGATCATCGTGGTGCTCGCGTACGTGGCCGTCGCGGGTCCTGGCCTGGCGGGCACGATGACGCTCGTGGGCCTGCTGGCCTCCCCGTCGATGTACCGGCTGGTCCGGACCGCCACCCAGCGCGTGCGTGGCGAGTTCTACATCGACGCCGCCCGGGTGTCCGGCCTGTCGGACCTGCGCATCGTGCGCCGGCACGTGGTGCCGGTGGTCCGCTCCGCGATCATCGTGCAGGCGCCGCTGCTGTTCGGCGCCGCCCTGCTCATCCAGGCCGGGATCGACTTCCTCGGTCTCGGGGAACCGGGCGCGGCGAGCTGGGGAAGCATGCTCAACGACGCCTCGGCCAACGTCTACCGCGCGCCGTGGCTGTCCATCTGGCCGGGCGCGGCCATCGCCGTCACGGTGCTCGCGGTGACGCTCCTCGGCAACGCCGTCCGCGACCTGCTGGAGGACGGCCCCGGCCGCGCTCCCGCCGCGCGGCGCGCCCTCCGGCCCGGGCCGGGCACGGCCGCCGGCGAATCCGGCGGCGCCCTGCTGGGCATCGAGGGCCTGACCGTCAGCCACGGCGGGAGGCCGGTGGTCGACGACGTGACGTTGGAGGTACGGCGGGGCGAGGTGGTCGGGCTGGTCGGCGAGTCCGGCTCCGGCAAGACCCAGACCGTCCTGGCCACGCTCGGGCTGCTGCCCCCGAGCGGCGAGATCACCGCCGGCTCGGTGCGCTTCGACGGCACGAGTCTCGTCGGGTTGCCGGAACGAGAGCTGAACCGGGTCCGCGGCCGGCGCATCGGCTACGTCTCCCAGGAGCCCATGTCCAACCTCGATCCGTGCTTCCGCGTGGGCAGCCAGCTCACCGAACCGCTCCGCGTCCACCTGCGGCTGTCACGCCGCGCCGCGCGGCGCCGGGCCCTCGACCTGCTGGCACGGGTGGGCATCGCCGACCCGCCGCGCGTCTACCGCTCCTACCCGCACGAGATCTCCGGCGGGATGGCGCAGCGCGTGCTGGTCGCGGCCGCGATCGCCTGCGACCCCGACCTGCTGATCGCCGACGAACCCACCACCGCGCTGGACGCCACCGTGCAGGCGGAGGTGCTCGACCTGCTGCGATCGTTGCGGCGCGAGCGGGACATGGCGGTGCTCCTCGTCACCCACGACCTGGGCGTCGTCGCCGACATGTGCGACCGGGTCGCGGTGATGCGTGGTGGCCGCCTCGTCGAGACCGCGGCCACCACGACGCTGTTCGCGCAGCCGGCTGAGCCGTACACCAAGGCGCTGCTGGCCGCCAACCCGCACAACGCCGCGCCGCGGGCACCGTCCGGCGCCTCCAGGGCGCCGCTGCTCGAAGTCGAGCGGCTGTGCGTGGAGTACGGGGCGCTCCGAGTCCTGGAGGAGGTGGACCTGACGATCGGCGAGGGCGAGACGCTCGGCCTGGTCGGCGAATCCGGCTCGGGCAAGACCACGCTCGGGCGGGCCGTCCTCGGTCTCGTCCCGGTCGGCGCGGGTGCGATCCGCTTCGCCGGGCAGGCCCTGGCCGACAGGCGGACCCGGGCGCGGCAGATCCAGGCGGTCTTCCAGGACCCGTTCGGCTCGCTCAACCCGGCCATGAGCATCCGCGACATCCTCATCGAGCCGCTGCTGGCACACGGCGGTCACACCCGCGCCGCTGCCGGGGCACGCATCTCCTGGCTCCTCGATCGGGTGGCTCTGCCGGCGGGTACGGCCGAGCGCCGGGCCCGCGAGCTGTCCGGCGGCCAGCGCCAGCGGGTGGCGATCGCCCGTGCCCTGGCCCTCCGGCCCCGCCTGATCATCTGTGACGAACCCGTGTCCGCGCTGGACGTCTCCACCCAGGCCCAGGTGCTCGACCTGCTGGTCGAGATCCAGCGCGACACGGACGTGGCCTATCTGTTCATCTCCCACGATCTGGCGGTGGTGCGCCACGTCAGCGACAGAGTGGCGGTGATGTCCCAAGGCCGGATCGTCGAGACCGGGGACGCCGCCCAGGTGACCACCGCCCCCAACGATCCCTACACGCGACGGCTTCTGCTGTCCGCACTGGTCCCCGACCCCGGGGAACAGGCGGCACGGCGCGCCGCGCGGCTGGCCCTGACCGCGGAAGGAACCACATGAACGACATGGTCGACCGGCTCACGATCGCCGAGCGGGCCTCTCTGACCTCGGGCTCCAGCCTGTGGCGTACTCAGGCGATCGAGCGAGCCGGCATCCCGTCGATCACGCTCAGTGACGGACCGCACGGTCTCCGGCGGCAGCCGGACGGCGCCGATCACCTCGGCGTCGGGCACAGCCTGCCCGCCACCTGCTTCCCGCCCGCGGTGGCGCTCGGCTCCTCGTGGGATCCCGAGCTCGTACGGCGGGTCGGGACCGCCCTCGGTGTGGAGGCACGCGCGCTGGACGTGCAGGTGCTGCTGGGTCCCGGGATCAACATCAAGCGCTCGCCGCTGTGCGGCAGGAACTTCGAGTACCTGTCGGAGGACCCGCACCTGTCCGGCGTCCTCGGCGCCGCCCTGGTGGAGGGAATCCAGTCGCAGGGCGTGGGCGCCTGCCCGAAGCACTTCGCGGCCAACAACCAGGAGACCGATCGGCTCCGGGTGAGCGCCGAGGTCGACGAGCGCACGCTGCGGGAGATCTATCTGCCGGCCTTCGAGCACGTGGTGTCGTCCGCGCGGCCGTGGCTGGTGATGTGCGCCTACAACCGCGTCAACGGGGTCTACGCCTCAGAGCACCGGTGGCTGCTGACGGAGGTGCTGCGCGAGGAGTGGGGTTTCTCGGGAGTGGTGGTGTCGGACTGGGGCGCGGTCAGCGACAGGATCGCGGCCCTGCGGGCGGGGCTCGACCTGGAGATGCCCACCTCCGGCGGCACCACCGACGGACAGCTCGTCGCGGCCGTCGAGGACGGCACCCTGGATCCCGCGCTGCTCGATCTGGCCGCCCGCCGGGTCCTCCGTCTGGTCGGGCGGGCCACCACCTCGGACGGGACCGGCTTCGACGCCGACGACCATCATCGGCTCGCCAGGGACGTGGCCGGGCAGTGCGCCGTGCTCCTCAAGAACGACGGCGTGCTGCCCCTGCGCCCGGGCACGTCCGTCGCCGTGGTCGGGGAGCTCGCCCGCACCCCGCGCTACCAGGGCGCGGGCAGCTCGCAGATCGTGCCGACCCGCCTCGACGACGCGCTCTCCGAGATGCGCGCCCTCGCCGGGCACGACCTGCCCTTCGCACCGGGTTACCGGCTGGACGACGACCAGCCCTCGCCCGCCCTGGTCGAGGAGGCACGTGGCGTGGCCGAGCGCGCGGACACGACCGTCGTGTTCCTCGGGCTGCCCCCGGACGCCGAATCCGAGGGCTACGATCGCACCCGGCTCGACCTGCCGCCCCATCAGGTGGCTCTCCTGCGCGAGGTGGCGGCGACCGGCACCCGGATCGTCGTGGTGCTGTCCAACGGCGGCGTGGTCCAGGTGTCGGAATGGGACCATCTGGCCTCGGCCGTCCTGGAAGGCTGGCTGCTGGGGCAGGCGGGCGGCGGCGCGCTCGCCGACATCCTCTTCGGCGTGGTCAACCCCTCGGGACGGCTGGCCGAATCCATCCCGCTGCGCCTGGAGGACACGCCGTCGTACCTCAACTTCCCGGGGGACCCGGGAAGTGTGCGTTACGGCGAGGGCGTCTTCGTCGGTTACCGCTACCATGACGCGGTCGACGGCCCGGTGAGCTACCCGTTCGGCCATGGCCTCTCCTACACCGACTTCGGCTACTCCGACCTGGTGGCCGACGTCGACGGGCGCGACGAGGGGCTGCGCGCGGAGGTGAGCGTCCGGATCACCAACCGGGGCGAGCGTCGCGGGCAGGAGGTGGCGCAGCTGTACGTGTCCGCACCCGGCGACGTCGTGCGCCGCCCGGTGCGGGAGCTGAGAGGCTTCCGCAAGATCGCGCTGGATCCCGGGGAGGGCACCACCGTCCGCTTCACGCTGGGTTGGCGGGACTTCGCCTACTTCCACCCGGTACGGCGAAGCTGGACGGTCGAACCTGGCACGGCGGTCATCCACGTGGGCGCTTCCTCCCGGGACATCCGACTGTCCATCCCGATAAAGCTGGACATCGCTGCGCAGTCCGAGCGTCTGACGCCCGACTCGCCGCTGGAGGCGTGGGTGGCGGCCCCCGGAGGTCTCGAGGTGCTCCTTCGCGAGATGCGACCGCCGGCCCACACCGGACTCGCGCGCTCCCGCTTCCTGACCGGCGACAGCCTGAGGACGATGGGGTCCGTCCCCCTGCGCCGGCTGGCCCGCTTCCCCGGCTCCTACCTCGATCCCGACCGGCTGGACGAGCTGGCCGCCGAGGTCAACGCGAAGGTCCAGCCGTGATCGACAGAGAGCGGCTCGTCCGCGGGCACAACGTGGTGATCACGTCCTGGCATCCTTCGTGCACGCTCAGCCTCGGCAACGGCGACTTCGCGATCAACGTGGACGTGACCGGGCTGCAGACCTTCCCCGAGGCGCACGAGCTGCCGCCCCGGCCCGCCCTCGTGACGGGCGAGGACGGCGTGCGGCGCTTCCCCCGGCGGGAGTTCGACCGCGACGACTTCCCCGTGCCGCTGCGCATCCAGTCCACCCGGGGCTGGTACGCCACCGATCCCGGCAGGCCGTACACGCTGGAGGACGCGAGCACGCCGTACCGGACCAGGACCAGGACGGTCCGCTACCCCGACCGGATGGCACTGGGGCCGGACGGCACGCCGTCCGACGACGCGGGAGGGTGGCTCTACGCCAACCCGCGCCGGCTCGACCTCGGCCGGATCGGGCTGCTCTTCCGGCCCGAGCTGGAGATCGCCGCCACGCGCGTGGAGCTGGACCTGTGGACCGGCAGCGTGCGATCGGCCTTCACCCTGGACGGGCGGCCGGTCGAGGTGGTGACCGTCGTGCATCCGCACCTGCAGGTCGTGGCCACGCGGGTCGTCTCTCCTCTCCTGGCCACGGGCGATCTGGAGGTGGCGGTCACCTTCCCGGACCAGCGTGACCCGCTGGCCGCCTCGGAACGGCTCGTGCAGTCCACCGCGTACGGGCCGGACTGGGCCGAGCGCACGGTCGGTGGGACACGCTACCGCGTGAGCGTCCGCACGGACGGGACGGTGCGGGAGGGCCTGGTCGTCGGCTCGGCGGAGCCGGCCCTTTCCCTGAGCGTCGGCTTCGACGCGGACCGGGTGCCCCCGTTCGAGGAGGTGCGGTCGGCCGCCGCCGAGAGCTGGCGCCGCTACTGGACCTCCGGCGCGATGGTCGGCTTCGCCGGCAGCACCGACCCGCGCGCGCACGAGCTGGAGCGTCGCGTGGTGCTGTCGCAGTACCTGACCGCGGTGCACTGCTCCGGCTCCATGCCGCCGCAGGAATCCGGCCTGGTGCACAACTCCTGGGGTGGCAAGTTCCACCTGGAGATGCACTGGTGGCACGCCGCGCACTTCGCCCTCTGGGGCAGGCCCGAGCTCCTGGAACGGAGCCTCGGCTGGTATCGGGAGATCCTCCCGGCCGCGCGTGCCACCGCCGCCGCCCAGGGGTACGCCGGGGCGCGCTGGCCCAAACAGGTCGGACCCGACGGGCGCGAGGCGCCGAGCCAGGTGGGCGTGTTCCTCGTGTGGCAGCAGCCGCACCCCATCCACTACGCCGAGCTGCTGCGGATCAACGGTGTCCCCGGCGCCCTCACCCGATACGCCGACCTGGTCTTCGAGACCGCGGACTTCATGGCCTCCTTCGCCGAACCGGACGAGGACGGCGTCCACCACCTGGGACCGCCCCTGGTCCCGGCGCAGGAAACCTACTACCCCGACCGGGCCGGGATCGCCGATCCCGCCTTCGAGCTCGCCTACTGGTACTGGGGCCTGCACACCGCCCAGCGCTGGCGCGAGCTGCTCGGACTGCCGCGCCGGCCCGACTGGGAGACCGTCCTGGAAGGACTCCCCCGGCCCATGGTCCGCGACGGGATCTACACCGCGGTGCCCACCGCCCCCTACACCGTGCGCGACGACCACCCGTCCATGCTCATGGCGCTCGGGTTCCTGCCCGCCACCCCGCTGATCGACCGCGACACCATGGCGGCCACCCTCGACGACGTCCTCGGCAACTGGGACCTCCACACCACCTGGGGATGGGACTACCCGGTGCTCGCCATGTGCGCGGCCAGGCTCGGCCGCGGGGAACAGGCCGTCGACGCCCTGCTGATGGACACCTACAAGAACCACTACCTGGCCGGCGGCCACGTCCCGCAGTTCCCCGGCGCGCTGTCGACCTACCTGCCGGCCAACGGCGGCCTGCTCGCCGCGATCGCCATGCTGGCCGGCCACTTCCCCGACGGGTGGGTCGTGACCCACGAGGGTCTGGGCCGCTTCCCCGAGGACGTCACCGCCCCACCGTGATCGTGTCCAGGTACGCCTCCAGCGCGGCGAGCAGGTCGAAACCGGGCTCGATGAGCCACTGCACCTGCAGCCCGTCGAGCACGGCGATGAGCACGGGCCCGTCGGCGAGCTCCGACACCTCGCCACGGGCCTTGGCCTTGGCCAAGGTGCTGGAGAACAGCTCCCTGCTGGTGCGGTAACGCTTGACGAAGAAGTCATGCGCCGGGTGGTCGGGATCGGTGGCCTCCGCCGAGAGGGTGACGAACAGCCGCATCACGCCTCGGGTGGCCATGTTGCGCACCATCAGCTCGCGCATGGCCGCCCTGAAGCTCCCCAGCTCCGCCCACTTGTCCTCGAACCAGGGAATGTCGATGTCGTCCCGATGCTGCAGCACTTCGGCGAGCAGGTCCTCCTTCGTGGGAAAGTAGTGCAGCACCCCGGCCAGCGTGAGCCCCACCTGTGAGGCCACGTCACGCATCGAGGCGCCCCGGTAGCCGCGCACGCTGAAGAGCTCACGGGCCGCTTCGAGGATCTGCTGCCGCCGGGCGATCCCCACGGCGTACGGTTTTCTCGCTGGCATACCGGAACCCTAACAAATCCACCAATCAGTAGGTAGGTTTTGCCCTTCCGCGCATCCTGCCGGTGCCGGAAACTCCGCCGCCTATTTACCCCGTTCCGCGGACGTCACCTGACTCGGCGTTGCCGACGTGGCCTGCGCGAGCAGCCCGTCGACGAGGGCCCGCAGGCCCTGGGGATAGGTGTCCTGCGCCGACAGCGTTCGCCATTGATCGCCGAGCGCGACCAGGCGTGGCATCCGCGACTTGTCGAGGCCGCTGAAGAGGGGGTCGCGGTCGGTGGGTCGCCCGGCGTCCGCCGGGCGGTGAACGGAGTGGGCACGGACGAGGATCTCGCCGACCGTGTAGTACCAGATGCTGCGGAAGACGTGCACGGCCTGTTCGGGTGTGCATCCGTAGTCGACGGCTCCGGCCACGATGGCCTCGACCACCCACACCGATTCGCCGAGCCTGCCGACGAACCCGTCGGCCGTGAGGACCTCCGCGGCCCACGGCCAGGCGGCGAGGGCATCGTGGATCAGGGTGGCGGTCGCGATGATGCGGTCCCGCGGCTCGCCGGGCAGCTCGGGTTCCGGGATCCGGCTCGCGTATTCCGTGATCAGCAGAAGCAGCAGATCCTCTTTGTCTCGTACGTGGTGATACAGGGTCATCGTCCCGATGCCGAGCTCGGTGGCCAGCCGGCGAATGCTCAGCTTCTCCCAGCCGTCCCGATCGATGAGCCGGCGGGCCGCATCCAGGATCTGCGCTCGGGAGGTCACCGGTGGACGGCCGGTGCGGCCGTGCGGCGCATTGCTTCGGGGCACCGTCCCATCATTCCCTCCCGCCAGTTCCCTTCGCGAACCGGGCGACATCGGCTGTCGACACCGAGCTGTTCCCGAGGTACTTTCAGTACATGTACGAAAACTACGTCACGAGAACGCTCCAGAGGACCGGGTCACGGTGACAGACACGAAATCAGCGAGCGCGCGAGCGGTCATCGGTACGGCCGCTCGGCCAGGGCTCACCCTTGCCGCGGTGGCTGTCGTGCAGTTCATGGTGTCGGTCGACCTGTCGGTCGTGAACCTCGGACTCCCGCGGATCGCCGCCGGCCTCGGCTTCAGCGCGGTGGGCCTGACCTGGGTGATCCACGCCTACGCCCTCACCTTCGGCGGGCTTCTCCTCCTGGGCGGCAAGGTCGCCGACCGGTACGGCCACAAGCGGGTCCTGCTGATCGGGCTCGCCGTCTTCGGCCTCGCCTCCCTCGCAGGCGGCTTCGCGCAGGAACCCGGCCATCTGGTGGCCGGCCGCGCCCTGCAGGGCATCGGGGCCGCCGCGCTGTCTCCGGCCGCGCTGGCGCTGCTGACGGTGACCTTCCCCTCCGGCAAGGCCCGCGTCCGGGCCTACGGCATATGGAGCGCGGTGAACGCCGCGGGTGGCGCCCTCGGCGTCTTGATCGGCGGGGTGCTCACGGAGTACGCGGGCTGGCGCTGGGTGATGTTCGTCAGCGTCCCGATGACCGCTGTCGCGCTGGCCCTGGCCTGGCGGGGTGTCACCGCCGCTCCGCCCCCGGCTCCCGGCGGTCGCCCGGACGTGCCGGGCGCCGTCCTGGCCACGGCGGGAATGACCCTGCTCGTGTTCGGCGTCGTCCGCACCGACCAGTATCCGTGGACCTCGCCGGTCACCCTGACGACTTTGCTGATCGCCGCCGCACTGCTGGCCGCGTTCGTCCACGTCGAGCGGGCCACCACCCGCGACCCGCTGATCCGGCTCGGCCTGCTGACCAATCGCTCGGTCGCCGGCGCCAACTCCTACAACCTCCTCCTTGGCGCCGCCATGGCGTCATCCTTCTACTTCGCGTCCCTCTACCTCCAGCAAGTGCTCGGAAGCAGTCCGACCGTGGCCGGGATCCAGCTGCTGCCCTTCGCGCTCGGCGTGATCGCCGGCGCCGCCGCCTCCATCAAACTCGGTTACCGTCTGGCGCTCCGGACCCTGCTGATCATCGGCGGCCTGGTGACCGCGACCGGGTTCGCCTTGTTCGGCCTGATGAGTGCTGACGGCTCTTTCCTCGCCGACGTCCTGGGCCCGTCGCTCGTCACCAGCATCGGATTCGGGCTCTGCCTCGGACCGGTCGTCTCCGCCGCCACCGTGGGCGTCGCGCCAGGCGAGACGGGCAGCGCCTCCGGCCTGCTCGCCAGTTCACGCCAGATCGGCGCCTCGCTCGGATTGGCCGCTCTCGGCACCGCCGCTCACGCGCGCACCGGCCGGGCCACCACGATCGAGGGCCTCACCGACGGATACGCGCTCGGCATGACACTCGGCGCCGTGCTCCTGGTCGGAGCCGTCCTCATCGCCTCCACCGTCCTGCCGCGCACAAGCACGGCAACCACGGCGGAGCACGGCAGCCGCGACGTGCTCCCCGAACCGGAGTAACCGGCCATGCCGCAGCAGCGCATGGGCCGCCGGCCGAGGTGACCTGTCGGCACTCGGCGGCGGGGCACACCCGTGACCCTGCGACCACAGGGGCGTCGCAGGGTCACGTCGCGTGATCTCGCCATCGGCCACCGGCTGCCGAGACTCTGCCCCGCGGCCAGAAGACGCGCGGCGACGAGTGGGGCGTGTAGCGGCCCCCGCTTCCTCGACGGCGGTCACGGCAACCTCGAGAACCTTCGCGGTTTCGGTCAGCGGTTCATCGTAATGACCCGGAAGGTGCCGGACGCGGGCCCCGGCCGAAGATATGCGATCGCAACCAACGCGTCTCAACGATCCGGCAGGAATTGAGCGACACGCGCAAAGGGACTGTCGACGCCGGGAAACGGTCCGACAACACCTCTCATTGGATTTGTTTTCGGTTGCTAAAGGCGGTTGTTTGCGCATTGCTGGGTGACGGGGCCTTTTGTTACCTCTAGCGTGAGAATCAGGGTCTGGATCCAAGGTTCGATGGATCGATTCGCGCTCCGTGCATCCGGGTGGTTCCCCGGTGACATTCACGGAGTCGACGGAGTGATACTCATGCTCAAAGAAACACTGGCTGCTGGCGCGATCACAGCGTCGGCCCTCATCGTCCCGGTGACGATGCACACGCAGCCGGTCAATGCCGCCGGCAGCAGGGCGCAGGTCATGCAGGGTCCGACACAGCCCTGCCCCGGAGGCAGGTGCCGTGGCCGCGAGCGCCAGCGGCCGTACGGCCAATACGGTCGTGAACGCGAACGCGGGCGCATGGAAGAGCGCGGACGCGAGCGCGGGCGCGTAACAGAACGCGAACGTGAGCGCGGACGCGAGCGCGGACGCGAGCGCGGGCGCATGGAAGAGCGCGGACGCGAGCGCGGGCGCGTAACAGAACGCGAACGTGAGCGCGGGCGCATCCAGGAACGCGGACGCGAGCGCGGACGCATGGAAGAGCGCGGACGCGAGCGCGGGCGCATCCAGGAACGCGGACGCGAGCGCGGACGCATGGAAGAGCGCGGACGCGAGCGCGGGCGCATCCAGGAACGCGGACGCGAACGCGGACGCATGGAAGAGCGCGGACGCGAGCGCGGGCGCATGGAAGAGCGTCGAGAGATTCGCGAACCGCGATAGCGGCATCGGCAGCAGGGAGAGCGAGAAAGCAACAGCAGCAAGGACCGGATAACCGCACATCGAACCTGCCGGACCCTCCTGCCCCACGAGGCAGCCGCCTCGCGGGGCTCTCCCTCTGCCGGCGGCGACGGCTCCGCATTTCACCCGTCATCCGCAGAAGGAGATTCTCGAGTTCCCGCTAATACATCATCTCAAGTCCGGCCACAACGCCGCCCTTATTGAGACGCGGTCCGGCCGGGCGGGATGCGATAGACGGACACATGCGAACGCGACTCGGCGGTGAACTCGGTTCCGATCCAGTCCGCGTGCCTGGATTCCAGCTCGAACCCGGCCAGCTGGGCCATGAGGTCGAGCTCGGCCGGCCAGACGTATCGGTGGGGGCTGCGGAACAGCCGGGCCTGCCCGCTCTCGTCGAACCTGAAATGGTGCGACACGAGGTGCTGCCGCAGGACGTCGTAGGTGTCCAGGCCGATGTAGCCGGGTTCGCGATGCCACACCACGGCCTCCTGGCCGGGTGGGAGCTTGCGCAGCTCGGGCACCCAGAGCTCGATCACGAAGCGACCGCCGGGCGTCAGGTGGCGGGCGGCGTTGCGGAAGCACGCGACCTGCTCGGCCTGGGTGAGCAGGTTGGAGATCGTGTTGTAGACGAGGTAGACGAGCGTGTACTCCCCCGCGGCGGAGGCGGTCGCCATGTCGCCGACGACGACCGGGATAGTCGCTTCGTCCACCTTCGTACGCAGCTGGTCGATCATCGGACGTGACAGCTCGATGCCGGTGACGGGCACCCCACGCTCGGCGAGCGGGACGGCCACGCGGCCGGTTCCGATCGCGAACTCGAGTGCCCGCCCGTGGCCCGCGAGTTCGGCGAGGCGATCGACGGCCGGGCCGAGGACCTCGGGCGCGAACATTCCGGTGCCCGGCGTGTCGTAGCGCCGGGCCGCGTCGGCGTTCCAGATCTCCTCCTGCCGCATGCTCCAACGATCACCATCGACCTACGCGGGTGTCCAACGATTTTCCGCCCCGCACCGGGGCAGGGCGCCCCTGCCGCCCCGGTTCATCCGATGGGCAGGGTGGGCGGGGCCTTGAACTCCAGCCAGCGGCTGGTGCGCAGCGCGGCGACCGTGTGCGGCGCACCCCGGGGGTGCAGCAGGGTCTGTCCCGGCAGCAGCTCGCACTCCCGTCCGTTCACGGTGCCCGACAGATGGCCGGACAGCAGGTAGATGAAGCTGTCGTGATCGTGGAAGTGCTCCGGCGAACTCACCCCCTCCGGATACTCGATCTCCAGCAGCAGCCCGCGCTCGGTGCGCAGCGGCAGCCGGAACAGGGCGTGCCCGCCCAGCAGGGGCAGCCCTTCGACGGAGGTCATCGTCCGCCACGGGCGCCCGTCGTCGTCGCTCATCGTTTCCTCTCGAACAGGTGTGTTGCCGCGCCGGTCGTCCACCGGTCACAGCGGCGCCGGCAGGACCTCGACGTCGTAGGAGGAGACGATCTCCTCCCCGGTGACCGGGTCGACGAGAGCGGTCTCCCATCGGGACGCGAACTGGTCCGGCCCCTTCATCATGGGGATCGTCCCGGACAGCAGGACGGTCCCCGGGCGGTACAGCCCGGCCTGCTTCAGCACGTCCAGCCAGTAGGTGGGCGGCAGCAGCTCGGCGCAGGTGCCGTCCTGGATCAGGGCGCGCTCGCGCCCGACCCGGCCCACGATGCGGATGTCGTCCACGTGGCCGAGGACGTCGGACAGCCTCCACGCCCTGCGGGCCAGGACGTCGGGGGCGGCGTTCTTGCTCCACGCGACCCCGTGCACCTCCAGCTCGCGGTCGGTGTGGTCGCACGCGCTCGTCAGCAGCACGTCGCCCGGCCCGGGACCGGTCACGACCAGCGCCCACTCGGCCTCTCCCGACGTGCGCGCGTGCTGCGCCCGCACGAGCGAGGTCTGCCGGGCCAGATAGGGCGACACCGGGTACAGGCACGGAGTCCTCTCCGGCGCCGGCACCCCCAGCTCAGCCAGTTCGTCGATGTGCGCCTGCACCTGCGCCCGGTCGCGTCCGGCCCAGCCGGCGTTGAACACCTGGGTGACCTCGGTGGCGGCGACGGTGCCGTCGGGGAGCTCGAAGCTCAGCGCGGACACCTCCCACCTCCTTCCGCTGAGAAATCCTAAAGTATGCCTTGCGTATTCGGATTGTATACAGCAAGTATGTGAGCAACCAACCCCCCTTGTTCCGGAGGTGCACGCATGCCTCAGCCGTCCCCGTCCGCCGGGACCCAGGACTCCGGCAGACGCTCCCTCGTGCGGGCGTACGCCGCCAGTCTCAGCGGGACCTCGCTGGAGTGGTACGACTTCGCGGTCTACTCGGCGGCCGCGGCCCTGGTCTTCCCCGAGCTGTTCTTCCCCGGCGGCGACCCGCTGACGGGAGCCCTGCTGGCCTTCTCCACCTACGCGGTGGGCTTCCTCTCCCGGCCGGTGGGAGGAGTGCTGTTCGGCCGCCTCGGCGACCGGATCGGACGCAAGAAGGTCCTGGTGGTCACCCTGTTGCTCATCGGCGTGACCACGTTCCTCATCGGCCTGCTCCCCACCTACGCCTCGGTGGGCGTCGTGGCGCCCGTCGTCCTGGTGATGCTGCGCTTCGCGCAGGGGGTCGGCGTCGGCGGCGAGTGGGGCGGCGCCGTCCTGCTGTCCAGCGAGTTCGGGGACCCGGGACGGCGCGGGCTGTGGGCGTCGGCGGCGCAGGTCGGTCCGGCGGCCGGGAATCTGCTGGCCAACGGCATGCTGGCCCTGCTCGCCGGGACGCTGAGCGAGAGCGCCTTCCTCGCCTGGGGCTGGCGGGTCGCGTTCCTGCTGTCGGCCGTCCTCATCGCCTTCGGCCTGTGGATCCGCCTCAAGCTGGAGGACACGCCCGTCTTCAAGGCCATCGAGGCGCACGGGGAGCGCCCGGCGGCCCCCGTCAAGGAGATCCTGACGCAGCAGCGGCGCCCGCTGGCCGCCGCCATCCTGTCGCGGCTGGCCCCCGACATCCTCTATGCCCTGTTCACTGTCTTCGTCGTGACGTACGGCACCGCGGAGCTCGGCCTGACCCGCGGTCAGGTGCTCGCCGCCGTGCTGATCGCCTCGGGCTGCCAGCTCGTCCTCATCCCCCTCGCGGGGGCCCTGTCCGACCTGGTGAACCGGCGGGCCCTGTACGCCGTGGCGGCGGTGCTCGCCGGGCTGTGGCCCTTCGCGTTCTTCACGCTGGCCCGGCCGGGCGGTGTGGTGACGCTCGTCGTCTGCACGGTCGTCGGCCTGGGCATCCACGCGTTCATGTACGGCCCGCAGGCCGCCTACATCACCGAGCAGTTCTCCCCGCGCCTGCGTTACACCGGCTCTTCGCTGGCCTACACCTTCGCCGGGGTGATCGGGGGCGCGCTCGCGCCGCTCACGTTCACCTGGCTCCTGGTCTCGACCGGCGGCTGGGTGGCGCCGGCCTGCTACGTCGCCGTCGCGGCCCTGCTGACCCTGCTCGGGCTGGCCCTGGGCCGCGACCCGGACCACGCCGAGGACCGGGAACTGCTGACGGCGCCCCCGGACCGGGTGACGGCCTGACCCACCAGGACCGGCGGCCTAGACGGCCAGGAGCGCGTCCGAGGTCATCCGCAGGTGCGCGTCGATCGCGGCGTGCGCGTCGGCGACGGCGCCGGCGCGCACCGCCTCGGCGATCGCCCGGTGCTCCAGGCAGACGTCCCGCCAGCGCCCGTCACCCGCCCGCAGCGCCGCGATGCCCACCCGGACCTGCCGCTCGCGCAGCCCCGCGTACGTCCGGGAAAGCAGCGAGCTCCCGGCCGCGTCCACCATCAACTGGTGGAAGCGGCGGTCCAGCTCGATGAACGCCTTGGCGTCCCGCCGTGAGGCGTCGCCCGCCATCGCGGCCTGCTCCTCCAGCACGCCGAGCATCGCCGTCCCGGTCGCCTCCGCGTCCAGGCCCGGGACGGTCACGGCGTAGCGCTCGATGACCCCGCGCAGCTCCATCAGCTCGCGGATCTCCCGCGCGGACAGCGGGGAGATGTACACCCCCCGCTGGGGGAGCATCTGCAGCAGGCCCTCGGACGCCAGGATCAGCAGAGCCTCCCGCACCGGCGTCCGGGAGAGGCCGACATCCTCGGCCAGCTGCTGCTCGTTGACGAAGGTGCCCTCCCGGGCCGGATCGGACAACACCACCTCGCGCAGATAGGTCAAGGCCCGCTCTCGCCCGGTCAACCGCTCTCCGACACCGTTCACGAGCACAATGTATACAGGTCGTAGACAAGGAAGGAACCTCATGCGCGTCGCCATCGCCCAGGTCAACAGCGGCCCCGATCCCGAGGACAACCTGCGCCTCGTACGGGAGTGGACGGCCCGTGCGGCGGACACGGGGGCCGATCTGGTCGTCTTTCCCGAGGCCATGATGCGCCGGTTCGGCCTGCCTCTGCGGGAGGTCGCGGAGCCGGTGGACGGCCCCTGGGCGGACGGCGTGCGGGCGGTCGCCCGCGAGTCCGGACGTACGCTCGCCGTCGGCATGTTCACCCCCGCACCGGACGGCCGCGTCCGCAACACGCTGCTGCTGACCGGTCCGGACGTGGACGCCGCCTACGACAAGATCCACCTCTACGACGCGTTCGGCTACCGGGAGTCGGACACCGTCGCCCCCGGGACCGAGCCCGTGACCGCGACCGTCGCGGGGGTGCGGATCGGCCTGGCCACCTGCTACGACGTCCGCTTCCCCGGGCTGTTCACCCGGCTGGCGCGGCAGGGGGCGCAGGTCGTCGTGCTCTGCGCGTCCTGGGGCGACGGCCCGGGCAAGCTGGACCAGTGGCGGCTGCTGACCCGTGCCCGGGCGCTCGACTCGACCACGTTCGTGGTCGCCTGCGGCCAGGCGAGCCCGCCGGACGGCACGGGCGCGGGCTCCGCGCCGACCGGGATCGGGCACAGTGTGGTCGTCTCCCCCTGGGGGCGGTCCCTGGCCGAGGCGGGGCCGCAGGCGCGGCTGATCGACGTCGAGATCGATCCGGACGAGGTCGCACGCGCCAGGGCGGCCATCCCCGTCCTCGCCGACGCCCGGCTGTAGGGGTCACACAGCGTCAGGCGGCCTGCCGGTCGCGGCCCGCGAAGTATCCGGCCGCGATCTGCGGCAGCATGAGGCACGTCACGAGGGCCAGCGGCCCCTGCCAGCCGCCCGTGTGCTGGTAGAGCGCTCCGACCAGGATGGGTCCCGGGACCGACAGCAGGTAGCCGACACTCTGCGCGAAGGCGGACAGCCGGATCACCGTCGCGCCGTCCCGGCCGCGCATCCCGATCATCGTGAGAGCCAGTGGGAAGGAGCAGTTGGCGACGCCGAGCAGCACCGCCCACAGCCACGGCGCGGCGGCCGGAGCCGCCCACAGTCCGGCGTACCCGGCGAGCCCGAACGCTCCGAGCAGGACGGCGATGCCGCTCTGGTCCCGCAGCCGTCCGGCGACGGCGGCCAGCGCGAAGGACAGCGGCACGCCGAGCACCGAGGTGACGGCGAACAGCAGGCCGGCGGCCCCGGCGGACAGCCCGGCGTCGCGGAAGATCTGGGGCAGCCAGCCCATGATGACGTACGCGGAGGTGGCCTGCAGGCCGAAATACACGGCGAGCGCCCAGGCCGTGGGACTACGGGCGATCGGTACCCGCGCCACGGCCGCCGCGGCGGCGTCCCCGCCCGCCGGCCGCTCGGCCTGCCGCTCGACCGGCCGCTCGATCGGCCGCCGGCCTCCGCGGGCGAGGGCGAGCCAGGGCGGCAGGGCGACGGCGGCGAGGACGGCCCAGGCTCCGAGACCGGCACGCCAGTCACCGCCGAACGCGCCGGCGAGGGGCACCGTGACGGCGGCGGCGGTCGAGGCGCCGAGGTTGAGGGCCATGGAGTACAGGCCGGTCATCATGCCGACCCTGTCCGGGAAGCGCTGCTTGACCACGACCGGCAGCAGCACGTTGGCGAGCGCGATCCCGGCCAGAGCCAGACCGCTCAGCGTGAGGAAGGCAGGGGTGCTCGCGACGAACGGGCGCAGGGCGAGCCCGGCCGCGACCGCCGCCATTCCGGCGAGGACCACCCCGTCCGGTCCGTGACGGCGGGCCAGGCGGGGGGCGGCCGAGCCGACCAGCGCGAAGCACACGGCCGGCACGGACGTGAGCAGTCCGGCGATGGTGGCGCTCATCCCGAGGGCGGCGCGGGCCTCTTCGAGCACGGGCCCGAGGCTGGTGACCGCGGGCCTGAGGTTGAGCGCCGCCAGCACCAGGGCGGCGACCGCCAGGCGCCGCGTCCATGCGGCGGACCGGGCGCGGCCCTGCCCCTGCTTCGCAGCGCTCCGCCGCGTTACGTCGTCCTTCCGCGCCGTCTCCGTCTGGACCACCGTCTCCGCCCGGGCCACCGCCTCATCCGGGACCACCTGGTCGTCTCCAACCACCCTGTCATCCACGCCCTGTCATCCCGGAAACCACCTCGTCACCCTCAAACGACCAGGTCATCCTAAAATCAGCGGCTTGTTCCGAAACCCACCGGGTCGCCCTGGAAGCCGCGGCGGCCGCGCCAGCGCCGGCCCCTCGCTCGCCACATCGTCCTTATTGGGGGCTTGACACCCCATTTGTGACGGAAAAAACTCGGAACACTCCCGCTCCACAGCACTCCCCCGACAGCGGCCCGTGAGCGCTCACCGTGCCGCGAAGGAGACAGGCATGAGGCGACTGTTCGCCGTTCTCGCGCTGGTCGCGGGCTTCCTCCTGCCGGCGCCCGCGCGCGCCGGCGCCGCCGTCGCGAACGTGGCCCCGTCGGCCACCGCCTCCGCCTCCTACACCTCTCCCTGGGAGAGCGTGGCCGCCGTCAACGACGGCGTCGACCCGGCTCGCTCCGACGACACACGGAACCGCCGCTGGGGCACCTGGCCGGAGGACGGCGCGCAGTGGGCCCTGCTGACCTGGCCGTCCGCCCAGACGATCTCATCGGTGCAGGTCTACTTCTTCGACGACGGAGGCGGCGTCCGGCTGCCGGCCTCGTGGAGGCTCCAGAGCTGGGACGGCGGCGCGTACGTGGACATCCCCGCCTCCTACCCCACCGCGATCGACACCTACAACACCGTCACGTTCCCCGCCGTCACGACCACCCGGCTGCGCGTCGTCCTGAACAGCGGCCAGGCCTCGGTCGGGCTGCTGGAAATCAGGGCGCTCGCCGACGCCGCCGCCACGCCGAGCGGCTGGAGCCCGCCCGCCGACCTGGTCGCGCCGCTCGACGAGGTCTGGCGGCACGTCGAGTCCACCAACACCGACCTGTACGGCTACCGCAACTACGCCTGGGACCAGATCATGGCCAACGGCGGCAGCGTCAACTACTGCGTCCGCTGGGATTCCAGCGCCCCCGTCTCGGCGGAGCTGCGCGACCGGATCCACGCCGCGCTGGCCAGGTCGTTCAAGAAGTGGACGGACGTGATGGCCGGCCACAACGGCTGGCCGTACGCCGACGTGCCCGTGAAGGTGGTCGGCTGGGCCGTGCGCGACCGCGCCCTGCTGCAGTGGAGCGACGACTCTGTGGACGTGTACGTCGGCGACATGCGCGAGAACGCGCCACAGTGCGCCGAGCCGTGCGGACGCCTGTTCGACCAGTCGGGCGCCTACTCCGGCTGCCCGGGCGGCGCCTCCCACCACTACGACATGTCGCTGTGGCTCACCGAGGGCATGACCGGCGGCATGGGAGGGGCCTGGGGACAGCGCGTCGGCAGCGAGTATCTGGTCGACAACCTCGGCAGCGACGACATCCACATCCTCCTCCACGAGATCGGGCACGGTTTCGGCCTGGACGACTTCTACGACTGGACCCCGTCCGGGCAGTGCTGCTTCCTCATGAAGGCGGGCTCCGCCACGTCGATCACCGAGTTCGACGCGTGGATGCTGCGCGACGTCTGGCGGCACCTGAAGAGCCGCTACGGCTACTGACGCCCCGCCCGGCCCGTCGGACGCCCGCACGCCGTTGTGCGGGCGTCCCCTCCGGCCGTCACCGGCGAGGGCCTCCGGCGAGAACCTCGCGGCGCCGCCGGGAACCCGGGCCGTCGACGGACGTCACTCGTGCGCGTGCTCGTCCACGGCGCCGGCGCCCTTCTCCGGGACGTCTCCGTTCACGACCGCCGCGTACGGGGCGGCCGGGTGGCCCTTCGCCCGGGGGTCGTCGACGAGGTCCGCGCACTGGCCCGCCCCGGTCACGCCGTTCGGCACTCCGGCGTCGGACGGCGCGGGGCTGTTCCCGGCGCAGGTCAGCGCGCCGCTGACGGCGGTTCCCGTGACGACGGGGGCGTCGGCGGTGGTGTTGCCGGTCAGGCTGACCGAGCCGCGCACGTCGGAGCCCGCCACGACCAGGTGCCCGGTGGTGCCGTGGATCGTGACCGCACCGCGCACGGCCGCCTTGAGCAGGTGCACCTCGGCGGCGCCGGTCGCGGCGAGCGACCCGCTGATCGTGCCGCCCTTCACGACGAGGGACGCGCCGGAGCCGACCGTCACCACGCCGTCGACCCGGGCGCCGTCCAGGCAGGTGACCCCGGACCGCACGGTCAGCGGCCCGTTGCGCGTGCCGGTGACCGTGGTGGTGCACGCGGGCGGCGCGGCGAGGGTCGTCACGCCGAAGCTCCGCGGCGTCCCGCGGTTGCCGCTCGCGTCGATCGACCGGTACTCGACGGTGTGCCTGCCCCGAGGCAGCCTGCCGTACGTGAGGCTGTCGATGACCGTGCCCGTCTCGGTGAACAGCCACGGCTCGTCGGCGGAGGTCGGCCAGCCGAAGTAGTTGAACCACCCGTCGCCGTCCACGCGCGACTCGCGCACCACGAACCCGTCGTGGTCGTCCCCGCCGTTCAGCCGCATGGTGAAGGGACCGTTGAAGACGTAGTTCTCCCCCGACCGCACCAGCGGCTCGGACAGCTCGTACGCGGTCGTGGGCGGCGTGGCGTCCACGGTCCAGGTGCGCGTGTCGTCGCCGGCGGACGCGGTCAGCGTGTGGTCGCCGGGGGCGAGGTCGAGCGCGGACAGGTCGAGGTCGGCGTCGCGCTCGCCGACGGTCCTGCCGTCCAGAGTCCAGGTGACCGCGGGCACGGCGTCGTCGGGGTGGGTGGTCTCGACGTACACGACCTCGTCGCGGGCCACGGGCCGCTCGGTGGGGGTGGACGAGACCAGCCCGGGCGCGATCCCGGCGGGCGTGGTGGTGACGGAGGTGTCCACCGTCCAGGTGCGCGTCGCGGTGAGACCGCTGGCGCGGACGGCCGGGTCGCGGACGAACTCGGTCGGGTCGGTGACGGTCGCCTTGACCGTGTGCGTGCCGGGCGTGAGCTTCAGGGCGCGCAGGTCGAGCGCGGCGGCGCCGCCGGGCAGGTCGTCGCCGTCGACGCTCCAGGTGACGGTCAGCGCGTGGCTGTTGGGGTGCAGCGGTTCCACCCAGAGCACGCGGTCGGCGCCGACCGCGGCCGTGGTGGGCGTGCCGTCCTGGACGAGGCTGGTCTTGGCGGCGATCCGCTGGGTCATGACCTCGCGGCCGACCTGGTCGTAGTAGTAGCCGAGCGTCCGCATGATGGAGTGCTCGCTCGGCCGCCAGACCTTGCTGCTGTAGTAGAGGCCGCCCTCGTACCTGCCGATGACACCGCCGGCCTCGCTCGGCTCGCCGAGCCAGCGCCACCATTTCTTCCGCTGGTCCTTCATCTGCTGCCCGGTCAGCAGGGTGTGGTGCGCCGAGCTCGGCTCGCCGCCGGGGTACGGCCCGCCGTCCACCCCGCGGCTGTAGTAGGTGTACTCGTCCTGCAGGCCGCCCAGCGAATGGCCGATCTCGTGCGGGGCGATGAGGGCGGACATGGAGTTGTGCCCGGACGAGGTGGCGTACGTGCCGCCCGCCCCGCCGTACGTCCCGCTGTTGGCGAGGGCGAGGATCTGCCGGTTGGCGCTGCTCGTCCCGGCCACCATGCCGGCGTACCGGTTGGCCGCGCTGTTGCTCATCGTGATCAGCCGCTGCACGCTGCCGGGGTTGCAGCCGCCCCAGAAGGCCATGCCCAGCGGGGTGTTCTTCTTCCCCGCCTCCAGGCCGGGGTCGCAGCCGACGCCGGACTCGCCGGACACGATGTCGACGCGGTAGACGTTGAAGTAGTTCCGGTATGACTTGTACGGCTCGATGGACCACATCACGTTGAGCTGCTGGTCGGTGTCGGCCGCGAACCTCGGCAGCTCGGCCTCGGTGTAGCCGTCGCCCATGATGATCAGGTTGAACCGCTTGGCGGGGTCACCGGTGACCTGGATGGGCACCACGGTGGCGCTGCCGGCCTCGGCGGCGTGCGCGGGTGCGGGAGCGGCGAGCGACGCCGCGGTGAGGGAAAGGGCCGCCAGGGTCGTGAGCGGCCTGCGCGCGGGCATGGGGGGACCTCCAGAGCGAATCGGGGGTGTGCCCAGCACTATGCGCGCTCGCTTCCGCGCAGGCATATCCCAGATGGGGATAACTCCGGTTTTATGGCCCATGGCCCGGAACGTCAGCTGATCGCCGGACGGCTATAGTGCACGCGTTATAGGGCCGAACGGAGGCCCGGCGGAAGGGAGACCACGTGCAGGTGGAGCTTCGCCACCTCCGCGTGATCTGCGCGATCGCCGACGCCGGCAGCCTGAGCAGGGCCGCCACCGCCGTGGGCGTGTCGCAGCCCGCGCTCACCGCGCAGCTGCAGCGGGTCGAGGGCGCGCTCGGCGGCCAGATCTTCCGGCGCGGCCGCTCCGGCGTCACCCCGACGCCGTTCGGCCAGTTCGTGCTCACCCGTGCCAGGTCGATCCTGATCGCCGTCGACGAACTGGTCACCGGCATCGGCGCGTACGACGGCCGGCCGGGCCTCGCCCGGGTCGGCGGGTACGTGACGCCGGTGCTGTCCGGGCTCGTCAACCGGCTCTTCACGATGCCCGGCGTGTCGGTCACCCTGCACACCGAGTACTCCCCCCGGCTCCTGCTCGACCTGCTGGCCTCCCGGCGCCTCGACGCGGCCACGCTCGTCGACTATCCGGGCAACGAGCTGCCCGCGCCCCCCTCTGTCGGCATGCGGGTGGTCGCCACGGAACCGGTCTTCGTACTGATGAGCAGCCGGCACCCGCTGGCCGGGCGGGAGGAGGTCGAGCTGGCCGACCTCGCCGGCGACGACTGGGTGATCTCGCCGCCGGACGGGGTCGGCTGGCCGGAGTGCGTCTACACCGCATGTCAGAAGGCCGGGTTCACTCCCCGCGTCCCGCACAGCATGACCGAGCCGGCGCTGATCAGGCAGCTCGTCGAGGGCGGCCACGCGGTCTCCCCCTGCCAGGCCACGGTGCAGGAGGGCCCGGGGATCGTCGTGCGCCCCCTCGCCGGCACCCCGCTGTGGCTCAGGCACCTGGTGGCCTGGCGTCAGGACGGGCCGCTCGCCCAGCGGGCAGGGGAACTGGTCGAGTTCGCGATCGAGGCGCACCGCGAGGCCATCGCCGGGCGCCCGCACTACGCCGCCTGGCTCGCCAGGAACGGTTCCGCGCCGGCGTCCGGCTGAGGCCGAGCTTCTCCCTACGACTTCGACATCTGTCGAAAATCATCGCGATCAAGACAGAACGGCCGTCCGAAGACATTCCGCACTTCCACCCCTAGCATCGCCCCCTACGGGCCGATTCCCCCGGCCCGGATCCCCCCGATCGTTCTTGGAAGGTTTGCCGATGTCCCAATCGCGCCGGGTGACGCCTGGTCCCGTACCGCCAGCCGCGTCACGCCGTACGGGAGCCGCACGCCGGGGCGCGGCGGCGCTGGGCCTCGCCGTCGCCACGACCGTCACAGGGGTCGCCGTGAACTCCGCCCCCGTGGGCGCGGCCGTCCCCGTCGGACCGGTGTTCCAGGACGGCATGGCGCAGCCGGTGTTCTCGTCCAACCGCAACGACTGGATCCGCGAGGAGGTGTGGGTCGAGACCCCGGTCGACAGCGACGGCGACGGGCGGAACGACCGGGTGCACGCCGAGGTCACCCGGCTCAAGGAGACCGAGACGGCCGGCCTGAAGTCGCCCGTCGTGTACGAGGTCAGTCCCTACTACGCCGGCGGCAACCCCATCACCAACCATGACGTCGACCACGAGCTCCACGAGGCGCTCCGCCCGGGCAAGGGCTGGCTGAACCGCGGCGGCGGGGTGCTCGACCCCGCGGCCGACGAGCGCCTCGCCGCGGCGGCCGCGGACGACGCCGGGGCCGGCGGCGCGGACGCGTCCGCCGCGGCGACCGGCCCGCAGCCGGTCATCAGCACCAGCCACGAGTCCAACTGGCTGCCCCGCGGCTTCGCGGTCGTCCACGCCGAGTCGCTGGGCAGCGGCAAGTCCGACGGCTGCCCGACCACCGGCGGGCGCAACGAGACCATCGGCGCCAGATCCGTCGTCGACTGGCTCAACGGCCGCGCGAAGGCGTACGACGCCTCCGGGCGGGAGGTCACCGCGACGTGGACGACCGGCAAGGTCGGCATGATCGGCACCTCGTACAACGGCACCCTGCCCAACGCGGTCGCGAGCACCGGCGTCGAGGGGCTGGAGGCCATCGTGCCGATCTCGGCGATCTCCAGCTGGTACGACTACTACCGGGCGAACGGCGCCGTCGTGGCCCCCGGCGGCTACCAGGGCGAGGACACCGACGTGCTCGCGGAGTACGTCTACACGCGCGCGGACAAGCAGGTCTGCCGGAGCGTCATCGAGGAGCTCGCGAAGGCGCAGGACCGCGTCACCGGCGACTACAACGCCTTCTGGGACGAGCGCAACTACATGAACGACGTCGGCGAGGTCCACGCCGCCGTGCTGGTCGCGCACGGCCTCAACGACTGGAACGTCAAGACCAAGCACGCCGCGCAGTGGTACGAGGCGCTCAGGGCGCGCGGGGTGCCGCACAAGATCTACCTGCACCAGGGCGGGCACGGCGGCTCCCCCAGCGTCGACGTGCTCAACCGCTGGTTCACCCGCTACCTGTGGGGTTACCGGAACGGCGTGGAGAACGACCCCCGCGCCCTGGTCCAGCGCGAGGACAGGACCCTGGTGCAGTACGCCGAGTGGCCCGACCCGGCGAGCTCGGACACCGAGCTGAACCTGGCCCCTGGCGCCGGCGGCGCGGCCGGCGTCCTCACCTCCGACAGGACCCGGGTGGGCAGGCCGGTGACCGAGACGATCGTCGACGACGCCACCAAGCGGGCGCAGACCCTCGCCGACGCCGCCACCTCGCCCAACCGCCTCGCGTACAAGTCGGAGGCGCTGGCCGCGGCGGCCAGGCTCAGCGGCACTCCGCGGGTGTCGCTGCGGATGTCCTTCGACCAGCCGGCCGCGAACGTCACGGCGCTGCTCGTCGACTACGACCAGAACGGCAAGGCGAAGATCATCACTCGGGGCTGGACCGACCCCCAGAACCGTAAGTCGATCTCGCGGACCGAGCCGGTCAAGCCCGGCACGCCCTACCGCCTCGACTTCGACCTGCAGCCGCACGACTACGTCTTCCCCGCGGGGCACCGGATCGGGGTCGTGCTGCTGTCGAGCGACTACGAGTACACCATCCGGCCCGCCCCCGGCGCGCGGCTGCACCTCGACACGACGAAGAGCACGGTGACGCTGCCGATCGTGGGCGGCGCCGGCGCGCTCACCCCCGCGAGCTGAGCCTCCTCACGACACGCCGTCCCCGCCGGCCTGATCGGCCGGCGGGGACGGCACCCGTGTGACTACAGCAGCGCCTCGCGGTGCCGCCAGGCGAGGTCCAGCACGGCCGCGCCCGCCGCCTGCATCGGCTCGTCGCGGACGTACCTCCGCACGGTCTCCGCGTCGAACGGGACACGCCCCACGACCTGGCCCTCGCTGTTGGAGGCGGCGACCTCGCCGAAGACGGCGTCGAACGTCTCCGCCTCCAGCACGGTCACCACGAGGAAGTCGGTCGCGAAGGTCAGCGGGTCGACCCCCACGCCCAGCACGAGGGAGCGCACCCGCCCGTCCTCGCGGGCGTCCGTCAGCAGCCGGTAGAACGGCCAGCGCTCGTAGTCGAAGCCGTCGCCGTACTCCTCCCCCCGCCCGAGGAACTCCTCGGCGTACTCGCGGACCACGCACTTCCACAGGTCGAGGTCGGTTTTCTCCGCGCCCGCGGACTCGTGCGCCGGCTGGAACACCCCGACGGGCATGACCTGGAAGAGCCCGCCGCCGTGCGCCACCCGGGCCGGGTCGCGCCAGTGCAGGACGAACGACGTCTCCCCCGTACGGCGGTCGTGGCGCAGCGTCAGCGTGGAGATCGCGCAGAGCGCGGGCCGGCGGCGCAGGTCGGTGGGGTCGCCCACGAGGGCGCGGAACGGCAGCGGCCGCCCGCCTCCATGCCCGGCGAACTCGCCGGCGGGAACCTCGTGGGCGGCGAACTCGCCGGCCGGGAACTCGTGGGCGGGGACCTTGTGGGCGGGGACCTTGTGGGCGGGGAACAAGTGGGCGGCGAACTCGTGGGCGGCGGCCTCTCCCACGCTCACGCCGTCGAAGTAGCGCGCGCGGGTGAAGGTCAGCTCCGGCCAGGCGACCTCCAGCAGCCGGTAGCAGGTGCGGTCCTCGAAGAGCCGGGGGCGGGCGAGAGTCCCCAGCGCGTCCGGGTAGGCGCCGGCGCCCTCCGGCAGCAGGGCCGCCGCCTCCGGTTCCCGGCCGGTCACGACAGGGGCGGGGGCGTCCTCCACCCAGCCGAGCCGCACCTCGCGCAGATCGAGCGGCGTGGCCAGGGTCCATGGGGTCGCAGTCCAGCCGTCCCGGGTGAGCAGACGGGTCGATCCGGCCCTGGCGAGTCCGGGATAGAGCCGATCCGCCGCCGCGGCCAGCTCGTGCCTGTGCCCGTTCAGGCGTCGCCGTGCCTCGGCCCATTCCGGTCCCGACGGACGCCCGCGCGGCTCCGAATGCGATGTCACGAGCTCAGCACCCTACTCACAGGCGCGGCCCCACGCCCTCCGTCCCGACCGAGCGCCCTCGCATCGGTGACTCCGTCCGAGTGCCCCTGTCACCTCTGCCGACTACCCAGCGTCATAGGGAGTGACGGAACGTATCCAGAGAGGAGCTCGCGATGTACTCGCAGCGACAGGGGGTGAGCCTGTGAGGTCCCTGCTTCACTTGGACTCCAGCGCCAGCGGCCGCGGTGACTCGGTCACCAGGCAGTTGACGGCGCTCTACGCGGACACGTGGCGGTGTCTCCACGGGAGCGCCGGTTACCGCTACCGCGACCTCGCCGCCGAACCGGTCCCGCTGGTCTCCCCGGCCTTCGTCTCCCTCGGCATCCGGGTGGAGAGACACGGCACGGTTCCGCTGCCGAAGGTGGCGGAGATGGCCGGCAGCCCCGCCGAGGAGCGCGAGTGGGCGCTGACCCTGCCGCTGATCGCGGAGATGCGCGCCGCGGAGACGGTGCTGGTCGGCGTCCCGATGTACAACTTCTCCGTGCCCGCGTCCCTGAAGGCGTGGATCGACCGGGTGACCTTCCCCGGGGCGTTCCTCGACGCCGGCACGGGGGACCGCCTGCTCCGGGAGACGAACGTGGTGGTGGTCGCCGCTCGCGGCGGCAGCTACGTGCCGGGCACACCACGGGAGGACTTCGACTTCCAGACGCCCTACCTGCGGGCGTACTTCACGGAGCTGGGCGTGGCCCCGGAGAACCTGCACTTCGTGCACGCCGAGATGACCCGGGCCTCCGACGTGCCCGCCCTGGCCCACTTCAAGCCCCTGGCGGCGGACTCGCTGGCCGCGGCGCGGACCGCCGTGTCCGAGCTGGCCCACCGGCAGGCGGGCACCGGGGCGGCGGACTCGCTGGCCGCGGCGCGGACCGCCGTGTCCGAGCTGGCCCACCGGCAGGCGGGCACCGGGGCGGCGGCCCGCATGCGGTGAGCGGATGAGGGCGGTGTCCGCCCGCCGGCGGACACCGCCCGCGGCGTGTCACCTTTCCGCGGCGCGACTCGTCTTAATGGCGAGGCGCGGAGCCACGAACGGACAGGAGGCCGTTTCGCATCGTTGACGTCCGCCTTTCAGAGCCACACCGGACCGGGGTCGAGCCGGGTTCCGGGGCAATGAATTGGCATCCTGTAAACACATTGTCAGGATGCCAAATTGCTGTGCGCGCGAAAATCGAAATCCGATCGGACGATGTCCGTCAATTCGAATCGCCCCGTCGTCGCGACGCCGGACGACCCGGCGGCTTCCGCGATTCACCGGTCGCCTTTCCCCCGGGCGCGGCGATTTCCGCTCCCGGCCTGGGATACGGGTCCGCCGGTCACACCCGCCAGGATGGACCGCCCCGGAGACGAGTGCGGCTACGGCCGGGGCGGTCCATCTGCTCAGGCGAGAGGCTGCCGCTGCTCCACGGTCATCCGGTAACGGTGAGTGATCGTCGCGAGTTCGGCGGCCTTGTCGTGGCCGGATCGGCCGGCGATGGCGCGCTCGGCGCCGTCCATGTTCCGGTTGGCGAGGATGATGGCGGTCGTGGCGGGGCGCCGGGCCGCTTCGTACCGCTCCAGCGCGGCGGCCACGTCGTCGCCTCGCACGAGCTCGGCGGCGAGCGTGGTGGCGTCGATGACGGCCTGCGAGGCGCCGTTGGCGCCGATCGGGTACATCAGGTGGGCGGCGTCGCCGAGCAGCGTCACCCTGCCCTCACCCCAGTGCGGGAGGGGGTCGCGATCGACCATGGGATAGCGCAGGATGCGGGGGCTGCGAGCGAGCATGACGGCGAGGTTCAGCCAGTCGAAGTCCCACTCGGCGAAGTGGGGCAGCACTTCTTCGATCAGTCCCGGGCGGTTCCACCCCGCGCCGTCGGACAGGCTCTTCGAGGGGGCGGCGACCAGACAGACCCAGTTCACCAACGCCTTGCCGCGCTCCGCGTGGCGCCTGGAGATCGGGTAGGCGATCAGCCGGGTGGCCTGCTCGTCGTTGGCCAGGATCATCGTGCGCCCGTCGAGGAACTCGTCCACCTCGGACAGGCCACGCCACATGTCGACGCCCGCCGGGGACAGCGAGGCGCGGTCGGGGTGGAGCCGGGACCTGACCGAGGAGTGCATCCCGTCGGCGCCGACCAGCGCGGCGGCCTCGAACTCGACCGCCCCGCCCGCCTCGTCGTACGCGAGGACGTGGACGCCGGAGGCCGTCTGCCGGAAGCCGTCGACGCGGAGCCCGGTCCGTACGGCGTCGGGACCGAGCCGGTCCCGGACGGCCGCGAGCAGGAGCATCTGCAGCTCACCGCGGTGGATGGAGTACTGGGGGTGTTCGTGACCAGCGGCGACGCCCCGGGGCTCGGTCCACAGGGTGGCGCCCCTGTGGTCCAGGTAGCGGTGCTCACGGGTGCGGATGCCGGTGGCCGCCAGCGCCTCGCCGAGCCCGAGCTCGGTCAGCGCGCCGATCGCGGCGGGCTGGATGTTGATTCCCACTCCGAGCGGCTGGAGCTCGGCCGCGGCCTCCAGCACGACCGCGTCGATTCCCTTGGCGTGCAGGGCGAGCGCGGTGGCCAGCCCCCCTATCCCCGCGCCTGCGATCACGATGTCGGCGGTGTTGGCAGTCGTCATGGCGTCGCGCTCCCTGGGCCGGAATGGCTACTCTTCGTCACTTCGGTGGGCGCCGCAGCGATGTGGTGAGGGCCGGGCCCCGGACACGGGCCCGCTTACGGGATGCGGGCGACGCCCCGTCCCGCCGATGCCGAGAGGCGGGACGGGGCGTGCCGTGCCCGGGGCCCGGGCCGGCTTCTGGGTTTCGACGCGGAGTGCCTGGTCAGGCGTGGTAGACGGAGACGACCTTGTAGGCCTGCGGCGTCGCCTTGGCGATCTCCGCCGCCCTCTTCGCGAAGACCTGCGCCTCGGGGTCGCCCGCGGTCGCCTTGATGTCGTCCGGGCTGCGCCACTGGGCGAGGTTCACGACCCGGCTGCCGTCCGCGCTGGCGAGAATGTTCACCGAGACGAAGCCGGGCCGGTGCTGCATGACCTTCTCGGCGCCCTCGTTCAGAATGCCGATTAGTTCCTGCTGCTTCGAGGGGTCGACGTCGAAGATGTTGATGAAGGTTGCGACTTGATCGTCGACGCGAATCACGGTCTCACTCATGACTTCATCGTATCCGATAAAGAACCATTAGAGTCAAGCCCGTTTGTTAATTAATCGAGAGCCCCGAACACGAGAGTCTCTCACCGAATATCTCGTCCACAGAGCAGGAAATGACGTTTATCTCAAGTGGGCGCGCCCGATCCGGGACGGCCTTCCCTGCCGTCCCGGACGGTCCCGCCCGCCGGCCCGCGGGAGCGAGCCGGGCGTGACCCGGTGACGGGGTCCGGCGCGCGCTGCCGCGCCGGACCCACCCCGGAACCCGCGTGGTCTCCGCCAAGACCCGGCGCCGGCCTCAGGCCGGCGTCAGCGAGGGGCTGGAGTGCAGGTCGAATCCCTCGTAGCCCGCCTCGGCCACCTCGCTCAGCTTGAGCCGGTACGACGCGAGCCCCGCGAAGTAGAACATGACCCTGTTCTTCTTGCCGGGGATGTTGGCGCCGAAGATCCACGACTTCACCTTGGGGAAGAGCGTGTGGTCCGCGAGCTGCCTGCAGGTCTCGGTCCACTCGTCCTCGGCGCTCCGGGTGGCCTCGATCACGGTCGTGCCGTTCTCCTCCGCCGTGCGGATCAGGTCGGCGATCCACTCGACCTGTGCCTCGATGCCCGGCGGGAGGTTGCTGAAGGCGCTGTTCGGGCCGAGGACCATGAACAGGTTGGGGAAGCCGTGGGTGGCGACGCCGAGGTAGCTGGTGGGACCGTCCTCCCAGTGCTCCCGGATCGTCTCGCCGCCCCGGCCGCGGATGTCCATGCGCTTGTAGCTGCCGTCCACGGCGTCGAAGCCCGTCGCGAAGACCAGGACGTCGAGCTCGTGCTCCACTCCGTCCTCGGTCACCACACCCTTGGGAGTGATCTCCCTGATCGGGTTCTCCTTGATGCTGACCAGCGTGACGTTGTCGCGGTTGAAGATCTCGTAGTAGTCGGGGTTGCAGATGGGGCGCTTGGCGTAGAAGTCGGTCGGCAGCAGCTTGCGCGCCGTCTCCGGGTCCTTCACGATCTCCCGGATCTTCGACCGGATGAACTCCGCCGCGGCCTCGTTGGCCGCCGGATCGGTCGCGATGTCGGAGAACGTGCCGAACATGAAGCGGAAGCCGTTCCCCTTGTCCCAGTGCTCCTGGAACACGCGCCGGCGCTCCTCCTCCGAGACGCTCATCGCGGGGACGTCGCTCTCCTCGAACCCGCAGGCGACGCGGGAGTTGCGCACCTGCTCCCAGATGCGGTCGTAGCCGGCCCGCACCTCCGCGACGTACTCATCGGTGACCGGGCCGTGGCCGGACGGGACGCAGTACTGCGCCGAACGCTGGAACACCGTCAGGTGCTCGGCCACCTTGGCGGCCGCGCAGGCGAACTGGGTGCCGGTGGACCCGGTGCCGACGACGCCGACGCGCTTGCCGTCGATCGTGAGGTCGTCGGGCCAGGAGCCGGTGTGGACGATCCTGCCCCGGAAGCTGTCGCGGCCCTCGATCTCGGGGATGTTCGCCGTCGACAGCGGCCCGAGCGCGGTGACGACGTACCGTGCGGTGAAGGTCTCGCCGGTGTCGGTGCCGACGGTCCAGACGCCACGGGCCTCGTCGAACACCGCGCTCTCGATGCCGGTGTTCAGCTGGATGTCCTTACCCAGGTCGTGCTTGGCGACGACCGCCTCGAGGTAGGCGAGCAGCTCCCGCTGGGGCGTGTACTTGGTGGTCCACTCCCACTCCTGGAGCATCTGCTTGTCGAAGGAGTAGCGGTAGACGAAGCCCTCGACGTCCGACATGGCGCCGGGGTAGCGGTTCCAGTACCACGTGCCGCCCACGCCACCGGCCCGGTCGAAGGCCCGGACCCGTAAGCCGAGCTCGTTGCGGAGCTTGTGCAGCATGTAGATCCCGGCGAAGCCGGTGCCGACGACGATCGCGTCGAAGTCGGTGTTTGTCGTGTCGGTCAAGGTTGCACTCCTTCGTGTTTCCTGTCCCTGCGGGGAGGGGGTCACGGCTGCAGCCGTGAGATGTGCCAACCGGAGGGAGTCCGGTCGTAACGCAGCCGCCGGTGCAGCCGGTCGGCGTCGGCCGACCAGAACTCGACGGCGGCAGGCTCCAGGCGGTATCCGGCGAACCGCGCCGGTCGCGGCAGGGGTGTTCCGTACGACGACAGCCGCTCCGCCTCCGCCTTGAGCCGGGCGACGTCCTCCAGGGGTTCGCTCTGCCGGGAGACCGCCGACATCGCGTGCAGCGGCACCGGCCGGGCGTTCCACAGCCGTTCCGCCTCGGGCTCGGGGAGGATGACCACCGGGCCGGAGAAGCTCAGCTGCTGAGCGGTCTCGCGCCAGTACAGCAGGCCCGAGGCCCAGCCGGTCTCGGCGATCTCCCGGCCCTTCCGGCTCGTGCTGTGGCTGGTGAAGACCAGACCCCGCTCTCCGACGTCGATGACGGCCACCATTCGGGTGGAGGCCCGGCCGCCGCGGTCGGCGGTCGCGAGTGCGAGGGCCAGCGGTTCGCGCACCCCGGCCTCCACCGCCCCGGCGATCCACTGCCGCGCCAGATCCATCGGCTCGGCCGGCGGCATGTCGTACTCGGGGAAAGCGCGGTCGATGGCGCCGGTCAGACTCTCGAACCTGCTGCTCACTGTCGCCTCCGGAGCTGTGTGGGGGTGGCGGGCGGCCCGCGGACCGCGGACCGCCCCGATCACATGGGCGGAGAGGGGGCGCGGCCGGCCGGGCGGGCGGGGCCGCGCCGTTCAGGCGTAGATCACGCCGCGGGCGACGGTCACGGCCGAGCCGCCGACCCGCACGGATGTGACGTGCTCCGCGGCGCCGTCGGCGCGGGCCCGCATCAGGGAGGGACGGCCCATCTCGACGCCCTGGTGGATGTCGATCCACTGCCCGAACCCGATGCGCCCGTGACGGGCGAGATGGATCGCCAGCGGACCGGCCGCCGACCCCGTGGCCGCGTCCTCGGCCACGCCGTACGCGGGCGAGAACATCCGGCTGCGCCAGGTCGAGCCGGAACCGGCGAAGCAGTTGGTCGCCATGTCGGGGAAGGCGGCCAGCGCGCGCTGGTCAGGATCGACCCGGGACAGCGCCGCCATGCTCTCCAGCCCGACGAAGACGTGCCGGGGACCGTTGTGGTAGATCACGACGGGCAGCGTCGAGGAGGTCAGGCCGAGCGCGGCGAGCAGCTCCTCGGCACGGTCGAACTCCGCCCAGGTCGGGACGGGCTGCCCCATCTCGGCGGCGACGACCCTCCCGTTCACCCGCTCCAGGTCGAAGGCGATGACTCCCATCGCCGTCTCCAGCCTGAGCCGGTCGTTCCTGCGCCCCTCGCCCAGCGCGATGGCGGTGCCTAGGAGCGGATGCCCGGCGAACGGGAGCTCGTTCACCGGCGTGAAGATGCGGATGCGGGCGTCGCCCCCCTGCCGGGGCGGGAGAACGAAGGTGACCTCCGACAGGTTCATCTCCCTGGCGATGCGCTGCATGCGTTCGGCGGAGAGGTCCTCGGCCTCGAAGAAGACGGCGACCGGATTGCCCTGCAGCGGCGTGTCGGTGAACGCGTCGACGACCACGTACGGACGCGCCCCCTCCAGCACGGACTGGTCAGCCATCGTCACGACAGCAGTCCTTTCATCAAAGAGCCCAGGATGCGCGGGCCGTTCTCGGTGAGCACCGACTCGGCGTGGAACTGGATGGAGGAGAAACGCGGGCCGCGCAGCGCGTGCACCTCGCCGGTCGCCGGATCGCGGCAGACCTCCACCGTGCCGATGCCGTCGATCTCGGTCCGGTCCGCCTCCGCGCGGGCGGCGAACGTGTTGTAGAAGCCGACGCGCTCCCGCGCGCCGAACAGGCTGATCTCCTTCTGCACCCCCTGGTTGGGCACGTCGCGGCGCTGCAGCGGGAACCCGAGCCGCGCGGACAGAACCTGGTGGCTCAGGCAGACGGCCAGGAAGGGGCGCCGCCCGGACAGGAGGGCGTCCGCGGCGGCCCGCAGGAAAGCGATCTTGGGGTGGGCGCCGTCGCGGGGGTCACCGGGACCGGGCCCCAGCACGACGAGGTCGTACCCGTCCAACGAGGGGGCGTCGTCGTGGCGACGCACCGTCACCGACATCCCCAGGCTGCGCAACTGGTGGTCCAGCATCGAGGTGAAGGTGTCCTCGGCGTCGACGATGAGCGTCCGCACCCCGGCCGACCGTGGCTGGGCCGACCGTGGCTGGGCCGACCGTGGCTGGGCCGACCGCGGCTGGGCGGCCGTGCCCTCGGCGGGCCTGCCCAGCCAGAAGCCGGCGATGTTCGCGTTGCGCCGCTCCAGCGCCTCACGGACCTCCGGGCGGGTCCTGAGCCGGCCGCTGTCGCCGGTGTCGAGCGCCGCGAGCAGGCCGGCGGCCTTCGCCCGGGTCTCCGCGACCTCCGACATCGGGTCGGAGTGGCGTACGAGCGTGGCGCCGACGCCGATGCGCGCCCGGCCGGCGCCGTCGATGTCGGCGGTCCGGATGAGGATGGAGGAGTCGAGGGTCTGCCGGCCGGCCTCGTCACGCCCGATGAGGGCGACGACTCCGCTGTAGTACCCCCGGCCGTGCGGCTCGTACCGGTGGATCACCCGGCAGGCGTTCTCCACCGGGCTGCCGGTCACGGTCGGGGCGAACATGGTCTCGCGGAGGATGTCGCGCACGTCCCAGCCGGTCTCGCCCTCGATGAAGTACTCGGTGTGCGCGAGCCGTGCCATCTCCTTGAGCCGCGGGCCCGTCACGCGGACGCCGGGCTCGCAGATCCGCGTCATCATCTTGAGTTCCTCGTCCAGGACCATGTAGAGCTCGTCGGACTCCTTCCGGTCGGCGAGGAAGTCCATCACCCCGTGGAGGGACGGTCCGGACGGCGGATACCGGTAGGTGCCGCTGATCGGGTTCATGGTCGCGACGCCGTCGCGCAGCGTCACGTGCCGCTCCGGAGTGGCTCCCACGAACGTGCGCTCGCCCGTGTGGACCACGAAGGTCCAGTACGCGCCCGACTCGACCTCCAGCAGGCGCCGGAAGAAGGCCACGGCGGAGCGGGGCGTGTAGTTCCCGATGTCGGCGACGAAGGACCTCTTGACGACGAAGTTCGCCCCTTCCCCCTCGCCTATCGCCTCCTTGACGACCCTGCGGACGATCTCGGCGTAGTCGTCGTCGCTCACGTCGAAGTGCCCGCCCGAGACCGCGAAGGGCAGGCCGGGGATCCTGTCCAGCGCCTCGGCGACCGGAACCGTGCCCTGTCGCGTCACCGTCATCGCGATGAGCGGGGCGCCGTCGTCGGCGCAGGCGAAGCCCCGCTCGCGGACCTGCCGATAGGGGACGACGACGAGCGCGTGGTGGCGGCCGCCCGCCGCCGGCTCCCGCTGCCCGGACACACCGTGGTCAGGTGTACGGTGCCCGGGACCGGGCAGCGGGATGTCCGCCAGCTCGTCCAGGTGGGCGACCTCGCCGATCAGGACGTCCAGCAGGCCCGGCCCGTTCGCGTCCGGCCGGTGCAGCAGCGCGAAGGCCGGCGCGCGGAGATCCAGCACCGTGCCGAGCAGGTCGCCTCCGCCTGTGCCCGGCGCGCTCACGAGAACACCTCCTTGGCCGTCAGGACGACCGCGCAGCGTTCGGCCGCGTACTCGACGGCCATGCGGTGGTAGCCGGCGGTGAAGTCGGCGACGGCGTCGGCGACCAGGAAGGTCTCCAGATCGTTGGTGAAGGCGTCGACGGCCGTCATCAGCACTCCGACGTGCGCGTACACGCCGCAGACGATGAGCTGGTCGCGGCCGCCGCGCCGCATGCGCTCCAGCAGGTCGGACCGGAAGAACGCGCTGTATCGCAGCTTGGTGAACGTCCAGTCGCCGGGCGCGGGGGCGAGTTCGTCGACGACGAGCCGGTCCTCGGGGGCGCGGCGCATGCCCGGTCCCCAGAAGTCCTTGAGGAGCCCGCGTTCCTCCTCGCTCATGTCACCGGGCTGGGCCGTGTAGCCGACGGGGACGCCGAGCGCCGCGCTCCTGTCACGCAGCAGCGCGATGTTCTGGACGAGTTCGTGCCTGATCGGGTCGGGGAACGGCCTGACGAAGTAACGCTGCATGTCGTGGATCAGGAGCACGGCACGAGCGGGGTCGGGCGTCCAGCCCGCGGCGTTGCAAGGCAGGTCGCCCGCGGCCGGAAGAGGGTAGGGCTTGATTGCGGGTATGCCGGACATGGAAGTCCTTTCTGGGAGCCGTCGCGTCAGCCGCCCCAGGCCGAGATGACCGAGACCGCCTGCCAGAGGGTCAGCCGGGGGTCGCAGAAGCTGGTGTACCGGTCGCCCACCTGGCCGAAGCCGTCCTCGTCGGCGACGCATTCGGTGACGTCGTCGGGCGTGGTCTCCAGATGGAGGCCGCCGGGCACTCCGTCCGCGCTCTCGACCGCGGTCACGAACTCGCGGACCTCCCGTTGCAGGGTCGGCACGAGGCGGGTCTTGTGCCCCGACGGGGTGACCACCGTGTTGCCGTGCATGGGATCGCAGAGCCAGACGACGGGGTGTCCGGCGGACCTGACGGCCTCGACGAGCGGCGGCAGGGCGTAGGCGACCTGGTCGGCGCCCATCCGGGAGATCAGGGTGAGCCGGCCCGGCTCGCGTTCGGGGTCGAGCCGCTCGCACAGGGCGAGCAGTTCGTCCTTGCTCATCTTCGGGCCCACCTTGCAGGCGACCGGGTTGGCGACCTCGGCCAGCAGGGCGACGTGCGCGCCCTCCACCTGCCGCGTCCGCTCGCCGATCCAGGGCCAGTGCGTGGAGCCGAGGATCAGCCTTCCCGACGCGTCCCTGCGGAGCATGGGAACCTCGTAGTCGAGGAGCAGCGCCTCGTGGCTGGTCCACAGGGGCGGGTCTATCGGGGACCGGGCGGACGATCCGCGCCAGCCGAGGTGCTCCATGATGTCGCTGGCCGCCATGTATCCCGTGAGTATCCGCAGCGGATCGTGCTGCCTGCTCTCGGCCGTCGGCTCCGGGCCGTTGACCATGTGGCCGCGGAACGCCGGGAGGGTGAGGTCGCCGACCTGCTCGGTGGAGCTGGAGCGCGGCTTGGAGAACTGGCCGCCGATCCGGCCGGCCCTCAGCACGGGCTTGTGGGTGATCATCTTGAGCGCGCCGGCCAGCACGTCCAGCGCCGCGGACTTGCGGCTCACGTGCTCCGGCGTGCATTCCTCTGGGTTCTCCGCGCAGTCCCCGGCCTGTACGACCAGGGAGTTTCCTGCTGCGACCTCCGCGAGGAGGGCACGCAGGGTGCGCACGTCCGCGGGCCTGACGAGCGAGGGCCGGGAGGCGAGCACTTCCTTGACGCGCTGGACCTGCGAGACATCGCCCCACTCCGGCTGCTGCAGCGCGGCGCTCAGCCGGATGGCGGGCATCACGTCATCCACGGTTCTCCATGGGGTCGAGGCGCTCTGGGCGCCGTCGTCGTCGCCCGGCCGGGGACGGCTGGGGTTGCCTGGCGACCGCCGCCGATGAGGCGGCAGTCGCGGCCGGGTCTAGGTGGGGATTCCCTCACGCCTGATCTCGGGCACGGGGATGCTCAGCGCGCGCAGTTGCTCGAACGGGTTCATGAACTCGCGCTGCAGCTTGATCTTCCCGTTCTCCAACTGGAAGGAGTGCAGGAAGTGGTTGCTGTAGTGGCCTTCGGGGTAGCCGGGGAAGCGGATGGCGCCTTCGCCGTCGCACTCCACCCAGAAGAAGTTCGGGTCGTCGGTCTCGAAGATCTGGACGTTGGTCCAGACCCAGTCGGGGAAGCACTTCAGCGACCAGACGGCGTGCTCGGCGAGGCGGTCACGCCCGCGGATCGCGATCGGCTGCCCGGTGTCGTTGGTCCACAGGCCGCCGACGCCGTCCTCGGTGAACAGCAGGTGCCGCCGCAGCCGTTCCTCGCCTCTGGTGTTCATGTACTGCTCGACCGTCGCCCGGTTGATCTTCCGGAGCTCGATCTCCGCGTCGCTTCCCGGAAAGTGAACCGTCTCTGACACGATGAACCCTCCAACGAATCCCGATTAATGGCGATATTTCACCCTGAGCCTTCGCCCCAGAAGCGCCTCCGTTCATTTCCGGTCAGCCCGGGAAACCACCCGGAACCATGCTCGCCAGTCGTTTCCATTCCTCGGATCTCTTGAGCACGACGGCACGGATGAGCGGCATGCAATGGGCCGGAATCGCCTCGGCGATCTCCTTCCACTGGGCCGGCCCCACCTCCGTCGCCAGGAGCATCCGCAGCAGCATCCGCCCGGACTCGGTCGCCCGCAGGGACGGATCGCGCGCGAGCTTGCGCAGCGCGGACGCCGTTTCCACGGCCTCTCCCGCCGCGTGTCCCGCCGGCCTCGTCTCGCCCCTGCTCGGGCTCTGCCCGTGCGGGCGGCGGGCCTCCGCCGCTCGCCGGACGGCCCCGGTCCGGGGCGTCGCGGCCCCGTCCCGAGCCGGCGTCGTCATGCTCCGCGGCCCGGCGCCGGTCCTCTCCCTGGCGCGCAGCCGGTCCGGGATCGGATCCTGTCCGCGGTCGAGCCGCTCGCGTACGTCCCGGACCGTTCCCACGGAGAGCCCGGTTTTCCTGGACAGCTCACGGAGGGAGATCTCCGAGTTGGCCGCCAGCAGGGCCGCCGCGCTGCGACGCCCCTCGACGCTGCTGAGCGGCCTGGATCTCCCGTCCCTGCCGACACGGCTGTACTCGTGCTGCCCCGGCCCGCCGAGCCGCCGGCGCACGCCGGCGACGGTCTTGGCGCTCAACCCCGTGCTCTCGGCCACCACCCTGTCCGACCAGTGCGGATGGGAGGTGATGATGCGCCGGGCCGCCTCCTTCCGCTCGTCGAGCGTCAGCGGCAACCCGTGGCCGACGTTGAGCCGGACCGACAGGACGAACGCGTCGGCCTCGCTTCCCTCGAAGAACCGGACCGCGATCTCGCTCCTGCCCTTCAGCACGGCGGCGCGCAACCGGTGCATGCCGTCGATGACACGCATCGTCGGCCGGTGCACGAGGAGCGGATCGAAGACGCGATCCGTCTCCGCGAGCAGCCGGACATGCGCCGGGTCCTCACGTTGCTTTCGCGGCGAAAGCGAGGACGTGAGGTCGCGGACGGGCACGATCTCCCACGGCAGACGGCGGAGGTCCGCCACGTCGGGAAGGCGAGTTCCGAGTTCGCGATCAGCGTCGGCTGCGGTGTGAAGTGTCACTGCGGGACCTTCCTATGAAGGAACAAGGGCAGGGGCGCTTTCTTCACAGGAGCTCAACTGCGGCTCAGCTTATGTTCCGGGTAATTGCTATGCCAGAGCAGAGGGGGCCCATTCATGGCAAGTTACCCATAAATTCGAATATCGGTCTGTTCGACCCAGGGCGGGACCATGAGCTGTTCATGTACCGCCATCACGACATATCGCGGAAATGCACCGGACGGCATGCATCGCCTGCTTCTGAGCCGTCACCCGAGTCGCGGGACGGCCGTGCGGCGGAGCCGTACGAGCTGAGCCCAAGGAACACGGACGATGCGGCCGGCCCCTGGCGCACACCTTTCAGCACCTCACCGGACACCGATTTCGGACGTCATCGTCGAATTTCGGAACGGCGAGAAACTATGAGCGGTCGAAACGAGGATAGTATGCACCTCGGGCGGTAGCCGGCCGGTACGCTTCACGGCCGGAGAGGCCACCCTCGGTGCGCCTCCCCGTCACGTTGGTTCAAACGAACCGGCGACAATAATCAGTACGGGCACTGACGTCTCCTTGTCAAACGTGCGTTCTCCCTCTCCCCACCCATACGACGAACCGCGACGGTGAAAGGTGACCGATGAACGACCAGGCCCAATTGGCCGAGCACTTCGACCGATCCCGCGGGCATCTGCGAGGGGTCGCGTTCCGCATGCTGGGCAGCGCGGACGAGGCGGACGACGCGGTGCAGGAGACCTGGTTGCGCGCCTGCCGCGCCGACTCCGGCTCCGTCGACAACCTGACCGCCTGGCTGACGACGATCACCGGACGGGTCTGTCTCGACATGCTGCGCTCACGCAGCCGCCGGCGTGAGGACTTCGCCGACCTGACCGAACTCGACATGCTGGCCCCCCACGAGGAGGCCGCCGACCCGGCGGACGAGGCGGTGCTCGCCGACTCCGTCGGTCTCGCCCTGCTGGTGGTCCTCGACACGCTCGGCCCCGCCGAGCGGGCCGCCTTCGTGCTGCACGACCTGTTCGCCGTGCCGTTCGACGAGATCGCCGTGATCGTGGAACGCTCGCCGGCGGCCGCGAAGAAGCTGGCGAGCCGCGCCCGGCGCCGGGTGCACGGCACGGCCGACGTCCCCTCCTCCGACCTCGCCAGGCAGCGTGCGGTGGTGGACGCCTTCCTGGCCGCCTCCCGGGCCGGCGACATCGACGCCCTGCTGGCCGTGCTGGCTCCCGACGTCGTACGCCGGGCGGACTCCGTCGCCCTGCGCGGACAGGCCAAGGCTCCGGCGGAGGTGCGGGGCGCACGCGCCGTCGCCGAGGAGACGCGCACCAACATCCGCAGGGCGCGCTTCGCCTGGCCCGCTCTCGTCAACGGCGCCGTGGGGGCGGTGGTCGCTCCGCGCGGACGCCTGCAGCTCGTCATCGAGATCGGCTTCGCGGGCGACCGCATCGCGTCCATCGACGTCATCGGCGACCCCGACCGTCTGAAGGAGATCAGGCTCGGGCTCACCGACGTCCCGTCGCCGGCGCCGGCCGCACCGTCCGGACCCCGCCAGCTCTCCGTGCAGGGCGCGTGAGAACCGAACGTCGCCGGGAGGCATCGTGATCGTGAATCCTCGGCTCGCCGTGCTCTACGTCAGCGACCAGAGCAGGACTCTGGAGTTCCTCACTGGGACGCTCGGCTTCGAGCTCGCGGCCGACGTCCCCCAGGGGGAGGGGCGGCGGTGGGTGGAGGTGCGCACGCCGGGTGCGCAGACCTGCGTGGCGCTCGCCGCCGTCGAGCCCGAGATCCTGGACGCGCTCCACGCCCGTGTGGGCCGGATGACCCACGGCTGGTTCGACTGCGACGACGTCGACGCCACCTGCCTGGACCTGCGGGCGCGGGGAGTGGAGATCGTCGTGGCGCCGCAGGCCACCCCCTGGCGGGAGGGGGGCCGGTGGGCGCAGATCCGCGGCCACGACGGCAACCTGTACGGGCTGACGGAGCGGGGCCGCTGATCCGCGGGCACCACCGGGCGACAGCGGGCGCGGGTGGTCAACTGTGTCTTTTCCCCAGTTGCACACCCCGCCCGCCCCCGCGGTGCGGCTCAGCCGCCGGCCCATCGGAAGGGGCGCACCTCGCAGCGCACCCGCGCCTTGGCCCTGGCGTCGATCCCGCGCACCCCCTCCTCGGTGAGCCCTGTCACCGCGGCGATGTCGGCGTACGCGAGCCCGAACCCGTGGTGCAGCAGGAACACCGTCCGCTCGTCCTGGTCCAGCATGCCGAGGACGGTCGACAGGGCCGCGGAGACCGACTCGGCCAGCTTCAGATCGGGCTCGCCCCGCAACGGCTCCGGGAGCCAGGGACCGATGTGCTCCTCGCCGTTGGCCTGGGCGACGCGCAGGCGCGTGAGCGCCAGCACGGTGACCAGCCCGATGAGCGCTCCCGGGAAACCCGCCGAGCGGTCGCCCTGACCGGCCAGCCAGCGGGCCCGGGTCTCCTCGACCACGCGTGCGGCCTCCCCGCCGTCGCCGAGCATGCTGCGGGCCACCGCGTGGAGCAGGGCGGCGTGTTCCTCGAACGCCTGGAACGCGAAGTCCGCCCCCGCCGGCCCATCCGGATTACGCTCCATGCGCTCTCCTCGTCGTCGTGGTCCGATCTCCGGACACAGCCCCACCGGTCCGGTGGCCGTCCTTCGCCGCCCGTCCGGACACCCGCGCGTGCGGCGCCGACGCCCCCTATGCCGCACGATTCAACGATTTCTTCGTCGCCCGCAATTTACACCGGCAGAACCGTTGCGCCCAGATTCCTTTCCCCTTCCCTTTGCCGGCGACGCCCGCGGGACGCCGCCACGCCTCTTTCTCATTGAGACGAACGCGGCCCCCGGAATGTGACATACGAGCGCGCGGTGAATTCCCGGTGCAATGCGGATGTCACGTTCCGACCCCCGAGGTACGTCTTTCTTTTGGCGGCCAGAATCGGCGAACGCCCCCGCACCACACCGCGCCGCCTCCCAGTCGCACAGCGAGGTGAACAGCTGATGGTTTTCGTCCCGGACGCCTCCTACACCGATCCGAGCGCATGGCGGATCGCGATGGACGCCAGTGAGGGAACGCTGTCGATGACGACATCGAAGGGGCCTCGGCTCCTGCACGAACTGCCCTGTTTCCACGGCTCCTTCTATCTGAGCCCCGTCGGGCTGCTGGCGGGGTTCACGCTGCAGTTGCCGCTGCCGGTCTACCCGTCGTGGCTGCGGGAGGACGAGGCACCCGTGCTCTTGTGGGAGTCGGTGGACCTCGAGGCCGACAGCGCCCCGAACCAGGTCCTGGGGAACGCCCGGCTACGGCTCGGCAGGCGGGAGGCCACCGCGGCCGTGTCCGGCCTGTGCACGGAGGTCCCTGTCGGTCACTCCGGCCGCCCCTATCTGAAGATCGTGCTGGAGACCGTGTACCCCTCGGTGAGCCTGCGCTGGCCGGTGGAGGCATGGCAGCGGCTGCGGCCGGTGACGCTCAAGCTGTTCACCGAGATCCGCCCCGCCGACCCGCCGGAGTCGCAGTGGTCTGTGCCTGAGCAGTGGGAGGGGTGACCCCGGTGGCGGGACGGGTGCCCCGGGCCCGGCCCGGGGCACGACCGTGCGGGCCCGGAGGAACGCCTCCGGGCCCGCCCGCGCGAGAGCGGTCAGCGCGTCAGCGCACGGTTCTGACCGTCCGCAGGTGCCGTCTGTCCCTCCGGAAGTGCGGCCTGCCCGTCCTCGTCGTGCGGATGACCGTTGACCGGCGGAATCTTCTCCCCGCCGTACGCCCTGGACATCCGCAGGCGCAGCCTGCCGAGCGGTCCGCGCAACCCTCTGGGGGGCACGGTCTCGTCGTACGACAGCACCGGCACGGGTTCCTTGCCGCGCAGGTGTGCCTCGATGTCCTCCGCCGGCCGCGAGTGGACCTCGACGTACCCGCCGTTCGGCAGCCGCTTGATCACGCCCGACTCCACGCCGTGCGTGAGCACCGCGGCGTCGGAGCGCTGCAGGCCCAGGCAGACGCGGTAGGTGATCGCGTAGGCCAGGGCGGGCGCGACGAACACGAGGATCCGTCCGGCCCAGGTGGTCGTGTAGAGGCTGATGCGGAAGTTCGCCGAGATGATGTCGTTGCCGCCGAACAGCCAGAGCACGCCGTAGAAGGCGATGGCCGCCATGCCGATCGAGGTGCGATGCGGGTTGTTGCGCGGCCGGTCCGCGAGGTGGTGCTCGCGGTTGTCACCGGTGAGCCAGCGTTCCAGGAACGGGTAGAGCGCCATTCCGACGACGATGATGCCCAGGGGCACCAGCGCGGGGATGACCACGCTGAGCGGGATCGTGCCCGCCTCGGAGGTGCCGAAGAGATTGACCTCCCAGGCGGGCATGATGCGCAGCGCCCCTTCGAGGAAGGCCAGGTAGAAGTCGGGCTGCGAGCCGGCCGAGACGTCGGCGGGCGAGTACGGCCCGTACAACCAGACAGGGTTGATCTGCGCGAACGTGCCGAGACCTGCGATCACGGCGAACGTGAACAGGAAGAACGCCCCCGACTTCGCCATGAAGGCCGGGTAGAAGGGCGCCCCGACCACGTTGCGGTTGGTGCGGCCCTTGCCAGGGAACTGGGTGTGCTTCTGCACCCACATCAGGATCAGGTGCCCGGTGACCAGCGCCAGGATCAGGCCGGGCAGGAGCAGGATGTGGATCGAGTAGAAGCGGGAGATGACGTCCTCGCCCGGGTACTCCCCTCCGAACAGGAAGAAGTTGAGGTAGGTGCCGACCACCGGCAGGCCGATGACCACGCCCTGGGTGACCCGGAGGCCAGCGCCGGACAGCAGGTCGTCGGGCAGGGAGTAGCCGGTCAGGCCCTCGAACAGCGCGACCGAGAGGATCACCACGCCGATGAGCCAGTTGAGCTCGCGCGGCTTGCGGTAGGCGCCGGTGAAGAAGACCCGCAGCGCGTGCGCCATCATGCCGCCGATGAAGACCAGGGCCGCCCAGTGGTGGATCTGCCGGATGAGCAGGCCGCCCCGGACCTCGAAGCTGATCTTCAGCGAGGACGCGTACGCCTCGGACATCGTCACCCCCTTGAGGGGGGCATACGTGCCGTTGTAGACGATCTCCCCCATGCTCGGCTTGAACCAGAACGTCAGGAAGGTGCCCGTCAGCAGGAGGATGACGAACGAGTACAGCGCGATCTCGCCGAGGAGGAACGACCAGTGGTCGGGGAAGATCTTCCTCAGATTGCGCTTGAGGAAGTTCCCCGCGCCCACGCGGTCGTCGAGGAATTCGGCCGGCCCGGCGATGCGCTCGGGCACGGTTGTCAGTTCGTTCAAGAGTGGCCTCCGTTCTCCCTGACCCGCGCCTCCGCGTCGCCGCGCTCCCAGTAGCTGGGACCGACCGGGGCGGGGAAGTCGCCCAGCGCGATGAGGTAGCCCTCCTCGTCGACGCCGATCGGCAACTGCGGCAGTGGCCGGGCGGCGGGGCCGAAGACGACCCTGGCCCCGTCCGCGGCGTCGAAGGTGGACTGGTGGCACGGGCACAGGATGTGGTGGGTGGTCTGCTCGTACAGCGCCGCGGGGCAGCCCACGTGTGTGCAGATCTTGGAGTAGGCGACGATCGCGTCGTGGGTCCAGTTCGCGTTCGTGCCGGGCTTGAGCTCCTCCGGACGGAACTTGACGAGGATCACCGTCGCCTTGGCCAGGACGTTCAGGTCGTGTTCGTATCCCTGGGGGACGACCGACAGGATCCCTCCGGGCGAGTTGAAGTCGGCGGCGCGGATCGGCTGCCCGGTGCCCTCGACGACCAGCCGCAGCGGCTTGCCGTCCTCGGTCTTCTCGCCCCAGACCGTGTGCCCCAGCCGCCGGTGGAGCTGCGCGGCGGGCACGCCGCTGGAGTCGAGGTCGCGCAGCAGCACCAGCGGGGCCAGGCCCAGCGGCGCCGCCGCGAGCAGCAGCGTTCTGCGCAACAGCCGGCGCCTGACGATGCCGCTCTCCCCGGCGCCGCGCACGAACGTCTCCGCGACCTCGGCCCGCACCTCCTCGGGTGAGGCCATGGGGTGGCGCTGCTGGACCAGCTCGTATTTGGGCATGATCTGGCGCACCCAGATCACGATCCCCGAGGCCAGCGCCAGCAGCGCCAGTGTCAGCGTCCCGCCGAGGGCGACGTGCGAGACGCCCGTCGCGCTCAGGCCGCCGACCTGGAACTGGACGTAGGTCACGAGGAAGGCCACGAGGGCGGCGAACGCGAGCGTGAAGCACAGCGCCGCGATCCTCTCCGCCCTGCATGCCTTCCCCTCGTCCTGCGGAACGACGCCGGGGACGGCGGGGACGCCCTGGTCCTCGCCGGGGGCGTCCGGCAGCGCGGACGCGGGGGCGTCGGATAAGGGGGTGCCGATGACGCGTGCGGGTGTCCGCCGCTCCGGCTGCCCGGTCTCGTGCTCGTTGTCTGTCATGACGGAAGTCGCTTCTCTCGCGGCCTGTCAGCCTGCGGCACGGATATGCCTGTTCCTCCCGGGTCGCCGGCCCGCGCCGACGCCCCCGAGCTTGTCCTGGTTGGCGATGATCCAGATCCGCGTGACGCGGTCGGCGGCGCGATCGACGTCGACGACGATGACGGCGATCGGCTCGCCCCCGGCGGTGATGAGCGCCGCGGGCCCGCCGTTGACGTCCACGATGGATCCGCTCCCGATGTCGTCGGCCTCCGCGGCCGCGGCGCCCGCGGGACGCAGCACCCGGCGCAGGCCGCATACGAGCAGGCGGCCGACCTTCGCAGCGCCCTCAACGGGGTTCCTGGCCACGCCGCGGCGGCCGTTCCCGTCGATGGACAAGGTGACCTCCGGGGCGAGCAGGTCGAGCAGCGCCCGCAGGTCGCCGCCCAGGCAGGCGGCCAGGAAGCGCTCGGTCACCCGCCTGCGGACCTCGCGGTCCTGCCGGAACCGGGGCCGCCGCTCGCGCACGTGCGAGCGGGCGCGGCGGGCGAGCTGCCGGACCGCGGTCTCGGACCGGCCGACCACCGCCGCGATGTCGGCGAAGGAGAACTCGAACGCCTCCCGCAGCACGAACACGACCCGCTCCAGCGGGGAGAGGGTCTCCATCACCACGAGCATGGCCATGGAGACCGAGTCCGCCGTCTCGGCGCCCTCTTCGAGCGCGGGCCCTGTCGGCAGCGGCTCGGGCAGCCACTGCCCCACGTACGCCTCCCTGCGGGCCTTCGCCCAGCGCAGGCGGTCGAGGGCGAGCCTGGTGGTGACCTGGACGAGGAAGGACCGGGGGTCCGCGATCCTGGAGTGGTCGACGCGGTCCCACCGCAGCCACGTCTCCTGGACGATGTCCTCGGCGTCGGTCACGCTGCCCAGCACCCGGTACGCCACCCCGAACAGCAGATCCCGGCTGCTCTCGAAACTCGCGACTGGTGTGGGCTGCCCATCGGTCACCGCGGGCATCTGGCCTCCTTGTCTCCGCCTCCCCTATAGAGACGCGCCGGAGGTTCGAGACGTGACACGGGGTGCCCGGGCGCGAGGCCGCCGGACATGCGACGTCCAGGGATTACGCGCACCTTGCCCGTTTCGTGATGTGCGCCACTCTTGACCCTCCAACACGGACGGGTATAAACACATACGAAACAACATCGAAACGGCGGTGAATCAACACGATGTACGCCGAGGAGCGGCAGCAGGAGATCCTGCGGGCGGCCCGGGACGCCGGCCGGGTCGACGTGGTGACACTGGCCGAGAGGTTCGGCGTCACCACGGAGACGATCCGCCGCGACCTGACCGCCCTGGAGCGCGCGGGCGTCCTGCGGCGCGTGCACGGCGGCGCGATCCCGGTCGAGCGCCTGGGATTCGAGCCCGCCCTGGCCGCCAGGGACGAGGTGATGACGGCCGAGAAGGAGCGCATCGCCAAGGCCGCCCTGGCCGAACTGCCGCAGGACGGCGCCGTGGTCGTCGACGCGGGCTCCACGACGAGCCGGCTCGTGCAGGCGCTGCCGCCGGACCGCGAGCTCACCGTCGTGGTGAACTCGCCGCCGCTGGCCACGATGCTGGCCACCCGCCCCAACCTGACCGTGCTCATGCTGGGCGGCCGGGTGCGCGGCCGGACGCTGGCGACCGTGGAGGACTGGGCCATCCAGCAGTTGTCGCAGCTCAACGTGGACGTGGCCTTCATGGCCACGAACGGCTGCTCGGTGGCCAAGGGCCTGACGACCCCCGACCCGGCCGAGGCGGCGATCAAGCGGGCGATGATCGCCTGCGCCGACCGCGCCGTCCTGCTGGCCGACCACACGAAGTTCTCCGGCACCTACCTGGCGCGCTTCGCGACGCTGGGCGAGATCGACGTCGTCATCACCGACACCGGGCTCGACCCCGAGCAGGCCGCCGCGCTGGCGGCCGCCGGACCCGAGGTGGTCCGCGCATGATCCTCACGCTGACCCTCAATCCCAGCCTCGACCGCACGATCGAGGTCGGCGCGCTCACCCGCGGCGCCGTCATCCGGGCCGCCGCCACCCACCTCGACCCCGGTGGCAAGGGCGTCAACGTGTCGCGGGCCCTGCTGGCCAACGACGTCCGGTCGTGCGCGGTCGTCCCGTACGGCGGCAGCGAGGGGCGCCGGCTCCTCGACCTGCTGTCGGCCGAGGGCATCGACATGATCCCCGTGCCGGTCGCGGGCGCCACCAGGTCCAACGTCGCGATCGCCGAGCCGGACGGCACCGTCACCAAGGTGAACGAGCCGGGCACCGTGCTGACCCCCGCCGAGCTGGACACGCTGGCGGGCGCCGTGCTCGACGCCGCCCGGTCCGCCGACTGGGTGGTCGCCTCGGGCAGCCTCCCGCCCGGTGTCCCGGTGGACGTCTACGCCGGGCTGTGCCGCCGCTTCGCCGGCGCCGGCATCAACCTCGCGGTCGACACGAGCGGCCCCGCCCTGGTGTCCGCCGTGAACGCCGGCCCCGCGCTGGTCAAGCCGAACCGCGACGAGCTCGCCGAGGCCACCGGCACGTCGATCGCCAACGTCGGCGACGTGCTCGACGCGGTCGGCAAGCTGCGCGCCATGGGCGCGCGGTCGGTCCTGACCAGCCTCGGTGCGGACGGCGCGCTGCTGGTCGAGGACGACGAACAGGTCTGGTACGGCGAATGCGCGGTCGAGGAGCCGCGCAGCAGCGTGGGCGCGGGCGACGCCCTGCTGGCGGGCTTCCTCGCCGCGGGGGCCCGCGGCGGGACGGCCCTCGCCGAGGGCCTGGCCTGGGCCGGCGCGGCCGTGGGGCTGCCCGGCAGCCGGATGCCCCGCCCGGCCGACATCGACCGCACACGCGTCCGGATCGGTTCCCCCGATCCGGCCAGGCCGCTCACGCCACCCCCTCGCTCGGCGCTCGAAGGCGCTTGAGCGCGACGCACGGCCCATATCCGCTCACTCGCTCCGCCCGCCCGCTCGGTCCCTACCGACTCACTCGCTCCGCTCTTACCGACTCACCCGCTCCGCTCTTACCGACTCACCCGCTCCGCTCGCCTCCGCCCCTACTGACGCATTCGCTTCGCTCGCTCCGCCCCTACTGACTCACTCGCTTCGCTCGCTCATGCCCGGGGGATGACAGCGACCCACCCCCCTCCCAACCGGCCAGCCAGGCCGGTCGCCCCGGAAGGAGCACGTCAATGGCCACGCCATATACCCCCACCGTCCACGGCACCGGTGTGCGGGCCACGATCCAGCGCTTCGGCGGCCATCTCGCCGGGATGATCATGCCCAACATCGGCGCCTTCATCGCCTGGGGCCTCATCACGGCCCTGTTCATCCCGACCGGGTGGGTGCCGAACAAGACACTCGCCGAGCTGGTCGATCCGATCATCAAGGTCCTCCTCCCCGTGCTCATCGGCTACACCGGCGGCCGGATGGTCCACGCCCAGCGCGGCGCGGTCGTCGGCGCCGTCGCCACGATGGGCGTGGTCGTCGGGGCCGACGTCCCGATGTTCCTCGGCGCGATGATCATCGGCCCGCTCGCCGCACTGGTCCTCAAGTACGTCGACCGGTTCACCGCCGAGCGGACCAGGGCCGGCTTCGAGATGCTGGTCGACAACTTCACCGCCGGCATCGTCGGCGCGGTCATGGCGATCGCCGGCGTCCTCGCCATCGGCCCGGTGGTGGAGAAGGTCACCGAGGTGGCGGGCAGCGGCGTCGAGTGGCTCATCACCCACTCGCTCCTGCCGATCGCCTCGGTCATCATCGAGCCGGCCAAGGTGCTGTTCCTCAACAACGCGATCAACCACGGCGTGCTCGGGCCGCTGGGCGTCGCCGAGTCGGTCAAGCACGGCAAGTCGATCCTTTTCATGCTGGAGTCCAACCCCGGCCCCGGCCTCGGCCTGCTGATCGCCTATCTGCTGTTCGGCCCGAGGTCCCTGCGTCCCAGCACCCCCGCCGCCATGATCATCCACTTCTTCGGCGGCATCCACGAGATCTACTTCCCGTACGTGCTGATGAAGCCGCGCCTGATCCTCGCGGTGATCGCCGGCGGCGCCTCGGGCGTGCTCACCTTCCTGGTCACCGGGGCGGGCCTGGTCGCGACGCCGTCGCCGGGCAGCATCTTCGCCTACATGGCGGTGACCCCGAAGGGCGGCTGGTTCGGCGTGATCGCCGGGATCGTGGTCGCGACGGCCGTCTCCTTCGCCGTCGCCGCCGCGCTGCTGGGCTTCGGCCGCGCCAACGGCGACCAGGCGGACGACCCGGCGCAGGACGGCATCACCAACGACACGAGCGACGAGAACCGCGACACAACTGGCGAGACGGCGGCCGAGAGCGTGCCCGCCACCAAGGAGGCGTAGAACCGTGTCCAGCATCGAGGGCAAGGACGTCCGCAAGCTCATCGTGGCCTGCGACGCGGGCATGGGCAGCAGCGTCATGCTGGCGAGCACGCTGCGCAAGCAGCTCAAGGGCACCGCGGTCACCGTGGAGCACACCCCGGTCAACTCGATCCCGGGGGACGCCGACGTGATCGTCTGCCACACCGGGCTGGCCGAGCGGGCCAGGGCGAGCGCCCCCGGCGTCGTGCTCGTGCCGTTCCAGGTCTTCATCGGCGACCCGGCCGTGACGCGGGTCGTCACCGCCATCAAGAACGGGGGCACGATCGATGGCTGACCGGGCCGGCACGGCCCCGCTCCCCCTCGATCCCCGCGCCGTACGGACGGCCGCGACCGCCGCGGACATCGAGGACGCCATCCGGCAGTGCGGCGCGGTCCTCCAGGAGGTCGGCGCCGTGGACGGGAGCTACGTCGAGGCCATGCTCGAACGCGAGCGGTCCATCTCCACGTACGTCGGCGAGGGCGTCGCCATCCCCCACGGCACGCTCACCTCGAAGGAGGCGGTCCGCCACGACGCCGTCTGCGTGCTGCGCTTCCCCGAGGGCGTCGACTGGCACGGCGAGCGGGTGACGGTGTGCGTCGGGATCGCGGCCCGCGGGGACGGCCACCTGCGGCTGCTGTCGGAGCTCGCCCAGATCCTGCTCGACCCGGACCGTGCCGCGGCCCTGCGCGCGGCCACCGAGGTCGACGAGGTCATCCACCTGCTGCAACCGGACGGAGAGGAAGACTCCGAGTGAAAGTCGCCCGTTTCCACGCTCCTGGGGACATCCGCCTGGAGGAGGTGCCCGAGCCCGTCGCCCGCCCCGGCGAGGTCAAGATCCGTGTGCGCAACTGCTCGACGTGCGGCACGGACGTGAAGATCTACCGGTTCGGGCACCACCACATCAGACCGCCCCGGGTGATGGGCCACGAGATCGCCGGGGAGATCGTGGAGGTCGGCGAGGGCGTCACCGGCTGGAGCCCGGGCGACCGGGTGCAGGTGATCGCCGCGATCCCGTGCGGCGAGTGCGAGGAGTGCCGCCGGGGCCACCTCACGGTCTGCCCCGACCAGGAGTCGATGGGCTACCACTACGACGGCGGCTTCGCGCAGTACATGGTCGTGCCGGCCAAGGTGCTCGCCGTGAACGGGCTCAACCGCGTCCCCGACGGGGTGGGGTTCGCCGAGGCGTCCCTCGCCGAGCCGCTCGCCTGCGTGCTCAACGGGCAGGAGCTGGCCCGCGTCGGCGAGGGCGACGACGTGGTCGTCGTCGGCTCGGGCCCGATCGGCTGCCTGCACGTGCGGCTGGCCCGCTCGCGCGGCGCGGCCCGGGTGTTCCTCGCCGACCTGAACGCCGAGCGTCTCGCGATGGCCGCCGACCTCGTACGGCCGGACGCGGCGATCTGCTCGGGCGAGACCGACCTCGTGGACGAGGTGCTCAAGCTGACCGGAGGCCGGGGCGCCGACGTGGTGATCACGGCGGCGGCCTCCGGGGCGGCCCAGCAGCAGGCGTTGCAGATGGCCGCGCGGCAGGGCCGGATCAGCTTCTTCGGCGGGTTGCCGAAGGACGACCCGATCATCGCCTGCGACTCCAACCTCGTGCACTACCGGGAGCTGACCATCGTCGGCGCCAACGGGTCGAGCCCGGCGCACAACGCCCGCGCCCTGCGGCTCATCGCCGACGGAGCGGTGCCGGTCGCCGACCTGATCACCCATCGCCTCGGCCTGGACGAGGTCATGGACGCCATCGACGTCGTCGCCCGCGGCGCCGCCATCAAGGTCACCATCGAGCCCTGAAACCGAGCCCTGAAATCGAGTTCTGAAAGGAAAGCGATGCCGGAAAGGACAGTGGCGGTCGCCTCGCGCTCCGGCCTGCACGCCCGCCCCGCCAAGATCTTCGTCGAGGCGGCGGCGCGGCAGGCGGTGCCTGTGCGCATCCGCGTGGGCGACGGGAAGGCCGTCCCCGCCACCAGCATGCTGGGCGTGCTGACCCTCGGGGCGGGGCACGGCACCGAGGTCACCCTGGAGGCCGACGGCCCGGCGGCGGAGGAGGCCCTCGCCGCCCTCGCGGACCTGCTCTCCCGCGACCTCGACACCGAGGGAGCCGAGGGGGTCCCGGACACCGGAGCCGCCTGACCGCCTGACCGGTTGGCCGGTTGGCCGAGGGCGCCCGGCCGCCCGGCCGGGCGCGTCCCCTGGTCGCGCCCGCCCCACTCCGTGCCCTCGTATTCCCGGCTCGCCAGCCCCGCCTGGCCTCGGCCTCGCCACGCCCCCGCGGCCGTCGTCGCCCGCGACGGTGGCCGCCGCACTCCCCTTCGTGGAGACTGGGAACGCGGGAAGGAGGACCAACAGATGGCGGACGGGGACGAGTCTGACGAGTCGCGCCTCCTGCACCGGCAGCCCGCTCCCGCGCTGCGTCCGCTGGTCGCGTGGTACAGCGGCTATCGCGAGGCCGGCGTCCCCCCGGCCACGCATCGCGGCCTGCCCTCGCCTTACCTGACGATGATCGTCACGCTCGACGACCCGCTCGTCGTCGCGGCGCACCCCGATCCGCGCACCCCGCCCGGGTCGTACGACACGCTGGTCGGCGGGCTGCACACCACGGCGGCGCTGATCACGCACGACGGACGGCAGTCGGGCGTGCAGCTCGCGCTGACACCGCTCGGCGCGCGGGCCCTGCTCGGGCTGCCCGCCGGGGAGCTGTCCGGGCTCGACGTGGACGGCGCCGAGGTGCTCGGCCCGCTGGCGGGCGAGCTGCGCGAGCGCCTGCTGGAGGCGCCCGGCTGGGACGAGCGCTTCGCGGTGCTCGACACGGTCCTGTCCCGGCACGCCCGCCCCACGCGGGCACATCCGGCCGAGGTGGCGCGGGCGTGGCGCCGGATACTGGCCGCCGGTGGGCAGGTCACGGTGTCCGAGCTCGCCCGCGAGGTGGGCTGGAGCTCCAGACACCTCAACGGCCGGTTCCGGGAGGAGATCGGCCTGTCCCCCAAGGAGGCGGCGCGGGTCGTGCGGTTCGACCGGGTCCGCCGCCTGCTCCGTGCCCACTACCGGCCCCCGAGCTCGGTGCCGTCCGGACGCCGGCTCACGCTGGCCGACGCGGCGGCCGAGTGCGGGTTCTACGACCAGGCGCACCTGGCCCGCGAGTTCGGCGCCCTCGCCGGATGCTCACCCAGCCGCTGGCTCAGGGAAGACGGTGCGCAGTTCCGAAACGTCCAAGCCGGGGCGGAGGACGAGCCGCGAGACTCGATGGCATGAACGACACCACACCGGCACCTCAGGTATGGCCCACGCTGCGGGCCAGGGACGCGCGGGCCCTGATCGCCTTCCTCGTCGAGGCATTCGGCTTCGAGGAGACCGCCGTGTACGGCGAGGGCGACCGGGTCGACCACGCCCAGCTCTCCTGGCCAACCGGCGGCGGGATCATGCTGGGCTCGGTCCGGGACACACCGGACGACAAGTGGAACCTCACTCCCGGCTCCTTCGGCGCATACGCGGTCACCGACGACCCCGACGCGCTGTTCGCCCGGGCGACCGCCGCGGGGGCGCGGGTCGTCAAGGAGCCGTACGACACCGACTACGGCTCCCGCGAGTTCGCCGTACGCGACCCGGAGGACAACCTCTGGTCGTTCGGCACCTACCGCGGCGAGCCCCGGAAGGCAGCCCCCAAGGGGTGAGGTAGGGGATTCCCCACCGCGGTTCCGGCGGTGCGCGGGATGGGCCGCGTGCACCGCCGGAACCTACCGTCATGACCATGACGAACCCCCTCCCCAAGCGGCTGCTCGCCGCCGCGGCCTGCGCCGCGCTGGTGCTCTCCGTTCCCGCCACCGCCTCCGCCGCGATCACCCGGCCCGCGGCCGCCGCCTCCGCCGCTACCGCCTCCGCCACCGAAGCCCCGCGCGGCGCGATCGTGTCGGCGACCCGCCTCGACCGGCTGTCGCCCGCCCAGGTCTCCGCCGCCCTGCGCGCGGCCGGCTTCCCCGCGCCGGAGCACCCGCTCGGGGTCGACGTCTACCGGGTCGTCTACCGGACCACCGGCACCGACGGGAAGCCCACGACGGCCAGCGGCGTGGTGACCCTGCCCCGCTCCCGGGACGGGCGCCTGTCGTTCGCGATCTACGAGCACGGGACGCTCCCCACCAGGCGCTACGCGCCCTCCGTCGCGGCGGACAGCGACGGCCGGCTGGTGCCGGTCATGTTCGCCGCCGCCGGCTTCGCGGGAGTGGCGCCCGACTACCTCGGTCTCGGCCTCGGGCCTGGCCGGCACCCGTACATGGACGCGGCGTCGGAGGTGACGGCCTCCGCCGACCTGCTGCGCGCCGGCCGCGATCTCGCCGCCCGGCACGGCCGGTCCGTCGACGGCCGGGTGCTGGTCACCGGCTTCTCCCAGGGCGGGCAGGCCGCGATGGCGCTGGGCCGGGCGCTCCAGCAGGGCGCCGTGCCCGGGCTCCGGCTCGCCGCGCTCGCCCCGATCAGCGGGCCGTACGCCGTGGAGCGGGCCGAGCTGCCCGCCGTCCTGTCCGGGGACATCGAGCCGCACACCGCGGCGTTCTACCTCGCGTACTGGATCACGTCGATGAACCGCCTCCACCATCTGTACGACACGCCCGGGCAGGCGTTCCGCGCGCCGTACGACACCACGGTGGAGGGGCTCTTCGACGGGCGGCACACCGAGGAGCAGATCGCCGCCGCGCTCCCGGCGAGCCCGGCGGAGCTGCTGACCGACGAGTTCATGGCCCAGGTCAGGCAGCCCTCGGGCGCGTTCCTCGAAGCGCTGCGCGCCAACGACACGACCTGCGCCGGCTGGCGGCCCCGCGTGCCCGTCACGCTGTACGCCTCCCGGGGCGACCGCGACGTGGCGATCGCCAACTCCCGGCTGTGCCGTGACGACCTGCTGGCGAGCGGCGCCGAGGTGCGCCTCGTGGACGTCGGTGACGTGGACCACGTGCACGGCGCCCTGCGGTCCCTCCCCCGCGTGCTCCGGGCGTTCCAGGATCTCCTCTCCTGAGGGCCGCGAGACGAATACCTCGGCAAAAAGCGGAAAGGGGGCTATTGAAGAGGACAAATACCTCAAATGAGATCAAATAGCGAGAGGAGCCGTCCCATGACGGACGTGTCGAGCAAGGGACCGGAGCCCGGGGACGAGCGTCCGGTGCTGACCAACCGTCAAGGGCACCCGGTCTACGACAACCAGAACCAGCGGACGGTCGGCGCGCGCGGCCCGGCCACTCTCGAGAACTACCAGTTCCTGGAGAAGATGAGTCACTTCGACCGGGAGCGCATCCCGGAACGGGTGGTGCACGCGCGCGGCACGACGTCGTACGGCTTCTTCGAGGCGTACGGCGCATGGGGCGACGAGCCGATCGCCCGGTTCACGAGGGCGAAGCTGTTCCAGGAGGCCGGCAAGCGCACCGACCTGGCGGTGCGGTTCTCCACCGTGATCGGTGGCCGCGACTCGTCCGAGTGCGCCCGCGACCCGCGCGGCTTCGCCGTGAAGTTCTACACCGAGGACGGCAACTGGGACCTCGTCGGGAACGACCTCGCGGTGTTCTTCATCCGCGACGCCATCAAGTTCCCCGACGTGATCCACGCGCTCAAGCCGGACCCGGTCACGTTCCGGCAGGAGCCGAACCGGATCTTCGACTTCATGTCGCAGAGCCCGGAGACCATGCACATGCTGGTCAACCTGTTCAGCCCGCGCGGCATCCCGGCGGACTACCGGCACATGCAGGGCTTCGGGGTCAACACCTACAAGTGGGTGAACGACCGGGGCGAGACCGTGCTGGTGAAGTATCACTGGATGCCCAAGCAGGGGGTCAGGAGCATGACGGCCGAGGACGCCGCCCGCATCCAGGCCCGCGAACTGGGCCACGCCACGAAGGACCTGCACGACGCCATCGAGCGCGGCGACCACCCGGAGTGGGAGCTGCTCGTCCAGATGATGAGCGACGACGAGCACCCCGAGCTGGACTTCGACCCGCTGGACGACACCAAGGTCTGGCCGGAGGAGATCTTCCCGGCCAAGCCGGTCGGCCGGATGGTCCTGAACCGGACCGTGGACAACGTCTTCGCCGAGAACGAGCAGATCTCCTTCGGCACCGGCGTCCTCGTCGACGGGCTGGACTTCTCCGACGACAAGATGCTGGTGGGCCGCACGTTCTCCTACAGCGACACCCAGCGCTACCGCGTCGGGCCGAACTACCTGCAGCTGCCGGTCAACCAGGCCAGGAACGCCGACGTGCGGACCAACCAGCGCGACGGCTTCATGACCTACCACCAGGACCAGGGAGGCGAGAACCCGCACGTCAACTACGAGCCGTCGATCAACGGCGGGCTGCGTGAGGGACAGTTCCCGACGCACGACGAGCAGGGCCCGGAGATCGTCGGCAGGCTCACCCGCAAGCGCATCCCGCGGACCAACGACTACAAGCAGGCGGGCCAGCGCTACCTGCTCATGGAGCAGTGGGAACGCGACGACCTGGTGGAGAACCTGACCGCCAAGCTGTCGGAGTGCGACCGGCCGATCCAGGAGCGCATGGTCTGGCACTTCCTGCTGGTCGAGGACGACCTCGGGCTGCGCGTCGGCGAGGGGCTCGGCATCACGCCGGACGACGTCAAGCACCTGGAGCCGCTGGCGAGCCAGGACCTGACCGACGAGGACAGGGAGCGCCTGGCCAACCTCGGCAAGAACGGCCCGCGCGACGTCTCGGGCCTGAAGATGACGCACTGCGTCCCCGACGAGCGGGCCACCGTACCCGCGATGTGAGATCCGCCTGGCAGCAGGACCCGGCCCGGGAATCCCGTGCCGGGTCCTCCATTTTCCGCGCGCCACTCGTCGAACCGCTCACTTCCGGCAGGTCGCGCCGGAGACTCGCCCGGCGTTCCCCTGCCTTGAGATCGTTAACATTCTCCAATGGACCCGCCCTGAACATGGGCTTCGGCGGAATTGGTATCGTTCACATCATCAGGGTGAGCGGGGAAAGGGTGGCTTGTGGCAGGTAGTCGTCGCTCGGGGCGTCCAGCGGTGATCGGGGACGTCGCACGACTGGCCGGGGTCTCCAACCAGACCGTCTCCCGGGTGCTCAACGAGCATCCGAACGTCCGGCAGGACACCCGTGATCGAGTCCTGGACGCGATGCGGAGGCTCGACTACCGTCCGAACCTCATGGCCCGTGGCCTGGTCCGGCAGAAATCACACATGCTGGGTGTGATCAGCTTCGACTCGGTGCTGTTCGGACCGGCCACGACCCTGCTCGGCATCGGGCGGGCCGCCCGGGCGCGCGGGTACGGGGTGACGATACTCACTCCGGAGAGCGGCGACCGGTCCAGCATCGTCGACACGGCCGCCTCGCTGGCGAGCCAGGCGGTCGCCGGGGTGGTCGTCGTCTTCCCGTCCCAGGCGGCCACGACGACCGCGCTGCTCAGCCTCCCCGCGGGGCTGCCCGCCGTCGCCGTCGAGGCGGCCCCGGACGACGCGATCCCGGCCGTGCGAATCGACCAGGCGACCGGGGCGCGCATCGCCGTGCAGCATCTGCTGGAGCTCGGCCACGAGACGGTATGGCACGTCTCCGGCCCGCGCGACAGGCTGGACGCCCAGGCCCGGGTCGACGGATGGCGCGCCACGCTCGAGGAGGCCGGTCGTACGACGCCTCCGGTCGTCGTGGGCGACTGGAGCGCGGAGTCGGGCTATCGGGCCGGCCTCGAACTCGCCGAGCGGACGGGCATCACGGCCGTCTTCGCCGCGAACGACCACATGGCGCTCGGCCTGCTGCGCGCGTTCCACGAGCGGGGCATCCGGGTCCCTGAGGATGTGAGCGTCGTCGGCTTCGACGACATCCCGGAGGCGGGTTACCTGATCCCCCCGCTGACCACCATACGGCCCGACCACGAGGAGGTCGGGCGCCTGGCCGTGACGACCCTGCTCGGTCTCGTCGACGAGACCGAGCAGGACGCCACCGCTCCCCCGTACGTCGTCCCTACGCTGGTGCGGCGCAGCAGCACCGCCGCACGCTGAGGGGCCTTACTGGATGCCTTCCTTCACGAGGGTCCACTGCTGGCAGGCGCAGCCGGTGTCGCCCCACTGGTCGGCGACGGCGCCGTCCGCCGTGGAGTTCTGGTAGATCTCCAGCAGCTTCCCGCTGTTGCGGTTGGGGACCTTGTAGTAGCCGCTGTCGGTCGGGGTCAGCGACCAGTGCTGGTAGGTGGCGCCGTTGGAGGATCGCTGGTCCGCCTGGGTGCCGTCGGCGGTCGAGCCGGACGGGATCTCCAGCAGTTTGCCGCTGTTCTTGTTGGTGAAGGTGTAGTAGCCGGCGGTGCCGGTCGACGCGACCTTCCAGATCTGGGTCATGTGGTCGGTGTCGCCCCACTGCCCTGCCCCGGCCCCGTCCGTGGTCAGGGCGGACGCGATCTCGAGGTATTTGCCGCTGCCGCGGTTGACGATCTTGAACTCGCCAGGGACCGCGACTCCCGGCCGGTGGACGTCGATGAAGTCCAGCTCGGCGTAGGTGCCGTTGTAGGAGAACCGGATGGTGTTCGTGCCGGCGTTCAGGGCGGTGGTGAACTGCGCCCAGCGGAACCGGCCCCAGTCGTACGTCGGCGGGTACGACAGGGTGAAGGCGGTGCCGCCGTTGACGCTCACGAGGTGGCTGCTCGTCGCGCCGGTCCCGTTGTCGTAGCGGACGTTCACCGTGTACGTCCCCGCGGCCGGAGCCTTGACGTCGAACTGCACGTAGCTGGTCGAGTAGTTGATGTTGCCGATCTTGGCGCCGTTCGAGGCGTCGGCGTGGGTGACGGTCGAGACGTTGTTCACCGTGGCCCGCTCGGCCTCGTAGTGGTCGGCGTTCAGCGGGATCGAGCCGACCCGGATGTCGTTGTACGTCGTGGAGGCGTTCTCCACGTTGGTCGCCTGGTAGAGCGTGGTGCCGTCGGGGCTCACGTCGATGCCCTGGGCGAAGCCGGAGAAGAAGCCGCCCTGGGTGTCGGAGGCGTCGTAGGTCACCGCGAACGGGAGCCGTTCCCAGTTGCCGGCCCCCAGGTTGTAGTTGACGAAGAAGTCCTGACCGCCGTTGATGTTGCCCGAGCCGTCCAGGCCCCACTTCGTCGCCACGACGATCATGCCGTTCGGGCCGCCGGCCGGCACCCATCGCACGTACGGCGAGGAGCCGATGCCCCGGCCGTCGGCGAGCTTGATCTGCGTGCCCAGCCCGCTGGGCCAGGTGACGCCGTCGTCGGACAGCTTGTAGTAGACGGGGGCCGTGTTGAGCGTCTGGCTCGGCCGGTTGACCACCTCGTACGTGGCGATGTACTTGCCGTTCGGCAGCTTGGCCACGGTGATCATGCCGGGCCTGTCGCTCTTGTTGCCGACGGCGGCCACGTTGGTGACCGCGCCCCAGGTGAGGCCGCCGTCGGTGGACTTGCGGTAGACGACCGCCTGCAGGATCCCGGACGCCTTCTGCCGCTCGTCGGAGAAGTAGCAGACGAGGTTGCCCGACGCGTCGATGTTGAGGGACGGCTCCCACACGGTGGTGGTCGTCGACGTCGGGCTCGGGTCGTAGACGGCGGGACCGCCGGTGTCGACCGTGCTCAGGTACGTCCAGGTGGAGCCGCGGTCGGTGCTCTTGTAGAGCACGATCCTGCTGCTGGACCTGTCGGCCGGCATGAGGTTGCCGGCCAGCAGGACGGTGCCCGCCGCGAGGCCGCCCACGGCCTGCGGCAGCTCGTACAGGAACGGCTGCGAGGTCAGCGTGAGCGAGGGGAACGTCGAACTGGGGACGACGTCCGAGACGTGCGACCAGGTCGCGCCGCCGTCCGTGCTCCGGTAGATGGGGTAGACCTGGTGACCGCTCACGTAGACGAGCTGGTCGTAGGTGACGAGCAGCTCGCCGTTGTGCGTCCCGTTGTTCTTCAGCGCGATGATCTTCGCGTAGGTGGTGCCCGCGGCGTCGAAGGCGCCTCCCGCGGGCGGCGAGTAGACGAGGGAGCCGTTGCCGGTCGTCACGGCCTGCGCTGTGCCGACCGGCACCAGTAACGCGGCCAGCAGCACGAGTGTGGTGAGGATCGCTTTCACACGGTGTCCTTCCGTTCCATTCGAAGGGCGGTCCACGACTCGGGGGCGAGCCGCAGGATCGTGGCGCCGGCGTCGTCGGCGGCGTGAGCGGTGAAGGCCCCGGGTTCACCCGGGCCGGCGGCCGTGAGCGTCCAGCCGTCGAGCACGGCCAGCCGTCCCGGACCTGCCTGGGAGAGGCGCACCTCGGCGGGCTCGTCGGAGCGGTTGGTGACGAAGACCGCCAGTTCCTCGGTCTCCTCGTCGTACGTGGCGGCGACGGCCACGGCCGGGACGTCCCCGTGCCGTACGGTCGCGACCTCGGGGCAGGAGACGACCGTCCGCAGGCTCAGGCCGTGGGCGAGCCGGGCCGCCAGCGCCGTAGGGTAGAAGATCGTCTGCCGCCGGGCGGCCCCGCCCGCCTCGGTGAGAATCGGCGCGCTGACGTTGACCAGCAGGGACAGGCAGCCGATCTTGACCCGGTCGGCGTTGTTCAGCAGTGCCACCAGCAGGTCCCCGACCACGACCGCGTCCAGCGGGGTGTAGACGTGCTCGGTGATCGGGACGGCGACGTCCAGCTCCCGGGCCGAGATGTCGACCACCGGGTCGCGGGTCCACACGTTCCACTCGTCGCAGGACAGGTTGATCTTCTTGTGCCGGCCGAGCCGCGCGCCGACCGCGTCGGCGGTCGCCACGACGTCCTGGATGAAGCCGTCGAGTGCGGCGCCCGACCCCAGATATCCCGCGCGCTCCCCGTCGTTGAGGTAGTACGCGTGCAGGGAGACGTAGTCGGCGACGTCGTAGGCCTGCTCCAGGACGTCGGCCTCCCAGTAGCCGAACGTCGGCATGTGACGGTGGCTGCTGCCGCAGACCACCACCTCGATCTCCGGGTCGATCATCTTCATGGCCTTGCCGGCCTCGCGGGCCAGCCGGCCGTACTCGGTGGCGCTGGTGTGCCCCGTCTGCCAGGGGCCGTCCATCTCGTTGCCGAGGCACCACAGCGGGACCCGGTGCGGCTCCGGCGTGCCGTACGACCTGCGCAGGTCGGACCAGCGGGTGCCGCCCTCGACGTTGCAGTACTCGACCAGGTTCGCGGCGTCCTGGACGCCCCGGGTGCCGAGGTTCACCGCCATCATCGGGATCAGCCCGCCGCGCCGCGCCCAGCCGAGGAACTCGTCGGTGCCCACCTCGTTGGGCTCGATCCCGCGCCAGGCCAGGTCGATGGTCCGGGGACGGCCGGCGACCGGCCCGACCCCGTCCTCCCAGCGGTAGCCGGACACGAAGTTCCCGCCGGGGTAGCGGACCAGTGTGGTCCCCAGCTCACGGACCAGGTCGGCCACGTCCGCGCGGAATCCTTGGGGGTCGGCACTGGGATGGCCCGGCTCGTAGATGCCGGTGTAGACGCACCGGCCCATGTGTTCGACGAACGATCCGAACAGCCGCCGGTCGACGGGGCCGCGGTGGAACTGGGTGCTGAGCGTGACGCCAGCGGTGAGCAATGGAACTCCCGGTTACTTGACGCTCCCGGCCAGCAGTCCCTTGATGAAGTGGCGCTGGACGAGCAGGAAGATGATCACGGTGGGGATCGTCGCGATGGTGCAGGCCGCCATGAGCTGGCCCCACAGGTCGAAGCCGCTGGAGGTCGACCCGCCGGTGACGTTGGTGGCCAGGCCCGCCAGCAGCACCGACACCGTCTGCCGCGCCGGGTCGTTGACCGCGACGATGGGCCAGACCAGGTCGTTGTAGATGTTGAAGAAGGTCAGCACGGCGAGCGCGGCCAGGCCCGGCCGGATAACCGGGACCACGACCGACCAGAACGTCCGCAGCGTGCCCGCGGCGTCGATGGCGGCCGCGTCCAGCAGTTCGTCGGGCACCTGGCTGATCGTCTGCCGCATGTAGAAGACGCTGAAGGCGTCGACCGCGCCGGGCAGGATCAGCGCCTGATAGGTGTTGATCCAGCCGAGCTGCTTCATCTCCAGCAGCAGCGGGATGACCAGCGTCAGCGTCGGCAGCATGAGGGTCAGCAGGACGACGCCGAAGAGCAGTTCCTTGAAACGGAAGCTGTACTTGGCGAAGCCGTACCCGGCGAGGGGGCACAGGACCATCGTGATCGCGCCCTTGACCGCGACGACCAGGACCGTGTTGCCCAGCGCCTGGCCGATCGGCACCGAGCCGAACATCGCGCGGAAGTTGTCCAGCGTGAAGGGGCCGACGCCGAGCGGGTCGTTCAGGATGCTCGCGCCCGGTTTGAGCGAAGAGACGACCATCCACCAGATCGGGTACAGGAAGACGACGACCGCCAGCGCGACGAGCAGGTAGCCGGCGCCACGCCGCAGGCCGGTCATCTCGACTCCCTGAAGACACGCACGGCCGCCAGCGAGAGGCCGAGCACCATGATCACCAGCAGGAAGGTGTTGGCCGCCCCGGTGCCGAGGTCGGAGGCGCCGATGTGCTGGAAGAGGTACAACCCGGTGGTGGTGCTGCTGTTGTAGGGGCCGCCCCCGGTCAGCACGTACGGTTCCAGGAACATCTGTGAGATCCCGAGGGTCGAGATGACCACGAAGAACGCGATCGCGTGCCGCATCAGCGGGACGGTGACGGACCAGAAGGTGCGGACGGGGCCCGCGCCGTCGAGCGCGGCCGCCTCGTAGACCTCGCCGGGGATGCCCTGGATCGCGGCGAGCATGATGATCAACGCGAAGCCGCTGCTCTTCCACAGCACCAGCAGCGCGATGGTCACCTTGGACCAGCCGGTCGAGGTCAGCCACTCCACGGACGGCAGGCCGGCCAGCCCCAGCAGGTGGTTGACCACGCCGTAGTCCCGGTCGAAGATCAACACGAAGGCCTGGGCCATCGCCGCCAGCGGGGTGACGTACGGAACGATCACGGCGGTGCGCAGCAGCCGTTTGAAGCGGAGCTTCGCCCTGGACAGCGCCCCGGCGGCCACGATCGCGCCGATCGTCTGAGCCGGCACGATGAGCAGCCAGATGATCGCGCTGTTACCCAGTGCGCCCCAGAAGTCCGGATTGGTCAGCAGGTAGGTGTAGTTGCCCAGGCCCACCCACCTGTACGTGGCCCCGCCGTGCCAGTCGATGAAGCTGAGCTGGAGAGCGTAGTAGAGGGGATAGGCGCCGAAGGCCGCGAAGAACACGAAGAACGGGGCCACCAGGAGCGGCCCCCTCCAGCCCGTGCGCGGCCCGCGCCGGCCGCGCTTGGGCAGGGCGGCCACCTGTCGTGGGGCCGCGCGGTTCGCCAGGAGGGACACGGCCGGTCAGTTCCTGTCGATGAGGTTCTTCTTGATGTCGGCCGTCGATCTGGAGATCACCTCGTCGACCGACATCTTGCCGTCCATGAGCCGCTGGAGGTTCGCACCCAGATACTTGGCCGCCTGGCCGTACCAGGTGGGGGCGGTGTAACCGGCCGGAATGTCCAGCGCGGCCTTGGTGCTGATCGCCCAGTTGTCCACTCCCCCGAGCTGGGGAAGCCTCTCGACCAGCGGCTTCGCCGGGTCGAGCGCCGACTTGACGGACGGCACGACGGTGTTGAGACCGGTCGGGTAGACCGAGTTCTTGGAGAACACCTTGCGGTAGCCCTCGGGGTCGTAGACGGCGAACTCGTAGAACAGCCAGGCCAGTTCGGGGTTCTTCGCCTTGGCGGGGATGACGAACGAGCTGCCGCCCATCAGGCCGGACCGGGCGCCGCCCTGGGTCCACGCGGGCAGGTTGGCCACCCGCCACTGCCCGGTGGTCTTCTTCAGGCCCGACTGCGGGATGAAGATGAACCAGATCGCCCAGGGGACGAGGGAGATGATCTGCTCGTCCAGCATGGTGATCTGGGCGGTGCTCGCGAACTTCTGCCGGGCGCCGAGCCCCTCGTCGACGACGGTCTTGATCCAGGTGAGGGCGCGCCGGGAGGCCTCCCCGTCCAGGGTCAGGTTGCCGGAGGGGTCGACCAGCCCGTGTCCCTGCTGCTGGTTCAGGAACATCGTGTACCACATCATGCCGAGCGTGTCGTCCTGCTCCAGCGGGATGGGGCGCGCCTTCGGGTTCTTCGCCTTGATGGCGCGTGCCGCGTCGAGCAGGGCGTCGTAGCTCGTCAGCGAGGCGGGGTCGACGCCCGCGCCGGACAGGACCGCGTCGTTGTAGTAGAGCAGACCGGGGTCGGTGTCCCACGGGACGCCGATGAGGCGTCCGTCCTGGGTGAGGACGTCGAGCTTGAACTGGATCGTGTCGTCCCGGTACTTCGCCATGAGGGCGGTCAGGTCGTAGAGGTGCTCGCCGTGCTGGCCGATCTGGTCGTCCTCCCAGAAGGACCCGTCGGGCAGCCCGGCACCGCTGATCAGCGCCGGCGGGAGCTTGGTGTTGATGTCGACCCCCTTGAGGTCGACCTTCACGTTCGGATATTTGGCGTTGAACGCGGGGACGACCGTGCGGAAGACCTTCAGCAGGTCGTCGTCGCGCATCCAGAGCGTCACCTGGCCGCGTACGTCGGTGCCGGCGGACGGGGCGGCCGACGACCCGAGCGCCGCCGGCTTGTCCGATCCGGTCGGCACCCCGCAGGCCGCGAGCATGCTCCCGGCCGTGAGGAGGCCGAGGCCTCGCAGCACGTCCCGGCGTGATGTTATCGATAACACTTGATCGTGAGGATAGGCCACGGTGATCTCCCTGATTGCTGACAGTGGGTGAACCCGGCCTCTGGTTCACGCGGCCCGAACGTGGCCGCTGATGGTCGATTGTTAACGATGCCAAACAGGAGCGTCAAGGGCTCGTTTCCTCAGGTTTACCGGGGTGCCCGCCGTTGTTATCGTTATCAATCGTTGCCTTGACCCCAGGATGTCCCCGCCTGATGCTGGCGGGCATGACGTCCGCATCCCCTCTGGAGCGCAAGTGCTGGAAGCACGCGTCACGATCGACCCCGCATTCCGCGTCGCCCCCGTCCGGCGGCGGACGTTCGGCACGTTCGTCGAACACCTGGGCCGCTGCGTCTACACCGGCATCTACGAACCCGGCCACCCCACGGCGGACGAGGACGGCTTCCGCACCGACGTCCTCGCCCTGACCCGCGAGCTCGGCGTCACCGCCGTCCGCTACCCCGGCGGCAACTTCGTCTCCGGCCACCGATGGGAGGACGCCGTCGGCCCCGTCGAGCGGCGTCCGGCCCGGCTCGACCTCGCCTGGCACAGCACCGAGCCCAACCGCGTCGGCGTCGACGAGTTCATGCGCTGGTGCCACAAGGCCGACCTCGAACCGATGATGGCCGTCAACCTCGGCACCCGCGGCGTGGGCGAGGCCCTGGCCCTGCTCGAATACTGCAACCACCCGAACGGCACCGCCTGGTCGGACCTGCGCGTCGCCAACGGAGCCAAGCGTCCCTACGACATCCGCATGTGGTGCCTGGGCAACGAGATGGACGGCCCCTGGCAGATCGGCCACAAGACCGCGGCCGAATACGGCCGGCTGGCCGCCGAGACGGCCCGCGCCATGCGCATGTACGACCCGTCCCTCGAACTAATCGCCTGCGGCAGCTCCAGCTCAAGCATGCCCACCTTCGGCGCCTGGGAGGCCACCGTCCTGGAGCACACCTACGACCTGGTCGACTCCATCTCCTGCCACGCCTACTACGAGGAGAAGGACGGAGACCTCGGCTCGTTCCTCGCCTGCGCGACCGACATGCAGCACTTCATCGACTCGGTCACCGCGACCGCCGACGCCGTCGGCGCGAAGGTGAAGTCACGCAAGAAGATCAACCTGAGCTTCGACGAGTGGAACGTCTGGTACCAGTCCCGCTTCCAGAACGCGCCGGTCCCCGCCGACTGGCCCGTGGCGCCCCGGCTGCTGGAGGACCACTACCACCTCGCCGACGCCGTGGCCGTCGGCTCCCTGCTGATCACCCTGCTCGCCAACAGCGACCGCGTCACCGCCGCCTGCCTCGCCCAGCTCGTCAACGTCATCGCCCCGATCATGACCGAACCCGGCGGCCCCGCCTGGCGGCAGACCACCTTCCACCCCTTCGCCCAGGCCGCCCGCCACGCCGCCGGCGACGTCCTGCGGGTCGAGACCGACAGCCCCGCCTACGACACCGCCGACTACGGCGAGGTCCCGCTGCTGCACGCCACCGCCACCACCACCGGGGACGAGACGGTTCTCTTCGCCGTCAACCGATCCCTCGACCGGCCGCTCCGCGTGACCGTCAACGGCCCCGTGACACGGGTCCGCGACGCCACCACCCTGACCGACACCGACGTCTACGCCCGCAACAGCGCCGACGCACCCGACCGCGTCGCCCCCCGCCCCCTGCCGGCCGACGGTACGACCATCACCCTGCCGCCCGTCTCCTGGAACGTCATCCGGCTCGCCTAGCGGGCGGACCGGCCCTCGGCTGCAGGGCTCCGATGCCGGAGGGGCTTCGCAGCCGTACGGGCCGACCTGCTCGACCAGCCGGCGCCGGAAGGCGGCCGGCGGCAGCACAACGCAGGTCGACCTGCGTAGGCCAGGCACCTCAGGAAGCCGCGAAACGAGGACGTTGTCATGATGCCGGTCGATCCCGAGCCCGCTCCACGATCCCGTGTGGCTGTGATGGGCGACGTGGCGGCCCTGGCCGGGGTGTCGGCGATGACGGTCTCACGGGTGCTCAACTCGCCCGAGAAGGTGCGGCCGGAGACGAGGGCCCGGGTGCTGGCGGCGATCCGGGAGCTCGGCTACCTCCCCAACCTCGCGGCCCGCGTGCTGGCCACCGGGCGGTCCGGGATGCTGGGCGTGGTGAGCTTCGACACGACCCAGTACGGCCCGGCGTCCATACTGCGCGCGATCGAACACGCCGCGATCGAACACGACTACCTGGTGAACATCGCCGGCCTCAGGGCGCTGGACCGCGGGTCGATCGAGGAGGCTGTGGAGCGGCTGCGCCGGCAGTCGGCGGACGGGATCGTCGTCATCGCGCCGTACGAGTCGGCGGCCGAGGGCCTGCGGCACCTGCCTTCGGACCTGCCGGTGGTCAACGTCGGCGGCGGCGAGGACGTCCCGGTCCCCACCGTCGCGGTCGACCAGCATGCCGGAGCGGCGCGGGCCACCCGGCACCTGCTCGACCTCGGCCACCGGACGGTCTGGCACGTGGCGGGGCCGCCGAACTGGATCGACGCGCGGGACCGGGTCAGCGGCTGGCGGGCCGCCCTGGAGGCCGGGGGGCGGGAGATCCCCGAGCCGCTGGTCGGCGACTGGAGTCCCGGAACCGGTTACGAGCTGGGCCGGCGCCTGGCCCGGCGCCCGGAGGTGACCGCGATCCTCGTGGCCAACGACGAGATGGCCATGGGGGTGCTGCGCGCGCTGCGTGAGGCCGGGCGGCGGGTGCCCGGGGACGTCAGCGTCGCCGGCTTCGACGACATCCCCCAGGCGGCGTACTTCTGGCCTCCGCTCACCACCGTGCGGCAGAACTTCGCCGACGTCGGCCGGCAGGCGTTCGCGCTCCTGCACGAACGCATTTTCGCGCTCCTGCACGAACGCGTCGCCGACGGCAAGCCGGCCGCGCGCCGTATTGTCGAGCCCGAGCTGATCGTCCGGGAGAGCACCGGCCCCGCCCGCGACCGTGGTGGCCGTGATCGCGACGCACCGGTCCCGGGGCACCCCTCGGGCTCGCGCGATATCGCCGGCGGGGAACGATCCCTGTGAGGGAATCGCCGCGGGGGCCGCTACCCTACGGGGAGGCTGAGATGTTGAGGAGTGTGCGACTATGCGCGTTATTGATGCTTTCCGGCAGGCGTACGGCGGCGAGCCCGCCGGGGTCTGGCACGCGCCCGGCAGGGTCAACCTGATCGGGGAGCACACCGACTACAACGACGGCTTCGTGCTGCCGTTCGCGGTGCCGTGGGGCGTCACCGCGGCCGTCAGCCCCCGCGAGGACCTCACCGTCCGGATCTCCTCGCTCCAGGCCCCCGGCGAGGAGCAGGTGCTGGAGGACGTCGAGCGGGCCGAGGGCTGGGCCCGCTACCCCGCCGGAGTCGTCTCGACGATGCGCGGCGCCGGGCTGCCGGTGCGCGGCGCGGACATCGTGATCGACGGCGACGTGCCCAAGGGCGCCGGGCTGTCCTCCAGCGCCGCGCTCGAGGTGTCCGTCGGTCTCGCCCTGAACGACCTGTACGGCCTGGGCCTGGAGCCGATGGAGCTGGCCAGGCTGTGTCAGAAGGCCGAGAACGAGTTCGTCGGCATGCCGTGCGGGATCATGGACCAGGCGGCCTCCGCGCTCAGCAGGGAGGGGCACGCGCTGTTCCTCGACTGCCGATCGCTGGCCAGCCGGGCCGTGCCGTTCGACCTGTCGGCATACGGCATGCAGATCCTCATCATCAACACCGGCGTGCACCACGAGCTGGCCGACGGGCAGTACGCCGAGCGGCGCCAGGACTGCGAGAACGCGGCCAAGCACCTCGGCGTCCCTTCGCTGCGGGACGTCACCGACCTCGCCGTGGCCCTGTCGAGGCTCAGCGGCGACGAGCGGGCCCGCACCCAGCACGTCGTCACCGAGAACCACCGGGTGGAGGCCGTGATCGGGCTGCTGCGGGCCGGAGCCGTGCAGGAGATCGGCGCCCTGCTGAACGCCTCGCACCTGTCGCTGCGGGACCAGTACCAGGTCTCCTGCCCGGAACTGGACGTGGCGGTGGAGGGCGCGGTCAAGGGCGGCGCGCGCGGGGCGCGGATGACCGGCGGCGGCTTCGGCGGCTCGGCCATCGCGCTCGTCGCCGACGACCGGGTGGACCGGGTCCGCGCCACCGTGGAGCAGGCCTACGCCGAGCGCGGCTGGGCCGCGCCGACGTTCCTGCCGGCCACCCCTGCGGCCGGCGCGCACCGCGTTCGCTGAGTCCTAGGCCAGGGGTGGGAAGTCCGGCGGCCGGCGTTCGAGGAAGCTCGCCACTCCCTCGGCGAAGTCCGGCCGCCGGAACGACTCCAGCATCAGCCGCACGGCCTCGTCCCTGGCCTCGTCGAGCCCCGCCTGCCAGCCGCCCCAGATCTGCCGCTTGATCACGGCCATCGAGGCGGGCGAGCACTGGGTGGCCAGCTCCTTCGCGTACGCGACGGCCTCGGCCAGCAGCCGCTCCCCCGGCACTGCCCGTACGGCGAGGCCCATGGCGCACGCCTCCGCGCCGGTGAAGACCCGGCCGGACAGCAGCAGGTCCATCGCCCGCGCCTGCCCCGCCAGCCGCGGCAGGATCCAGCCCAGGCCCCACTCGGCGACGAGGCCGCGCCGGGAGAACGCGGTCGTCCACTTGGCGTCGTCGGCGGTGACGACCACGTCGCACACGAGCGCGTGGACCATGCCCAGCCCGGCGCACGCGCCGTTGACCGCCGCGACGACCGGCGTCCGCAGAGTGGTGGGGAACGTGGTGGGCCTGCGGTCCTGCTCGTGGGTGTCGTCGCGGCCGTAGTCACCGGTCTGGATGGCCGTCAGGTCCGCGAAGTCGGCCCCGGCGCAGAAGCCCTTCCCCGCGCCGGTCACCACGACCGCCCGTACGGACGGGTCGCGGTCGGCCTCCTCCAGCAGGTCGAAGTAGCGCCGTCCCATCTCGGCGGTCCAGGCGTTCAGCCGTTCGGGCCGGTTCAACGTCAGGATCCGCACACCGCCGTCGTCCTCGGACAGCACCACCATGTTCACCCTCCCTAACCCGAACTATGTTCTACACGGTTCTACCTCAGGGGAGGGCGGTGGACGTAGGCCGGCGTGAGCCGTACGTCGTCGTAGTAGCGGTGGAAGACCGGCGTCGCGGCGCCGGACAGGGGCGGCACGATCCAGGACCAGTCGGCGGGGCAGACGCGCCCGCTGCGCTCCTCCCGCTCCAGATGGGTCAGGAACCGCCGCGCCTCGGTGTGGTGGTCGGTGATCGTGACACCGTCCTCCGCGAAGGAGTGCAGCACGGCGACGTTGAGCTCCACCAGCGCCTGGTCGCGCCAGAGCGTCCGCTCGTGGGAGGTGTCGAGGCCGAGCCGCTCCGCGACGACGGGAAGCTGGTCGTAGCGGTCCCGGTCGGCGAGGTTGCGCGCGCCGATCTCGGTGCCCATGTACCAGCCGTTGAACGGCGCGCACGGATAGCTGACACCGCCGATCTCCAGCGACATGTTCGCGATCGCCGGCACGGCGTGCCACCTGAGCCCGAGGCCGGCGAACCACGGGAAGACCGGGTGCCGGAGGGGCACCTCCAGGACCGCCTCGCGCGGCACCTCCCGCAGGACCAGGGCGCCCTTGGCCTCCACCATCAGCGGCAGGACGTCGAACCTCGTGCCCTCCCCCCGCCAGCCCATCCGCAGGGCCCGCTCGGTGATCCGCGCGTTCGCCGGGTCGCCGAGGACCGAGCCGTCCTCGCGTACGTATCCGGCGTACCGGATGAGCTGGTCGTTGAAGATCCGCGGCGCCCGCTCCCCCGGCCGGTCGGGGGCGCACACCGTGATCGTGGGGCGGATCCTGCCCCTCCCGGTGGCCGCCCTGAGATGCTCGACGCACTCCTCGGCCACGCCGTCGGCGGTGTCCACGTGCCGCCGGTCACGGACCTGCAGCGACCGCCAGTAGAGGCGACCGATGCATCTGTTGCTGTTGCGCCACGCCACCCGCGCGCCGAAGGTCAGCTCGCCCGTGGTGTGCGTGTACGTCCCCGTCTGGTCGATCTCCGCGAGGACCTCCCGGAGCCGGATCTCCACCGGGCCCGCCACGGGGTTCTCCGCGTGGTGGAGCCGGATGAAGTCCTCCGCCTCCCGCCTGTCGATCTCCTCCCCGCGGTCCCGTACGGGCGCCGGGGTCTTCTTCGATTTCCGCCAAGTCAGCACGACCGCCACACACTTCGCGCTCACGGGCGCCCCGCACCGGTTCCGGGCCGGCGGCGACACCCTTCCCGCAGTGGCCCTCACCCCACTGCGCCGTCCGTGGTCCGCGGCAGCCGCGACCGGTACGGTCACGGCGATCACATTTTCCGCGAAGTCCCCGGATTTGTCCGCCAAATCCACACACCGGCGGCCTCAGGCTTCCCTGGCGAAGCTGTCGACCGACCGGCTTCAGGCGGTGGTTCGCGCGTTGAGCCGCGCGTGGAAGCGTTCGGTGTCGATGACGGCGCGGCGGTGGGTGCCCTGGCAGACGGTGGCGGCGCCGTCCCGGGCGTGGACGGTGAAGGTGAGCTGCCTGCCCTCGACCGCGGTCAGTTCCGCGAGGACGGTGAGAGTGGCGCCGGGAGGTGTGGGCGCCTGGTGACTGAGGTCGACGTGCACGCCGAGGCTCTGCTCGCCGTCCTCCAGGTGCCCTTGCAGGGCGCGCATGCAGGTCCATTCCACGACGCCGACCAGATAGCCGGTGGCCAGGACCCCGGGCAGGGCGGTGAAGTCGTCGGACTCGGGCAGCAGGTGCGGCACCGTACGCTCGACCGGTACCACATAGTCCAGCCGCGCGGTCAGACCCGGCTGCAGTGAGGCGTGCATGGTGGTCCTCCAGGGGTCACGGGGTGTGTCGTCGTGGCGGTGGCCGGGCCCGGTCAGTCTCCGGTGGCGACGACCCCGGCCTTCTCGATCATCAGTACGGCGCTGCGGACGGGGACGACGGGCCGGTGCGACATCCCGGCCGGGACGGTGAACGCCTGCCGGGGGCCGAGCTCGACGGTGTCTGCGCCCTCCAGCTCGATACGGAACAGCCCGTCCAGGACGAAGAAGAACTCATCCTGCTCGTCGTGCTTGTGCCAGTGGAACTCGCCGTGCATCACGCCCAGCCGCACCCATACGTCCCCGACCTGGATCAGGGTCTGGTTATACCAGGGATCGTCGACCTGATCGATCAGCGCTTGGACGTCCATCGCTTGAAGGGTGGTGAACAGCGGCTGGTAGTGGATGGCGTAGTCCCTCTGCGACACGGTTTCCTCCTTCGGACGGCGGCCGGTGACCGCGCTCGCCCCTGCGGGCGGCCGGGGTCAGGACGCGGTGGTGATGGGCGCGATACGAGGGGCGGCCAGGCGCACGTAGTCGTCGGTGGCCAGGGCGACAGAGCGGTCCAGCCGGGCGGCGTTGAAGAACAGCTCCGGCATCCGCAGCAACGCCGGATCGGCGATGACCTCCAGCTCGGGGTGGTAGCTGAAGGGCAGCACCGTGCCGCTCACGCTGCCGGCCAGCTCCTCGGCTCTGTCCCGGTCGGCGAAGGCGGCGTAGGTGCCCTCCAGCAACGCCTTGAGCGCCTGCAGATCCAGGCGGGCGTCACCGGGCACCACGGCCAGCACGTGCCGGGTCTGCTTCTTGCCGACCTTGACCATGACGATCAGGCACTTGGCCGCCTGCGCGACGTCGTGCCCGCGCAGGGCGCTGACCAGTTCGGTACGCCCTTCGGGCGCATGGTCGATCAGCCGATAGCGCGCCCCGGCGGCATCCAGGTCTTTGATGAGACGCTCATAGAGCCCCAGGCCCCCGGGCGCCGCGACGGCGCCGCCCAGCTCACCACTCACCGCTCAGCAACTCCTTCGCGCGCGCGATGCGGTCCTCATCGCGCTGGTAGAACACCCACTGCTTGATCTTCTTGCCGCGCACCAGCCCCGCCTGGGAGAGCACTCGCAGGTGATCGCCGCAGGTCGGCTGGCTCACCCCCAATTTCTGGGCGATGAACAAGGAACAGACCCCGTCGCGGACCAGATCACCGTCGCGCTGCGGCGGGAAGTGCCGCTCGGGATCGCGCAACCACTCCAGGATCAGCAGGCGCTTGTCGTTCGCCAGCGCCTTCACCAGCTCCAGGTCCAACACCAGAGCATTATGGCAATTAGCTAATTGCCTGTCTACGGATCCCGCTGGCCCGCCCGTTGTCTCCGCTGCAACCGCCCGGTTCGGACGCTGCGGACCGGCCGGCACGTGCGCGTCGGCCGCGTCTGCCTTGGCGCCGGGGACCGCTCGCCGCTCCCAACCCCGGCGCCCTGCCGCGCCTGGACCAACCACATCCACCGCGACGGGGGGCGTCCGTCCTTTTGCGTCAACCCGTGTCGGCACTGACACATGTGCTGTTCCTGCTCGGGAGCGATACAAAAACCCCGGGGCGGTGGTCTGTGACCACCGCCCCGGGGTGAAATGCTCCCGCGATAGGACTCGAACCTATAACCTGCCGGTTAACAGCCGGCTGCTCTGCCGATTGAGCTACACGGGATCGTGCTCTCTACTGCTGTTACTGCCTGCTCCGCTCGTTCCGGCCTTTCGGCTTTCCTTGCGGCGCGGAACTAGATTAGCGCACTCCGGGGGGTGTCTGTCACATCGATTCCGTCCGCGAGTCGCCGGGTCTTGATCGGCGTACGGCAAAGAGCGTCCGGACGGCCCAGGGAGCCCGCCCGGGCGGGGCCGGAGCGTCTGCTGTTGGATAGAGACAGGCCCTCGGGGTAGGGGGCGGGGAACACGAGCGCGGAGGTGGAAGATGCGATACAAGGCGATGTTCGCCACCGGGCTGGCCGTCGGCTACGTCCTCGGCACGCGGGCCGGGCGTGAGCGCTACGAGCAGATCAAGCGTTTCGCGCAGCGGTTCGCGGACAGCCCCACGGTGCAGGAGGCGGCGGGGCTGGTCGGCGCCCAGGCCTCGAAGGTGGCGGGCAAGGCCAAGGACTTCGCGGGCGACAAGGTGCCGTTCCTGAAGAAGACGGAGACCTGGGAGGCCGACAGGACCGACCGGGTCGGCACGGCCACCGGCTGGCCGGCCGGCGCCGACCAGATCCCCTGAGCCGATCCCCCGGCAGACCACGCCCGGGCCGCCGCCGGAGCAATTCCCGGCGGCCTGCCGGCCGGGCCTCCCCGCCGCCGCGGGTGCCGGCGACACGGTCGCGCCGGTGCGCGGCCCCGGGAACGGGCGGTGGGCCCCCGATGCGGTAGCCGGGGCCCGCCGCGTGTACTCCTCCCCAGGCGCTGCACGCCCGCCGCGGGACGATTTCAGGAACGGTACAGGTCGACCACGTCGTCCCCGTAGGGGTCCCGCGCGGCCCTGCCGGTGCGCGGAGCCGTGATGGAGGCCTTCACATCCCAGCTGAAGCGGGTGGAGACGGCCACGGACTCCGCCGGGTAGCCCTTGCCGGGCCGCCAGACAGCCTGGACCACGATCGGCTTTCCGGTCATGTCGGTGGCGATGCCCCAGAAGACCGTGATCCCGCTGAACCGGGGGTCGAGCCGCCCGCCGAGCATCGTCCTGAACGGCTTGGAGATCTCGAACAGCTTGCCGAAGGTCGTCGTGCCGCGGTAGCCCCAGGTCTTCTTGATCGCGCGGTCGTCGGCGTCGTGGACCGCCGATCCCGGCCTGCTGCTCGACGCGGAGGCGACCAGGGCCGTGAGCGTCCCGAGGTCGAAGGCGTCGACGATCTGGTCACCGTACAGCGCCGCGCCGCCGGACGCCTTGCCCATCCTCGCCCACGACGTGCCACCGTACGCCGGACCCGCGCCGTAGAGCACCCCGCCGACGCTGCGCACGCGATGCGTCGCCGAACCGACCTGGGCGAGGTCACCCGCGCGCCGGTCGCCGCCGGCGGCGTCCTCTCTCAGGAACCGCAGACGGCAGTTGCCGAACGGCATCGACCGCTTCATGTCCGCGGCCACGACCCCGCCCCGGCCCAGCCGCGCCATACCCGTCACGTGGGGGTCGTCGCTCCCGCCCTTGCAGTAACCGCGTGGCATCTCGTCGAACCGGGGGTCGCGCGGCCAGGCCACCGAGGTGTGCTGGAAGACCTTCACCGGGCTGCCCTGGGCCTGGAGCCGCCGCACGGCGGCCACCACGTCGACCGACGCCGCCCGGGCGGGCACCGGTATGGCCGCGATCCCGAGCACGGCCGCCATCGTCACTCGCCATCTCATGCGCAGTGATCATTCCATGCGCCGGCCGTGCCGTCGTCAGACGCCGAGGCTGCGGCGTACCTCTTCGAGGGCCTGCTCGGCGTGGGCGCGCAGGCCCGGGTCGTCGGCGTCGAGCCCGGGGTCGAAGATGAACTCCCAGCGCGGGGTGTCGTAGCCGGGAATCCGGCGGGCGACCAGGCGCACTCCCCCGCGGCCGTTGATGGTCACATGGCGGCTCGCGACGATCGTCGAGGTCACCCGCTCGCGGATCGTCTCCGGCAGCCTGCCCGGCTCGGGCAGGAGGGCCCGGTGGACGGCTCCGTCCGTCATCGTGACCGTCACGCCCTCCTCGTCCCACACGGCCTTGTCCATCAGGTGCCACGGCAGGCGCTGCCCGTCCGGCAGGTGCAGCGCCTGGGTGGTGGCGACGATGTGGCCGCCCTCCGGCGTCCGCGCGTGGCTGATCGGGCGCTCGCCGCTTTCCAGGGCGAGAGCCGTACGGGCCTCACGGGGAAGCCGGGAGCCGAACAGGCGGGACAGTGATGGCTTCTGAGGAGTCAAGGGAGCACCGCCAGCGTACGACGACCGTTAACACCCCAGAGGCTATCCGGCGGCCCGGTCCGGACTTCGCTCCCCCCAGGCAGGAGCCGCTTTCACACTTCAGGCGAGCCACTCCCGAAGTCCGGCGAGATGCCCGAGTTCCGACTCGACGCGCTGCCTGTCGTCAGCCGTGAGCTCCAGACCTCGTAGATCGGCGAGCCAGGGATCGGTGGGCTCGCCGAGGGCCGTGGCCAGATCGACAAGGTGACACAGGGCGATGGCCCGCTCCATCGGCGAGGCGTCCGCGCCGCGCCTGCGCACCGCGGACTTGAGCGCGCGGAAGGCCTGCAGGTCATCGTTCGCCAGGGTCTCCTCCACTGACACGCACGGCATCAACGGCACCGTCGTCTCGTTCGGCCGAATCGCGGGCTCGCTCACGTGATCCACCTTCCGGGTCGTCCGGCGATGGTTACACCCCACCGGACGACTCGCATATGGATCGCTCCAAGGACCCGGCCTGCGCCACCGGACGCCGGCGTTCGCCTGGGCGCGCCGGGCACGACACCGGGAACGCGACGAGCGCCTCCCAGAGGGCGGGAGGCGCTCGTCCGCGGTCGAGGCGTCAGTCCAGGTAGTCCCGGAGCATCTGGGCCCTGGTGGGGTGGCGCAGCTTGGCCAGCGTCTTGGACTCGATCTGGCGGATGCGCTCACGCGTCACGCCGAACTCCCGGCCGACCTCCTCCAGCGTGCGGGGGTGGCCGTCGGACAGGCCGAACCGGAGCTGGATGATCCGCTGCTCGCGCTCCGACAGCGTGGCCAGGATGTCGTCGAGCTGGTCCTGCAGCATGATGAAGGCCGCGGCCTCCATCGGCACCACGGCGTCGGCGTCCTCGATGAAGTCGCCGAGGTCGGAGTCCTCCTCGCCGATGGGCGCCTGGAGCGAGACCGGCTCCTGCGCGATGCGCTGGATCTCCACCACGCGGTCGATGGGCAGGTCCATCTCGGCGGCGATCTCCTCGGGGGCGGGCTCCCGGCCGAGGTCCTGGTGGAGCTGCCGCTGCACGCGGACCAATTTGTTGATCGTTTCGACCATGTGCACGGGAATCCGGATCGTTCTCGCCTGGTCGGCGATGGCCCGGGTGATCGCCTGGCGAATCCACCAGGTCGCATAGGTCGAGAACTTGTATCCCTTGGTGTAGTCGAATTTCTCGACCGCACGGATGAGACCGAGATTGCCTTCCTGAATGAGATCCAGGAACAGCATTCCGCGGCCCACATAGCGCTTGGCGATGGAGACCACGAGCCTGAGGTTGGCCTCGATGAGCCGCTGCTTGGCGCGGACACCCTCCCAGACCAGGTCCTCCAGCTCCGGCCGGGCGAACCTGGCGGCGGGGCTCTCGCAGAGCTTGTCCTCCGCGAACAGGCCGGCCTCGATGGCCTTGGCCAGCTCCACCTCCTCCTCGGCGGTGAGCAGCGGAACCCTGCCGATCTCCCTGAGGTAGATCCTGACCAGGTCGCTGGTCGGAGCGCGTTTGCCGATATCCTCCTCGTCCGGCTTGCTGGGCTCCTCGTCGCCTTGCGGCTCGAGGACCTCAACCCCGTTCTCGGCGAGCATCCGCACGACACGCTCCAGCGCGTCGGCGGGCAACTCGGATCGGTCGAGCGCGGCGGCCACGTCGTCAACCGTGACGCTCCCGCGTTCCCTTCCCTTCGCGACGAGGTCCGCCACCTGGTCTACCGATGGCGGCCTGCTTGGCAGCACCGATGCACCCACGCAAGACAGTGTGCAGGAAAGGCACCACTAAATGGCAGGCCTATTTTTGTCACCCAAGGTAAGGCGGAAGTCAATACCGAATCGAGATCAAATTATATGTTTGGCGACTGTGAGATCTGGAAAGGGGAGTTTATTCAGGCCCCGCTGGCGCGTTCTCGCAACACACGTCGCTGCTGTTCCAGCGCCACGAGTTCGCCGAACAGCCGGTTGTACTCCTGCTGCTCCTCGACCGGGTTGAGCCGCTGCAGCCGCGACTTCACCTGGGCGACGGCCCGGCCGACCGCGACCTCCTGGATCTTGGCCAGGACGGCCGCGCCGTACCGCTCCTCGACGTTCACGTCGGCGCGCACGGCCTCGACCGCGAACCGGGTGACGAGCGACCTCAGGTCGATGCCGCTCCCGCCCGGCGTTTCGGCGTCGGCCTGCTCCAGCAGCCGGTCGACCCACTCGCGCCCGCCGGGCCCTCCGGCGGCGGTCCCTCCCGCCGCCACGATGACCTCGTACAGCGCGACGTGCTCGGGCAGGGTGAACGTCGCCGCGCCGAGGGCGTCGAACTCCGGCCCGAGCAGGGCGGGCCGCTGCACGGCGAGCTTGAGCGCCTCCGCCTCCAGGCGGACGGCGGGGTCCATCGGCTCCTGCCGCACCGGGGCGGACCCCGCGGGCGCGGCTCCGCGCGCCGCCTGCTGCCTGCCCTGCTGCCGACCTGGGGCGCGCCCGCCCTCCTGCGTCCGCCCCACGACCTGCTGCACGCGCTGGATGACGAAGCCCTCGTCCATGAAGCCGAGCCAGCGGTCGAGGTCCACCACGTAGGTCTTGCGCAGCCCCGGGTCCTTGATCGAGGCCACGACGGGCGCGGCGGCGTCGAGCGCGGCCAGGCGTCCCTCGTTGGTGTTGAGGTCGTAGCGGGACAGTGTGCTGCGGATCGCGAAGGCGAACAGCGGCTCGCGGCCGGCGATCAGGTCGCGTACGGCGGCGTCGCCCTGCTTGACCCGCAGGTCGCAGGGGTCGAGGCCGTCGGGCTGCACGGCGACGAAGGTCTGCGTGACGAACTTCTGCTCGTCCTGGAACGCGCGCAGGGCGGCCTTCTGCCCCGCCGAGTCGCCGTCGAAGGTGAAGATCACCTCACCCCGGAACTCGGCCTGGTCGAGCAGCAGCCGGCGCAGGACCTTGATGTGGTCCTCCCCGAAGGAGGTGCCGCAGGTGGCCACCGCGGTCGGCACGCCGGCGAGATGGCAGGCCATGACGTCGGTGTAGCCCTCCACGATGACGGCCTGGGACCGCTTGGCGATCTCCCGCTTGGCGAGGTCCACGCCGTACAGCACCGAGCTCTTGTGGTAGATCGGGCTCTCGGGGGTGTTCAGGTATTTGGGGCCGTCGTCGGAGTCGAGGAGCTTGCGCGCGCCGAACCCGATGACGTCACCGGTGATGTCGCGGATCGGCCAGATCAGCCGGCCGCGGAACCGGTCGACGGGGCCGCGCCTGCCCTCGCGGGCCAGTCCGCCCTTGATCAGCTCCTGGGAGGTGAACCCGCGGGCCATCAGGTGCCGCGACAGCGCCTCCCACTCGTTGGGCGCGTAGCCGACGCCGAAGTGCTCGGCGTCGGCCCGCTCGAAGCCGCGCTCGGACAGGAAGCGCCGCCCCGGGGCCGCCTCCGGGCTGGACAGCCGCTCGGCGTAGAACTCGGCGGCGGCGCGGTGCGCCTCGATCAGCCGCAGCCGCTCGCCCTGCTCGCGGCCGGGCACGTAGCCGCCCTGCTCGTAGCGGAGCTGGATGCCCGCGCGCTGGGCGAGCCGCTCGACGGCCTCGGTGAACGTCAGGTTCTCGATCTTACGGACGAACGTGATGACGTCGCCGCCCTCGGCGCAGCCGAAGCAGTAGTAGTAGCCCCGGGCCGGGGTGACGTTGAAGGAGGGCGACTTCTCGTCGTGGAACGGGCACAGCCCCTTCAGGTTGCCCCCGCCCGCGTTGCGGAGCTGGATGTGCTCGCCGACGACGTCGGCGATCGGCGAGCGCTCCCGCACGAGCGCGATGTCCTCGTCACTGATCCGACCGCTTCGCCCTGCCACGCTGGCGAGTCTAGAGCCTGCCCCCGACAGCCCGGACGCCCCGCCGCCGACGTAGAGGACTAGTCACGACTTTCCGGAATCGGTCGTGATGTACGGCTTGGTCCGTTACAAAGGAAAGGTTCGGTAACGTCGACCAGGTGGAGATCATGCGATCGGGGAGACTTGCCGCCCTCGCCGGCGCCGCGTTCGTCGCGGCGTCCTGCGGCGCGCCCGCCGGGGTCGCGGGAGTGAGCACGCTACCGCCCACACCGCCGCCGGGGGGCGGCGTCACGGCCGCCACGGTCGCCTCCCAGCCGGGCCACGCCGTGCCTCCTCCCGGAGAGGAGCCGGTGCGGGTCCCGCCGCCGAAGATGTCCCCCTACACGTACGCCTTCCCCGTCAAGGGCTGCAAGGCGTCGTACGCCCGCAAGCTGCTGGTGCTGCCCAAGACCACCATCTGGGCGAAGAAGGGGTGCGCGTTCGTGTCGCCGGTCGACGGGGTGGTCCAGGAGGTCAACGTCAAGAACCTCTGGTCGCCCTCCACCGATCGCGGTGCCGACCGGGAGGGCCGGTTCGTCACGGTCAAGGGCGAGGACGGGGTGCTGTACCTCGGCGGCCATCTCGACTCCGTGGAGCAGGACATCACGCCGGGCACCAAGGTCAAGGCCGGGCAGCTGCTCGGGCGGGTGGGCAACACCGGCAACGCGCGCGACACCGCGAGCAACCTCTACTTCGCCATCTCGTGGCCGACCGCGCCGCAGAACTGGTGGGTGCGCCGGGGTGTCGTGCCGCCGTGGCCGTACCTCGACGCGTGGGACGACGGCAACCGCACCGTCTCGCCGCGCAAGGCCACGCTGGCGCTGCGCAAGCGGCTGGGCGAGACACCGCCCTGCACTCAGTTGTGCGCGTCCAAGCAGACCACCACCACCCCCACCCCCAAGGCGACCACGCCGCCCAAGAAGAAGAACGACAACGACAACGGCATGCCCACCCCCATACCGATCTAGGGGGTGTCCTGCGGTGCGGCGGAGGCGGTGCGGCGGAGGCGGCGCGGCGGGTCAGCCGGCCCTGAGGCGGTGCGTGGCGGACGACAGGCGGCGGTGCCAGCCCATGGCGGAGGCGTCGGTCAGTGAGGCGATCTGGTCGACCACCGCGCGCAACCGCCCCGCGTCGTCGGCGGCCTGCTCGAACTGCGGCCGCAGGGCGGGCTCCAGCGTCGCCGGGGCGCCGCGCAGGATGAGGTCGCCCAGCTCGGCGATGATCTCGCGCTGCCGGGCCTGGACGGCGTGGTGGGCCTCCCGCGACATCACGTAGCGGGCCGTCACCCCCTTGAGCAGCGCACACTCCAGGCGGGTGGTCCTCGGCACCACCAGCTCCGCGGCGTACCGGTCGTGGCTGCCCCTGCCTCCCGGCGCGGGGCGGCAGCCGTACGCCTCACGTGTGGCGTCCTGGGCGGAGCGGCACAGCCGGCCGATGAGCGCACTGGTGAGCCGCTTGAGCGCGGCGAGGTCGGCGAGCCCGGCGTCGAAGGCGGCCGGCCACAGCGGCTCGGCGAGCAGCCGCGCGAAGGTCTCCGACAGCTCCTCCAGGGCGGCGTCGGGCGCGTACCACTCCCTCGTCAGGCGGCACACCTCCAGCCGCTCCTCCGGGTCCCGCAGGGCCGCCATCGTGACGTGGCCGCACGTCAGCGCGTCCTCCAGGTCGTGCACCGAGTACGCCACGTCGTCGGCCCAGTCCATGACCTGCGCCTCGAAGCCGACCGCGTAGTCGGGCGCCCCCTCCCGCACCCAGCGGAAGACCGGCAGGTCGTCGGGGTAGACGCAGTACGGCTGGCCCTCTCCGGCGAGCGGGACGCCGGGGATCCGGCAGGAGGACCCGGCCCAGGGATACTTGCAGACCGAGTCGAGCGCGGCCCGGGTGAGGTTGAGCCCGGCGCTGCGGCCGTCCTCGGTGATGACCTTGGCCTCCAGCCGGGTCAGCAGGCGCAGGTTCTGCGCGTTGCCCTGGAACCCGCCGCACGGCGCGGCCAGCTCGTCGAGGGCGGCCTCCCCGTTGTGGCCGAACGGGGGATGGCCGAGATCGTGGGCGAGGCAGGCGGTCTCCACCAGGTCGGGGTCGCAGCCGAGGACCTTGCCCATCTCCCGGCCGATCTGCGCGCACTCCAGCGAGTGGGTCAGCCGCGTACGGGGGCTGTGCAGGCCGGTGCAGTCGGCCGGGGCCACCACCTGCGTCTTGGCGGCGAGCCTGCGCAGCGAGGCACTGTGGAGCACGCGTGCCCGGTCCCGCTCGAACGCGCTCCGCTCGGGGTTGCCCGGCGGCTCCGGCACCCACCGTGCCTGGTCGTGCTCGTCGTAGCGGGCCATGCGTCCTCCTTCCCCGTGGCAAGCCCCCTGGCGGCGGGGAATGGAGCGTACCCACGAAGGTCCCGTTTCACGACAGATCCGGTAGTGCGATGGAAGATTGCCCCTTGCCCGGCACGCGATCGCGAGTGATACTCGACTTTTCCCGCCCTGGCGCTTCCGAGGAGGAGCCCTGGTGGTGGACGACGAGCTCGCGGAGGTCCTCCGATCCGGGCCCTTCGAGCGTGCCCTGCGGGCGGCCATCCGCGCCCGGGGGCTGAGCCTCGACCGCCTGCACTCACGGCTGCGCGAGCGGGGCGTCGACGTCAGCCTGTCCAGCCTCAGCTACTGGCAGCGCGGCCGGTCCCGGCCCGAGCGCGCCGCCTCGCTGGCGGCGGTCCGTGAGCTCGAAGGCATCCTGTCCCTGCCCGAGTACGCGTTGATCGGCCTGCTCGGGCCGCCCCGCCCGCGGGGCCGGCGGCCGGAGACGCTCATCGTGCTCAGCCACCACGAGCAGGTGGTGGTGGGCGCCGGCCGGCGGCATCGGGTGAGCGCCAGGGTCGTGCTGCGGGCCGCCGCGCCGGGCGTGGACCGGTACGTGGTCGCCCACCCGCCGGGCACCCGGCTGCTGCGCACCGAGTGCTGCCGGCCCGGCCGCGGCGGCGACGACGGGACCGGCCCCCTGACCGAGCTGATCTTCCCGCACCCGCTCGCCCCCGGCGAGACCCACGTCGTGGAGTACGTCACCGCCGTCGCCGCCGCCGACCGGTACGACCGGCGCCTGCGGGACCCGGTCGAGCAGCATCTGGTGCAGGTGCGGTTCACCGGCGGGCGGCTGCCGGTGCGGTGCTTCCACACCTGGTCCCCGGACGCGTCCGCGCCGCCGCGGGACGCGGGCGAGCTGCGCGTCGACGCGTGCGGGACCGCCCACCTGGTGGACACCGGCGCCCGGCCCGGCGTGCGCGGCATCCGCTGGGAGTGGAGCTAGGGAGTGTGAACCCGGACGGCCCAGCGGTGCAGCCGCGGGTCAGGTCCTGGAGGCCGACCACGCGCAGCAGCTCCAGCCGCTCGTAGGACTCGCTGCCCGGGCGGGCGGTGCAGACGACCAGCCGCTGGTCGTGCTCCGGGCTCAGCATCACCTCGCAGTCCAGCTCCAGCAGCAGGCCGACGACCGGATGCAGGAAGCGCTTGACGTCGGCGCGGCGCACGGCGACGTCGTGGGTGTCCCACAGCGCCGAGAACTCCTCGCTGCGGGCGCGGAGCCGGCGTACGCCATGGCGAGGGCGCCGGTCGTTCCCGCTCTGGGCGGGATCCCTTTAGGAAGTACCTCGAACGGCGGTGCGGGCGAGGCGGACGAGCTCGGCGGCCGGGCCGGTCAGCCGGGTCCTGGCACGCCACACCGCGAACAGCGGCCGCCACAGGTCGAGATCGGCGACGGGCACCTCGATCAGGCGCCCGTCGCGCAGTTCCGCGGCCACGGCGAGCTGGCTGAGGACCGCCGGGGCGACCCCGGTCTCCACCGCCACCTTCACCGCGGCGTTGGAGGACAGCTCCAGGATCGGCGGGGCGACGTCCGGCCCGGTCAGGAGGCGGTCGAGCGCGTGGCGGGTGCCCGAGCCGGGCTCGCGCACCACCAGCGGTGTCGCGGCCAGGTCGGCGCGGGGCCGGGGGGGCCCCCGCCCCCCCCCCCCCGGGGGGGGGGGCCGCCCCCCCCCCCCGCCGGCCGAGGGGGCCCGGCCCCCCCGCCACCGCCCCCCGGCCCCGCGCCCCCCCCCGTAT